>NZ_JAXOFT010000048.1:0-3206 GCF_036409385.1 Thermomonas sp. LB-4 | reverse complement strand
CCCGCAAAACCCCAGCTCAATGAGCTGGGGTTTTGTCTTTGCACCGGGGAAAATCTCCCCCAACCAATGCCGTCCCCCACGCAACCCACAGCCCCCACCCGCAACAGCTCAGCGCCAGGACCCTTGTCCCGCAAAAACCCAGATCAAAAGACCGGGGGGTCTGTTGCTCCCAATGGAGAATCAAACGCCTCGTCCGGACGTCGAGGATCGCCGGCAGGCGCGGATGCACGATTCCGCCGTGCCAACGACGGGAACCGAGGCGGGGCGACGGATCTCTTCAGTGGACCCGGTAGACCCAGTGCCGGGAGGACAGAAATCCCAGCCCTGCGCACAGGACGTCGGCCAGGGGCTTCAGCGATTGCGCGGCAGCCAGGCCTGCGTAGTGGTCGACGATGTCGACTGCCGCCGTGTTGAGCGTGGTCAGGACCAGCCACATGACCAGGAATCGCCGGATGGCCCGCCTGCCCAGCTGATGTCCTTCGCCGGCAAACGTCCACTTGCCGTTCAGCCAGAAGCCGAGCAAGGCTCCGGAGATGCGGCCGGCGACGTTGGCCGGCGCGACCGGCATCACCCACTGGCTCAGCGCCAGCATGACCGCGTATTCGACCAGCCATTGCAGCAGGCCGACCGCGGCATATCCCCCAAGGTGGCGACGCAGACTCATGATGGCGATTGTGACCCAGCGGACATGCGCCTGCGACCGCTAGAATCGCGGCAGTCTCCGCAGGAAATCCCGACATGCCCACTCCGCCCGCCCCGCCGCTGCACGTCGTGATCCTTGCTGCCGGCGAGGGCAAACGGATGAAATCGGCATTGCCCAAGGTGCTGCAGGCGATCGCAGGCCGACCCATGCTGGCGCACGTGATCGCGGCGGCGCGGGAGCTGGCACCGGCCGGCATCCACGTGGTGTTCGGTCATGGCGGCGAGCTAGTCCGCGCGGCGTTTGCCGGCCAGGCTGACCTGCATTGGGCCGAGCAGTCGCGCCAGCTCGGCACCGGCCATGCCGTGCAGCAGGCGATGCCGGGGATCCCGGACGATGCGCGCGTGCTGGTGCTGTACGGGGACGTGCCCTTGATCACCGCGGCCACCCTGCGCCGGCTGCTGAATGCACCCAGACCGCTTGCCGTGCTGGCCGCGGAGCCGGCCGACCCGACGGGCTACGGGCGGATCGTGCGCGACAGCGAAGGCCATGTCGCCGCCATCGTCGAGCACAAGGACGCGGACGCGGCACAGCGGCGGATCCATCTGGTCAATACGGGCGTGATCGCCGCCCTGGCGGGAACCCTGCGCGGGTGGCTGGAGGCGCTTCGCAACGACAACGCGCAGGGCGAGTACTACCTGACCGACGTATTCGGGGCGGCCGCGCGCGAATATGCCGCGGCCGAGATCGTCATTGTCGAGGATCCCGTGGAAACCGAAGGGGCCAACGATCCCTGGCAGCTTGCCCAGCTGGAGCGCGCATTCCAGCTGCGCCAGGCGCGGGCGCTGTGCCTGCAGGGCGCGCGCTTGGCCGATCCGGCGCGGATCGACATCCGCGGCAGCGTCGCCGTGGGATGCGATGTCGAGATCGACGCCAGCGTGGTGTTCGAGGGTGAGGTGGTGCTGGGCGACCGGGTCCGCATCGGCCCGTTCTGCCGGATCAAGGATGCGCGCATCGGAGCCGGCACGGTGGTGGCCGCCCATTGCGACATCGACGGTGCGGTCTGCGAGGGCGGTGCGCACATCGGTCCCTACGCGCGGCTGCGGCCGGGCACGGTGCTGGCGGAGGGCGTGCACGTGGGGAATTTCGTCGAAACCAAGAAGACGAGCATGGGACGTGGCAGCAAGGCCAATCACCTGACGTACCTCGGAGATGCGGTGGTAGGCGCCGGGGTGAACATCGGCGCCGGCACCATCACCTGCAACTACGACGGAGTGAACAAGTCCACCACCACCATCGGCGACAACGCCTTCATCGGTTCCAACAGTTCACTGGTGGCGCCGGTCGCCATCGGCGAAGGCGCGACCATCGGTGCCGGTTCGGTGATCGGCAAGGATGCGCCGGCGGGCAAGCTGACGCTGGCACGGCCCAGGCAGGAAACCGTGGATGGCTGGCGTCGCCCGGTGAAGCATCAGGGCTGAGTGCGCGTGGCGATTCTGCCGCCGCGCCTGTTGCAGTTGGCCCCGCGCCTGCTGGCGGCGACCCATGCGATTGGCGCGCTTGCGCTCGCGCTGTCGGGCATCCGCCTATGGCGCACCTACTGCGAGAACTTCGGCTGCATTGGCGTTGGCATCGCATGGTTCGCATGGGCCATCGGCTATGCCCTGCTGCTGCTTGTCGGCGTGATCGCGCTGCGCCTGCAGAAGGGCCGGGCGCGGGCGCTGCTGCGCACGGGGCTGGTGGCGGAGGTCGCGGCCGGTGCGCTGCTGCTGGGTTACTGGGCGGTGCAGGCAGCGGGATGATGGTGGGCGCGTCGCCGGTACGCCGGCGCGCGGCGACCACGGTGACGCCGACCTAGGCCGGCAGCACCATCGACACGCACAGGCCGCCGCCGTCACGGTTGAGCAGGGCGATGCGGCCGCCGTGGGCCTCGGCGATTTCCCGCGCCAACGCCAGCCCCAGGCTGGTGCCGTGGCGCTTGGTGGAATGGAACGGCAGCAAGGCATTGGCCAATACCGCCTCGTTCATGCCGCTGCCGCGGTCCAGCACCTCGATGCGCCAGCCGTCGGCGACGCCGACCGTGCCGGCTTCCACCAGGCACTGCTTGAAGATCTCCATCCGCGATGCGCCCAGCGCGGCGCACGCCGATCTCGCCGCTGCGGCGCAGGAACTTGGCCAGCAGCAGGCCCACGGTATTGAGCAGGCAGACCAGCAGGAAGGCGAACGCCAGCCACATCTGCAGGCGCACGTCGCCGGGCACGACCTGGCGGAACTCCAGCCATTCCATCACCTTGCGCAGGCGGGTGTTGGCAGGCCGCTCGAAACGGCCGGCGCTGCGCTGCCGCTCGGAACAGTTGTCCAGATAGCGCTTGTAAGCGGCCGCGTCGCCGGCGCTTTCCAGCTCCACCCAGTACTGCGCGCGCGCGAGGCCGTTCTGCGGCGAAGGGATCGGGACGGGTTGGCCACGGCCTGGTCCTGGCCGGAGGTGTCGCGGATGCGGCGTTGCGGGTCCGTAAGCTTCCCCGTCAAGCAGACATTTCAAAAGTAGAACCTTCGGCGGCTTGAC
>NZ_JAXOFT010000047.1:0-4101 GCF_036409385.1 Thermomonas sp. LB-4 | reverse complement strand
CGCCGGGCTCTCGGCTCTTAGGCTAGGGGAAACTGAAGACATAAGGCGTTAGGCCGCATGAGAATTTCCTCAATCGCCAACCTTCTTTCCGGTCAGTTGCCCGCGTCCGAGTTTTCGGCACAGATCGCGGAGGAACTGGCGGTGCATTCTCATGCACTAGCTCAGCGTGGCGCTTCGGCCGCTGTAGCGGTAACGGAGGACTTGGACATGGTGCTGGACCGTCCTGGCCTCGCATTTCTTTGTCGCTTGTTCGCGTCGGGGCAGCTGTCTGCGGCGGAACTTGCTTATACGGCTGATGCGCTACAACTTGCAGGGCGGATCACATTCTCGGATCCGTCCGTGGCAGATGATCTGGCGGAGTGCACTGACCCAGAGATCAACGGACCGTTGTCCACCGATCGTGCGCTGGAGCTTGCGGGCAGCGGGGCTGCGGCCTAACAATGCGTTCAAGCCGACACCGCTTCGTTACACCAAGCACATGGCAGGTACAGCTTGCCATGTGCTTGGCTCCACTACGCGGTGCGGCTTAACTTAGGTGTTAGGGCGCTAAATGGAGTTCACCGCAGACGAAGTCGAAGAGCGGCGGCCGCTTTGGAGCGCCCTTTCAGACCTGTACTTGGATACAGAGCCGGAATGGGAGCGGGTGGCTCGCGTGTGCGCCGCCTCTCGCTTCGGCTTGCCGGAGATCCAACGCATCCTGTTCGATGAGGTTCACCCGGTAGTCCACTGGAACCTCTGGGATACTGCAGGCGAGTGGCAGGGCTTCAACGAAGAATGGTTGGTGCAAGCGATTCTTCGCCGCAGGCCTCGTCCGCTATTCCGGCTTCCTTGGCCTGAGGGTCGTCGGTACCCTTGGCGTCAGCTTCAGCCGTACATCGTGGCGGCGCGTGACGGTTCGGGGCACGCGCCCTAACAATTCGTCCAAGCCGACGCCGCTTCGCGGCGCGGCTTAACTCAGGTGTTAGGTGCGCACATGGCAGACTGCGGCTGCGAGTTTGAAGCCAAGACAAAAGCAGAGTTGAGGGTTCTCCGAATTCTTCTCGGCATCAACGCGGTCATGTTCGCTGTTGAGTTCGCGGCTGGCTTGGTCGCAGAGTCGACCGGACTGCTCGCAGACTCGCTGGACATGCTTGCGGATGCCTTTGTCTATGGCATCAGCTTGTACGCCGTTGGTCGTGCTCTCTCGCTCAAGGCCCGCGCCGCCCGCACCAGCGGCTTCGTTCAAATCCTGTTAGGTCTCGGAGTTCTCGCTGAGGTCTGCCGCCGCTTCTTGCTCGGCAACGAGCCAGAGAGCGTTCTTATGCTCAGCTTCGGCAGTCTTGCACTTGTTGCAAATCTCACTTGCCTTGCTTTGCTCACAAAGCACCGCAAGGGTGAGGTTCACATGCGCGCTTCATGGATATTTTCAACCAATGACGTGCTGGCTAACCTCGGGGTCATTCTTTCCGGCATCTTGGTGGCGGTAACGGCCTCACACATACCAGATCTGGTTATTGGCCTGCTGATCTCGGCGTTGGTGGTCAGGGGCGGCCTTGCCATACTTCGTGAGGCAAAAGCGGCGTCCACAGATGGCGGTGAGCGCACCTAACAATTCATTCAAGCCGACGCCGCTTCGCGGCGCGGCTTAATTCAGGTGTTAGGCGTCATGACTATCTCTGTCGCAATTCAGCAAGCTTGGTTCACTGCGTGTGACGCTTACCAGCATGGACTGATCAACTCAGAGTGCACGCTGCACTCGCTTATCTATGCGGAGCTAAGGTCAAGGCTGCCGGATCACCTCATTCTTTGCGAGCCGCAGATCAATGTGGAGCGGCATGGCTGCTTTGTCCCGGACATTATTGTCCTCAAGGACCGCACCGTTGCAGCCATTGTGGAGCTAAAGTTTGTTCCCCACTACTACCCCGTCTTTGAGCTTGACTTGCGTAAGCTTGCGGTTCTTGCGGCATATGAGCAGAGTTTTCCACTGCTTCTAGATCCAGAGTCGGGGAGGTTCACACCAGACTCCTTTCGCGTCGGCTCAGATTGCATTTTAGTGTTCGCAGCCATCGGCCAGCATGATGCGGCTGCGGTTGATCTCCTGGGGCTAGGAGCAGCAATGGGACAGTTCGGCGAGCGTTTTGTGCCGCTAGTCCATGGAGTCGGCGGATAACGCCTAACAATGCGTTCAAGCCGAACGCGCTTCGCTCCACCAACAACATGGCAGGTAGAGCTTGCCATGTTGTTGGCTCCGCTACGCACGTCGGCTTAACTCAAGCGTTAGGTTGCATGTCAGACTTGCTCGTGACTTCCAGCGTCAACACCGGCTTCCCGCTAGCGTCGTGCAGCGTGCAGGTTTTGTCGCCGTCGTCAGTCCAGCGCATCGGGCCAATTTCAACATCCGCCGCCTTCTCGCCAAATGCCAATTCGTGCAACGCCAGCGCGTATTCCACCTCGCGCAGGCACGCCGTACGTCGCTCAATCGGCACGCGCAGCAAGTCGGCAACGCGGTCAATCTCGTATGTCGTTGGCATGTTCCAGTTCCTCGGCTTGCAACCTAACAATTCGTTCAACGCGACACCGCTTCGTAGCAGCGTCGCACCTGTAACCCCGCGCAGCGGTGCGCGTTAACTCAGGCGTTAGGCCGCATGAAAACTTACTGGCGCTCGCTCCTATTACTTCTAGCTCTCGCACCGTTCTCGGCAATGGCAGAGGTGTCAGACAAGGTGGCTACAGTTCCCCAGCTTTGGTCAACCGCGGTCTTAGCGGGCACTGCTGCGTTGCTAGCTGGTCGCTATCGCCTCCTCTTGGGCCTCTCTTTGCTCCCCGTGTCATTGTTCCTCGTCTTGGCTACCCTTGAGCCAATCAATGATCCATATGTGGGCCCCGCGGTCGTATCGGAGCTTGGCCATTCGTATGTTCTCGCGGGCTATGGTTCAGCGTTTACCCTGCTTGGGCTTCATGCGGTGGGTTTGTGGCTAGGTTGGCGGCGCAAACGCGCTGCGGCCTAACAATTCCTTCAAGCCGACGCCGCTTCGCGGCGCGGCTTAACTCAGGTGTTAGGCCGCATGAAAACTTACTGGCGCTCGCTCCTATTACTTCTAGCTCTCGCACCGTTCTCGGCAATGGCAGAGGTGTCAGACAAGGTGGCTACAGTTCCCCAGCTTTGGTCAACCGCGGTCTTAGCGGGCACTGCTGCGTTGCTAGCTGGTCGCTATCGCCTCCTCTTGGGCCTCTCTTTGCTCCCCGTGTCATTGTTCCTCGTCTTGGCTACCCTTGAGCCAATCAATGATCCATATGTGGGCCCCGCGGTCGTATCGGAGCTTGGCCATTCGTATGTTCTCGCGGGCTATGGTTCAGCGTTTACCCTGCTTGGGCTTCATGCGGTGGGTTTGTGGCTAGGTTGGCGGCGCAAACGCGCTGCGGCCTAACAATTCCTTCAAGCCGACGCCGCTTCGCGGCGCGGCTTAACTCAGGCGTTAGGCCGCACAAACCAACATGCTCGAATTCCGTGTAACCAAGTACAACCCAGCGCTTCGCGCTGAGAACGGTGCATATCTGGGTGACGACTGGACGGCTTTCAGCGACATTGGAGAAACGTTCAATGGCGTCGTACTGACGAATGAAGAATACGAGCGAGTGGAACGTGCATACGTAATGACTGCCTTGACGTTTCTTCAGGACTGTGGCGTTAGCTCGCTGACAGTCAGCGGACTTGAGAACCATTTTGAAACGCCACTTGCCCCCGCCAACGGGGAGCAGCTATCTCTTCCAAGAATAGCCACAACGCTTTCTTCTCTTCTGCGCGAGGACTTCTGGTGCAGGCTGGAAGGGCCAGATGCATTCATACATATTGGATGGGACTATTACATGTACATAGGCGTTCCGCACGCTAGTCTTGCCGCCGAGCAACTGGCTTCAAACTCAGGGTTGTTCGTAGAACCATTTGAATCGCCGTACAAAGAAGACGGGGAAGAGAGTGACGACAGTGCGGCCTAACAATTCGTTCAAGCCGAGCCCGCTTCGCGGTCTCGGCGCCACCCGGTTCGCCTTGGGCGGGCCGGCTTAACTCAGCAACTGTCTTGTGATCCAGCCGTTCAGGCCAAGAGCCTGCCATCTGCGCGC
>NZ_JAXOFT010000046.1:0-4158 GCF_036409385.1 Thermomonas sp. LB-4 | reverse complement strand
GCTCTTGGCCTGAACGGCTGGATCACAAGACAGTTGCTGAATTAAGCCGCGCCGCTGCGGCAGGGTAGCCGAAGCTGGAACGGACGGATGCGAGGACGTTACCACGACGCCGCGAAGCGGCGTCGGCTTGAATGAATTGTTAGGCACCACCGACGGGATGCCAGAACGAGATATCCGGCGGCCCCGCGAGGAAGGCGCCGGCGCTTTGGATGAAGGATTGAATGTGTGGTTGCTGCATGTGCGGCCCAAGAAAAGTCTCTTGACTTGGCCAGTACTCGATCAGCGTGAAGCGAGTCGGGTCGCTTGCGTCCTGGAGCATGGTGATGCCGCCGCAATCTGGCTCAATGGCCTGGACGGCAGCGATGAGAGTGCCAATCTCGCGTTTGGCTGTGTCCACACGCTCCGGAAGTGCACGATAGCTGACGATTACGACTGCTCCGCTCATACGCGCCTCGATTAGGTTGATGTGGTGCCTAACGCTTGAATTAAGCCGACCCGCGAAGCGGGTTCGGCTTGAATGAATTGTTAGGGTGCAAGGCTACCGCACCTTGGTGAGCTTGACCTTTTTTTTCTCGCCTTTGCTTGGTCGCCATATCTCGATCCGATAGTGCTGCGGTATGGGTGGGTCTGGACGACGTGGAGCTTTGGGACCCGGGTCTTTACCCAGTGGCTCAAGATCAAGACAGTCGGGCCATGACTCATCCGCCAGGGTAAGCTGCTCAGGAAACTTGGGCGCGACCTCCAAATTGGCGGCTAGTTCTTGCATGAACGCTGGCGAGGACGCAGCCTCCTCGCCCCAGCGCTGTCTCACATCTTCGATTGCCTGGGCCGGGGTAAGCGCGCCCGCCTGCACCCGCTCGAAGAGACGTTGCAAATAGATGATCTCTCCACCGGTACGCTTTGTGTTGCCGCGCTCACTACTACAGGAAAACTCGCTCTTTGCCTGATCGAACAGAATATTGCTGACATAGACAGCTTGATCTCGCACGGTTCCAAGACCCGACATGAAGTCTCCGTATGCTCCGATGCCAAAGTAGAAGGCGGCGGCGTAAGCGCCAATCCTCGCTCGGCCCTTGATGGAGCCCTCTTCAAGTACTAGCGATAGCGCGTAGTCCGGAAGCAACAGGTGGGCTTCTACTTGCGCTTCCCACTCGTCGAAAAGTTCAGAAGAGTGGTGTTCAAACGCAGCCTTATCGAAGGCCGGCGACTTGATGTAGAACGATGTGGTTACGAGATCAAGCATCCGGCCCCTTCGGATCTATCCCTGCGCCCTAACGCCGGAGTTAAGCCGCCGCGCGTAGCGCGGTCGGCTTGAACGAATTGTTAGACATCATTTACCAACTGACTTGATGATCTCGCCTTTCACAAAGCGAATAAATTCTTCCAAGTGATCTGCGCGTGAGGCCAAGTGATCTTCTTTTTGTCCCAGATAAGCTTGCTTAGCTTCAAGTAAGACGGGCTGATACTGGGCAGGTAGGCGTTTTATTGCCCAGTCGGCAGCGACATCCTTCGGCGCGATTTTGCCGGTTATTGCGCTGTACCAAATGCGGGACAACGTAAGCACTACATTTCGCTCATCGCCGGCCCAGTCGGGCTGCGAGTTCCATAGCTTCAAGGTTTCCCTCAGCGCCTCGAATAGATCCTGTTCAGGAACCGGGTCAAAGAATTCCTCCGCTGCCGGACCTACCAAGGCAACGCTATGTTCTCTTGCTTTTGTAAGCAGGATAGCTAGATCAATGTCGATCATGGCTGGCTCGAAGATACCCGCAAGAATGTCATTGCGCTGCCATTCTCCAAATTGCAGCTCGCGCTTAGCCGGATAACGCCACGGGATGATGTCGTCATGCACGACAAGGGTGACTTCTATAGCGCGGAGCGTCTCGCTCTCGCCAGGGAAAGCCGAAGCCTCCATAAGGTCATTGAGCAATGCTCGCCGCGTCGTTTCATCAAGCTTTACGGCCACAGTAACCAACAAATCAATATCGCTGTATGGCTTCAGGCCGCCATCCACTGCGGAGCCGTACAAATGCACGGCCAGCAACGTTGATTCCAGATGGCGCTCAATGACGCTTAGCACCTCTGATAGTTGGTTCGAAATTTCGATGGTCACCGCTACCCTCATGATGTCTAACGCAAAGCTAAGGGGCGGCTACAAGCGGCGCGCAAAATGCGAAGCATGCGCCGATTGGAGACGTCCAGTGGCGCAGCCACGGCCTTGAGCGCCTTGTTAGCCACCAATGATGATACCTTCACTTGCCATGATTTTCGTTGGAATGGATTTTCTTGACGGCAACTTACTCTCATTGTCTATGTCCATGTTAAATGCAAAAAAGTAAACCTCAGTTCCTTTTTCTACCCAACCAACCCACCAAGCGACACCAGGATTTGATTCTGTGCCCACACCGGAATACCCGGTTTTTGAATGCACTATATATTCTGGAGTTGCTTCTGTAACTATTGCCTCTTTTACTATAAGTTGGTTTGCTTTAGATGCTGGCAAATTATTTAGGTAAAGCGACTCTAAAAATTTAACTTGATTGACTGCTGAGATTCTAAGCTGACCTTCTAGCCAAAATTTGTCAATGCCTCCGCCTATATTGGCGTTGCCATATGAAAAAAGGTTAAGGTATTTTTGCATTCTTTTTTTGCCAATGTCTCTGGCAATTTGTTGAAATACCGGAACAGCAGAAACTTGTATAGCGCCCCTTAGCGTTAAGTCTTTTTCCCATTGCTTCATGGCTCTGGGCTTGCCGTCCCATTTGAAAACCTGCCGCGCATCTTTTATGGCGCCGGTTTCAAGGCCTATGAGAGCATTGGGAATTTTGAATGTTGATGCTGGAATATAGGCCGTAGATGCACGTGTTGCATTATTTGTTGTACAGGAATTACTACTGCTTTTACAAAGTACAAAAACACCATGCACTGATTCACTGGAAAATTCTTTATTCCAAGCTAAATTTTCAGAAATAGACTCTGAAAGTGCAGTGCCTGCAAAAAATACTAGAACTAAATATGCGGCTATGGTTTTCATGGTACCTTGGTGGCTAACACCTGAGTTAAGCCGCGCCGCGAAGCGGCGTCGGCTTGGACGAATTGTTAGGCGAGCGGCTAATCACCCGCATGATGCCACTCTATCTCGGCCAGCCCTGATAGATAAGCGTGGACCTTGTCACCGGCGCCATGCGCTACCGCCCAACTGATGTGCTCCTGTAGCCGAGCAGCCTTGGAAGTGTCAGGAGCATCCCACCACGCAGCCAAGATTAGCGGCAGAGGGGGCTCCCAGCTGCTTCCTACCTGGCGGCGGTTCGGCAGCAACTGATAGAGACGATTCCAATGGCTCGGCTGTGGGCACACGCGACCATTGATCCGCGCTAGTTCCAAGAGCTCGCTTTCGGTAGCCATTAACCCGCCTCCGCCGCCTAACACCTGAGTTAAGCCGCGCCGCGAAGCGGCGTCGGCTTGGACGAATTGTTAGCCTTCACCCACTTTTGTAACTATGAAGTGAAGCTCGTAGCCTTTTCCAGTGGGCCAGTTGTCGCGTTTTAGCTCTTGCCGGTATCCAGCGCCATCGTGAATCTTTGGCGTGCCGCTTGTGATTGCGTTAGAAATCTCAGATGGAAGGCCTGCGCCTGTGGCTGCTTTGGCGACAGCAGCAGAGAACTTTTTAAGCTGTCCCTTTGCGTAGGCCTGTTTGGAAGGCTCATTGATGTTCAGAACGAGCTTGACCTCAGTTGCCAGGTCACGATTCCCTGTGACGTAGTAAGCGAGGTTGTTAGGTAGATTTACGGCCTCTTGAAGATTCTTGTACGGCGTAGAGCAACTGTACTCATCTTCATATTCATTTTGGTAGGGGCGTATTTCTACCCCAAAGTCCTTGCCAATGAAGTTGCAAGCTTGATCTGGCACCCAGCCAAGTGGAGCAGAAGCTGGTTGTTCTTCTGTTACGGGTGCAGGTACAGACGTTGGTTGAATTTCTGTTGCAGCTGTTGGCGCAGGCGCGGAAACAACGGCTTCCGGCACGTCTTCGGTCTGCGACGTGCAGCCTGAGATGAGTGATATAAGCAAAATTGCGGCTGGGATGCGCATGAACCCTCCTGTGAAGGCTAACACCTGAGTTAAGCCGCGCCGCGAAGCGGCGTCGGCTTGAATGAATTGTTA
>NZ_JAXOFT010000045.1:0-5187 GCF_036409385.1 Thermomonas sp. LB-4 | reverse complement strand
GAACATGCCAGAAAGTTCTACTTATGGGGTGTCTGCCGATCGGGGAAGCTTACGGCTGGGACATCGGCGCGGCAGCGGCCGCCTCGCGTGCAAGGACATTGACGTGCTGAGCCTGAGCGCCAGTGCGGCCGACGCGGGGGCGGTTCAGCGAGCGAAAGCGCTTGCTGAACTCATGGTTCTCGACACACCGGACGAGCAGTCCTTCGACGATCTCGTGTTCGTTGCGGCCAAGGCCTGTGGCGTTCCTATCGCTCTGATCACGCTTCTCGACACCGACCGACAATGGTTCAAGGCCAAGTACGGGCTCGACGTGTGCGAGACGGATATCGAACATTCGGTCTGTCGGATCGACATCGACAAAGGCGACCTCCTAGAGATCGTCGATTTGACAGCCGATGCGCGAACGAAACGCAATCCACTTGTCACCGGCGAAAAGCACTTCAGGGCATATGCTGGCGCGCCGCTAGTCCTTCGATCCGGGGCGGTAGTCGGTCGGCTGTGTGTTATCGATACCGCTCCGCGGCCGGCAGGGCTGAGCGAGATGGAAAGGGCGATGCTCCAGGCGCTTGCCCGTCTCGCCAGCGAGAATCTCGAACTGCGTCGAATCGCCAAGGCTAGCGAGCGCCTAACTGAACTCCAGACCGCTCTTGTTGAGATCGGTGAGGTAATCCGCAGCAGTAGCGGCACAGAGGAGATGACGTCTGGCACCTCTGCCATCGTTGGTCGGACCCTCGCCACGGACCGAGCCGGGTTTGGAACCGTCGACCATGACGTTGAGACGATCAACGTTGAAACACACTGGACCGCACCGGGTGTGATGAGCATCGCCGGTCGACACCGGCTTGACGAGTTTGGGAGTTTGCACAAGCCACTCGTCGATGGCGACCCTCTGATAGTTAGGGACGCCCTGTCTGACGAGCGCGCGCTGCACAATCTCGATGGCGCGTTGCGTATTGGTATTCGCGCAGTGATCGACATGCCAGTGCGCGATCAGGGCAAGACAATTGCCGTTTTCTTTGTGCATTGCGGCATCCCCCGGCTCTGGACCGCCGAAGAGATTGCATTCTTGCGGAGCGCTGCAGACCGACTTGAAGCAGGGGTCGCTCGGCATCGTGCCGAGCAGCGCCAGCACATCGTAAATGGTGAAATCGCGCATCGCCTGAAGAATACGCTCACCATGGTTCAGGCTATCGCGAGCCAAACCTTGCGAACCGTCACCGACCGCGATGCTGTTTACGCCTTCGAGCGTCGGCTGATGGCGTTGAGCGCAGCACACGACGCCCTGCTCCAGACAAGCTGGACACAGGCTGATCTCCAAGCTGTTGCGGCGACCGTCATAGAAGCGATCGGATTTTCGGATCGGGTTAGAATGGCTGGATTGCCCGTGGCGCTAGGGCCAAGAGCGGCGCTGTCCTTTTCGCTCATCGTGCACGAACTTCTGACGAACGCCTGCAAGTACGGCGCTCTGACGAACGACTATGGGAAGGTGTCGCTGTCTTGGGGCGTCGAAGACAGCCAGGACGGCGATCTGCTGAAGATCCAGTGGCGAGAGCAGGGCGGACCTCCCGTTGTGCCGCCGACGCGTAAAGGCTTCGGCTCGAAGCTAATCAGCATCGGTTTGGTCGGTACTGGTGGCGTCGATCTTCGCTACGATCCAGAAGGCCTCGCGGCGGACCTGCATGCCTCTATGCGCCAGTTGGTCCAGGCTTGATGGAGTACGTGTGTGGAATGAACAAACCAGTGGTGCTTGTCGTGGAAGATGAGCCACTTCTCCGTCTCTTTGCATCGGACATGATTGAAGAAGCCGGCTTCGAAGTGCTTGAAGCATCAGATGCCTCTGCTGCGCTCGTGGCTTTGGAAGAACGGCGCGACATCCGTGTCGTCTTCACCGACGTGGACATGCCGGGCGGCATCGACGGCATCATGCTGGCCATCCGTATTCGAAACAAATGGCCGACCATTCAGATCATAATCACGTCCGGAAGGCCGTGGCCGGAAGAGGCTGTTGTCCCACCGGATATTCCGTTCTTTTCCAAGCCATACCGGCAAGACCGGGTGCTGGATGCGGTCAGGAAAATGGCTGCGTGATGACCTGGATCTTGCGGCCTTCCTCAAATCAGCCGTCACGTAGTTTTGCGCCCTCGCTCCCAGCCATTCGCGAGTCGCGGTGATACTTAGGTTCTGCCGCGAAGGACTCACGTCACGCGTCAACGATTGGAGATGAAAAATGAAGCCAGAGGTCCTCCTCTATGTCACGAGTTGGTGCCCATACTGCCGCCGAGCGAAAGCGCTGCTTACAAAAAAGGGGGTGGCGTTCACGGAAGTCGACATCGAGGCTAGTGCGTCAAACCGAAAAGCGATGATCGACGTCTCAGGTCGAAGCACCGTGCCGCAGATATTCATCAA
Source organism: Thermomonas sp. LB-4 (assembly GCF_036409385.1). Lineage (NCBI taxonomy): Bacteria > Pseudomonadati > Pseudomonadota > Gammaproteobacteria > Lysobacterales > Lysobacteraceae > Thermomonas > Thermomonas sp. LB-4. The sequence goes on along the minus strand of NZ_JAXOFT010000045.1, from coordinate 2,781 downwards.
CGGCACGCATGTGGGCGGCTCTGACGAACTCCATGCCCTCGATGCCAGAGGCGGGCTCGACCAGCTACTCGCCATCGAACGGCCACCAGTGACGTGAAATGGAGGAGAAAGAATTCGATACGGCTTTCGCTAGGCTACCGGACGGATATAGCGAGGGCACTTACAAAGCCCGGCGCTTCGGCGTTACAGTCCGCCGCTCCAAAGATGGCCGACGTAACAGCCTTTTTGCCCGAGAGCTGGCTGGAACCGACATCGTCAGCTTCAACCTGTACCGCGTCTCAGCGGGCAAGGCTTCACTCAAGCCGTGTGAGATGTCTGCAGAAAAGGTCGTGGCATTCGTGCTCAGCTTTCGACCGGACGCATGAGCTTCGCTTCACCGCTAAACGCCGTGACCGTGATGCGCGCGAACCTGGGCCCCTAGGCTCCTTTCTGGTCGCCTGAACTATCGAAACTATAGTTACCGGTCATTGGACTTCGTCCTGAGGTAAATTCATTTTCGATACCTCAGCGTGCGAAAGAATCGGCGCTGGTCTCTTGTGCAAGCCATCATCGAGGAAGTCCAAGCGATGACAGACTCCAGTGCTGAAACCGCGCCTTCACCATCTGACCTGGACGAAAGCGCGACCATGACGGTCGCGGATGCGCTGAAGATCATTTTGGCGAACAGCTATGCGGTCTACCTCAAGACCAAGAACTTTCACTGGCATGTCTCGGGCCCGTACTTCAGGGACTACCACCTGCTTCTCGACGAGCAAGCCGCGGAGATCCTCGCTGCTACCGATGCTATGGCTGAGCGGGCCCGGAAGACCGGTAATACGACCATCCGATCGATCGGCGATATCGCCCGCCACCAGACGATCAAGGACAACGACGCGGAGTTCGTCACGCCGCAGGACATGCTGGCGGAATTGCGCGCTGATAATCTTCACATGGTCGAGTCGCTGCGTCGCGCAAAGGACGTCGCCGACCAGGCGAAGGACAATGCGACCTCCGGCCTGATCGATACCTGGACCGACGAGGCGGAACGCCGTGCGTGGTTCCTTTTCGAAGTCAGCCGATAGGATTGCTGCTCAACGGATCGGATCGTTCATGGCGTCTAACGATGCGCGGACCCAGTTTACTCAGATAGAGGGCGGTAGGATAGCCTTCGACGACACGGGCGGAGCCGGACCTGTCGTCATCGGAATTCCGGGAATGGGCGACTTGCGATCCGAGTACCGCCTCGTGAAGCCTATGCTGCAGCATGCGGGATGCCGAGTGGTGACGATGGACGTCCGCGGGTTCGGAGAATCGTCGGCCGAGTGGCCGGACTACTCTGCGCGAGCGGTCGGCCGTGACGCCATCTCCATCCTCCAACAGTTGGGTGCCGGTCCAGCCACAATCATGGGCAACTCGTTCGCGGCCGGGTCTGCGCTCTGGGCTGCCAAGGAGTCTCCTGGCCTCGTCAACGGGGTGGTGCTGCTCGGGCCGATTGTGCGCGATCTTCCCCTCAAGACGATCCAGAAACTTGTCCTCTTGCTCGGATTCGCAGGCCCGTGGCGTACTTGGTTCTGCACCACGTACTGGAGCAGCCTTTTTCCGACGAAGCCGGCACCGGATCATGCTGAAGTAAAAGCGGCAATCGCCGCAAACCTCCGAGAGCCAAAACGCATGCAGGCTCTCTTGAAGATGCTGTCATTGTCGAAGTCCGATACCGCAGCGATCCTAGACGAGATCTCCGTGCCGAGCCTCATCGTGATGGGCTCGAAGGATCCAGACTTCCCGGACCCTGTCGAAGAATCTCGGAGCTTGGCTTCGAGGATCAACGCCGAAACCATGATTGTCGCGGGCGCCGGGCACTACCCTCATGTCGAAATGGCGGACGAAGTCGGACAGCGGATCATCGCGTTCGTCCGCCAGCTCGATAAGTCCGGCCCAGCCGTTGTGCCTTTGCGTAGGAGTTGAGGATGGCAAAGGTCGGCTTTGGTGGAGGCTGCCACTGGTGCACCGAGGGTGTTTTCCAAGCGTTGCGCGGCGTCACGCAGGTCGACCAGGGTTTCCTACAATCGATGGCGCCGGCAGACACCTGGGCAGAGGGGGTGATCGTCACCTTCGATCCCACCGTCATTGGTTTGACGACGCTGTCCGAGGTCCATCTCAGAACGCACTCCGCCACCCGAGCCCGTTCGCTCCAAAGCAAATACCGCAGTGCAATTTACATATTTGAAGAGAGCCAGCGACATGAAGCTGAGCAAGCGGTTTCCCACTTGAGCGAAGAGACTGGCGAGACAGTGCACACCTTGGTGCTATCGTTTGCAGGCTTTAAGGCGTCGGATGCGCGCTACCAGAACTACTATCGAACCGATCCAAGTAGGCCTTTCTGTCAGCGCTACATTGATCCGAAGCTGGCGTATATTCGACAGCACTATTCAACGTTTGCTCTGCCCAGATAGCCTGAAAGAGCGCTTAGGCATCCTTCCCCCGAGCCAGCACCGTGTGCTCGGTGAACGCGATGGCTAGCCCAACACAGATGGCTTATCACAGGACGGGGTAGCGGCTGGGTCGAGCCTCATATTCGGACAAGAGTCGTTTCTTTCCTCGCCCGCACACCCGCTACGAAGTCCCCACCGGAACGGCCCACAATTCCGTAGCGCAGCATGTGACCGGCGCCGGGCCGACGTCCCCCCGCTTTCAGTAGCGGGGCGATTTAGAGTCCGGGGTTGATGGTAGTGGATGCCAGTTGCTTTGCGTAGGCGCTCGGTGTCAGTCCGCCCAATGCCTTCTTCGGCCGCTCCTCGTTGT
>NZ_JAXOFT010000044.1:0-5666 GCF_036409385.1 Thermomonas sp. LB-4 | reverse complement strand
CTACCATCAACCCCGGACTCTAAATCGCCCCGCTACTGAAAGCGGGGGGACGTCGAAAGTGCAGCATGTGGGGCGGACCTGCAACGTTGGCGGCGGGACTCAGGCGGCGAGATACGACAGCGCGAAACCGGCCCACATCGCGCCAAGCAGGGCGAAGCCGGCCAGGAACACGGCGAAGCGGTGCATCACCCGGTTGTAGCTGCACTGGATGGCGCTGTGGGCGATCCGCAGGGCGACGAACAGCCAGGCCGCCGCGGGCAGCCATCCGGGCACATGGGTGGTGGCGAGCGCCAGCGCGCACAGGGCGTAGAACAGCACCGGCAGCTCGAACAGGTGGTTGTAGTTGTCCGAGGCGCGGGAGTCGTCCAGCCGCTGCGCGCGCCGCGCCGACAGCGCCACCGCCTGCGGGTGGATCCGCCGCGCGCGCATTTCGGCGACGCGTACCGCCAGCATGCGCAGGCCCACCAGAAACGTGAGTAACGCCAGCGCTGCGCAGGCGGCGACCAGGTGCTGTTGTGGAGCCATCGAATTCCCCCGTTGCGGTCACCCTGATCGGTAGCGCCTGCGAGCGTGTGCCCAAGAATGCACTTAAGCGACACTTGCTCTTCTCCTGGCTGCGGATATCTTTCAGTTGGGGCCTAACCTCGTCGATATCACCCGAGCAGGCGACCCGAACGTTCGGAGGCTCCTCGCTGTCCATTCGCTCCCCTGGCGCGGTATGAACCGCCGCCTCATAGTGCAGTTTGATCCTGACGAGCCCAGCATGTCTGCGCCCACCTTCGCGGAACCTGACCAGGGTCCGCTAGCGGGCGGCCGGAAGGTGAATGCTAGGCATGATCTAACCCTCGGTCTCTGGCGTCGCGACTGCGAAATTTCGCGAGGGTTTCCGAGAAGGTGATTGCGCTTCGCAGATCTCCAGGCGCGTGGGTGCGGACGTAGTCAGCGCCATTGCCGATCGCGTGAAGTTCCGCCGCAAGGCTCGCTGGACCCAGATCCTTTACAGGAAGGCCAACGGTGGCGCCCAAGAAGGATTTCCGCGACACCGAGACCAATAGCGGAAGCCCCAACGCCGACTTCAGCTTTTGAAGGTTCGACAGCACGTGCAGCGATGTTTCCGGTGCGGGGCTCAAGAAAAATCCCATCCCCGGATCGAGGATGAGCCGGTCGGCAGCGACCCCGCTCCGTCGCAAGGCGGAAACCCGCGCCTCGAAGAACCGCACAATCTCGTCGAGCGCGTCTTCGGGTCGAAGGTGACCGGTGCGGGTGGCGATGCCATCCCGCTGCGCTGAGTGCATAACCACCAGCCTGCAGTCCGCCTCAGCAATATCGGGATAGAGCGCAGGGTCAGGAAATCCTTGGATATCGTTCAGGTAGCCCACGCCGCGCTTGAGCGCATAGCGCTGGGTTTCCGGTTGGAAGCTGTCGATTGAAACACGGTGCATCTGATCGGACAGGGCGTCTAAGAGCGGCGCAATACGTCTGATCTCATCGGCCGGCGATACAGGCCTCGCGTCCGGATGGCTGGCGGCCGGTCCGACATCCACGACGTCTGATCCGACTCGCAGCATTTCGATCGCCGCGGTGACAGCGCCGGCGGGGTCTAGCCGCCGGCTCTCATCGAAGAAGGAGTCCTCGGTGAGATTCAGAATGCCGAACACCGTCACCATGGCGTCGGCCTCCGCAGCGACTTCCACGATGGGGATCGGGCGAGCAAAAAGGCAGCAATTATGAGCCCCATACCTACAAAGCCCCACGCATCAAGCTTTTGCCCATGAAGCAACCAGGCAATGGCTGTAATTATGACGACGCCGAGTCCCGACCAGACTGCATAAGCAACACCGACAGGGATGGATTTCAGAACCAGAGAAAGAAAATAAAATGCGATGCCATAACCGATTATGACAACGGCGGAAGGGGCAAGCTTAGTAAAGCCCTCGCTAGATTTTAATGCGGATGTTGCGATTACTTCGCCAACTATTGCGATAACAAGAAAAAGCCAGCCTTTCATGATATATCTCCCAATTTGTGTAGGGCTTATTATGCACGCTTAAAAATAATAAAAGCAGACTTGACCTGATAGTTTGGCTGTGAGCAATTATGTGCTTAGTGCATCTAACACCTGAGTTAAGCCGCGCCGCGAAGCGGCGTCGGCTTGAATGAATTGTTAGCCGTCACTCGTCGTCCTCTTCGTCTTCCTCTCGATCCCACCACTGATAGTACTGCGTGGTGTCTCCCCATCGACCGCGCTGAAGATTGAGGCGCGGCTCAGAGATCGCGACTGACACGGCTTCCAACATATTGAGCGCCGCGGCTACGGTTTGATGCACTGCGGCCGTGTCTCTTGACAGGGTGTTTCGCTCCGTTACCCACTGAGTGCCAAACCACGAAAAGCGATCCCACCGCTCTGAAAGGTGGTCTGTTCTGTGGCACTTGAGCCGCCTGAAAAGCCGGTCATTGCCGGCACCCGTCTGGCCGACGTAAACGAGCTCGTACTCGGCGTACAGTGCATAGATTCCGCGCTGTTCACGGAAGTCGACGGGCTTGGCGCGGCGGCTACGGCTCGCTGCTCCATCCAAAGTCCCCGAATCATTCGGACGGCCCCAGAAGACCCGATCCTCGCGCCAATGAAGGCCAAAACTTCTGATCACCGACGTATTCTCCTGTGACGGCTAACGCCTGAGTTAAGCCGCGCCGCGAAGCGGCGTCGGCTTGAACGAATTGTTAGGCACCGTGCGGCAGGATGCGGGCTTGTCGAACTTCATAGACGAACTCCGGTGCATTGGCGTACTGAAGTGCTCTATCCCATAACGGGTTAGTGCGATCCTGTAGGTTGTTTGCTAAGGCTTTTATCTCTGGCGGTGCGTCATCCCTGAAGAAACCCTTGCTGCCAGCGTTCTTGTCATAGCTCACACCTTTGACCTCGAACTTTAAGGGCAAGATTCGTTTTGCTTTTTGCTCCTCGATGTCTGTGTGTGCAGTTTCCCAAGTGATGGCGCGAGTCATCAAGTAGTAGGCGCGCTCGTCGAACTTTCCGTTAGTGGTGTAATCCGAACGTGATGGGTACTTGGGATGAATTTTTCTCTTGAACAGGCCGCCAACGACGAATCGGAAGTGCATGCTGTCGTGAGACATTTCGTAGCGCCGACAGTTGACAATGTCAATCCAGTGGCCTTTTGCTTGTGCAAGATGCTTCTTGACGAGGAGAACGGCAAATGCCTCTTCAGAGCTTGCGTACTCGCGGTATCTTTTGAGAAGTCTGTCATCCATAAATCAGGTGCCTAACACCTGAGTTAAGCCGCGCCGCGAAGCGGCGTCGGCTTGAATGAATTGTTAGGCTGCACGTTATTAGTCATGCATGCCCACACGAACACCCGTGCTCCAGTACGTGGATGGTGGGGAGTCCTTTGGGTAGTCATATTTAAGCGAGCGGCGGTCACGGCCAATTGCATTGAGCATGTCCTCTGTGGGCCGACCAAACTGCTTCAGTGACTCTGCTTCTTGTTTGGTTATAGGAATAAGCGTCCGATAGATCGGGTCTTCGCCATCTTTCCAGTCAATTGTTTCGGTTGTGATTGAAAGAAAGCGCTGTGTGCAAGTGGGGCACAGCCAAATGCTCACAATGTAATGTGGCTCATCAATTAGAAATCTATCGACAGTTGATCCGCTCTTTGCGGTCCAAGCATCTTCTGCTGAAGTTGGCCAACAGCGCACGCAACCGAAACCGTTCAATTGATCACCTCGTGTGCCCTGAATGTTGGTGTGCGGCCTAACACCTGAGTTAAGCCGCGCCGCGAAGCGGCGTCGGCTTGAATGAATTGTTAGGCATCACTTGCGATGATGTGTCTCGAAAGCGCCTGCCGAATTGCTATATATGAAACAGGCAAGAAGCTGACTGCAGTAACGGCATTTGCGATGCTCATTGCGCCCTGCAAATCGATGCCGCCAGATTTGCCAACGAGATAGGCCGTGACACGGATCAAAAAGCTAGCTGCAACACTGTAGGCCGTAAGACGCCAGATAAAGCTCCACCAGACTGGGAGAGCTTGGTTGGGCCTCAAAGTCATTGATCTCCCCTTGTGATGCCTAACACCTGAGTTAAGCCGCGCCGCGAAGCGGCGTCGGCTTGGACGAATTGTTAGCGCCCTGGTGCATTGGCGCCGCGACTGCTACGCGCGAGTTGCAGGAATTTCCAGCCAACTACCACCAGTCCAATGCCGAGCACCAGCGAAATGGCAGTGGCCACCCAATAGGACGTTTCTGGCGCGCAGTGCGCGACGGTCGGACCGTGCCGCCCGCGCATGAGACTGATGCAGCCGATGGCAAGGGCATGGACGCCGAGGTACAAGCCACCAGCAGCCAATACCAGCGAGAGCAGGCCGCCGACACTTGCCGTGGTCGGATCAGTAAGAGCCTTCGACTGGCGATCAACTTGCTTCAAGGGCGCTAACACCTGAGTTAAGCCGCGCCGCGAAGCGGCGTCGGCTTGGACGAATTGTTAGGCCTCATGCTGCCACACCCGCAGTACCAGCGCTCTTACTGCAGCTCCGCTCGGAGCCTAGCTGCCAGCTCCACTCGCTCCTCCACGGTGTAAACACCCTTGTGCCCGGCATGAAGCCCATCACCGTAGTAACGTGGAATCACGTGCTGATGGTAGTGCCACACATCTTGGTCGCCAGCTGGGCCATTGTGTTGGCGCGTTGATATGCCTTCGCAATCGAGAGCGCGCAGCATCGCTTTGGCTAAGCGACGCGTGGCGGAGAAAAAGTGGTTCCCGAGGCTATCGGGAATTTCAAGCGCATTCTCGTAGTGGATACGTGGCACTACCAAGCAATTGCCTTTGATGCCGCCGTAGTAGTGCAGCGGAATCACTGCAAGAAGATTGGCATCAGCAAAGACAATGGCCGAATTCGGGTTGGGCCCGGACAGGCCCGCTGCGATGTCGCAGAACGGGCACTCATATCCCAACGGAGCATGCTTCATGAGGCCTAACGCCTTATGTCTTCAGTTTCCCCTAGCCTAAGAGCCGAGAGCCCGGCGTGCGCGCCCGATAACGCCTCGGTGTCAGCACCACCGTAATTCAGCAGGGGCCGCACGCCGGATCTCGCGCCCTGCGCCCGAACAGTTGATCGAGGTTTCCCTCGAACTGATAAGCGTGGGCCTCGGGCGCGATGCTCTCGACCACTCAACTGTAGCGGAGAACGGGAATGGCGGCAGTCGGCATCGATGTAGGCAAGACCAATCTGGACGTTGCGGTGGAGGGACGCCAAGGCGTCACGCGGTACGCGAACACCCGCAGCGGCATCGCGAAGCTCGTGAAATGGTTGCGGGGGCTTGAGGCGCCCCGCATCGTGGTGGAGGCCACGGGCGGTTATGAAGAGCCAGTGCTCGAGGCCTGTTGCGATGCGGGCCTGTGGATCTGCCGGGTCAATCCACGGCAGGCGCGCAACTTCGCCAGGGCGACCGGTGAGCTGGCCAAGACGGATGCGATTGATGCCCGCCTGCTGGCACTCATGGCACGGTTGCTGAGTGACCGGCTTCGTCCTTACGCGGCGCCACTGGCGTGGCAAAGGGAACTGCGCGACTGGCTGCGTCGTCGTGGCCAGATCGTCATGACGCTGCAAGCCCAGAAGCAGCAGGCTGCGATGGCCCCGCCTGCAGTGCGAACC
>NZ_JAXOFT010000043.1:0-5798 GCF_036409385.1 Thermomonas sp. LB-4 | reverse complement strand
AAGATGCGCGCCCTTGCCGCTGCGGGTGATTGCGGAGGCGGGGCAGGGAAGCGAGGCGATCCGGGAGTTGACAGAGGTTGTAACCCGGGTATGATTCGCGGCCCTCCTGCAGACGGTTCGCCGGAAGCGGGGCGGGAAAAAAAGTTCGTCACGGGGTGTTGACAGCAATGCAAACCCCTGTATGATGGGCGGCTCACTCGGACGCTACGGCGCCGAGGGGAAACGGGAAAGGCGCTGAGGCCGGCCCCGGAGATCTTTGACAGTGTGCGCAGGTGACTTGTGCGGGCGTCTGGTGATGGATGGTTGTCCATAGCAGACGTTCGAACAGAACCTCAATTCTTATAAGTATTTGTACGCAAGTACAACGTACAGCGAGTAATTGGGACTGGACGGGCTCTGCATTCGAAGCATTAGAGGATTCGTCCTCGAAAACTTTAAGTGAAGAGTTTGATCCTGGCTCAGAGTGAACGCTGGCGGCAGGCCTAATACATGCAAGTCGGACGGCAGCACAGCAGAGCTTGCTCTGTGGGTGGCGAGTGGCGGACGGGTGAGGAATACATGGGAATCTGCCCAGTCGTGGGGGATAACGTATGGAAACGTACGCTAATACCGCATGCGCCCTTTGGGGGAAAGCCGGGGACCGAAAGGCCTGGCGCGATTGGATGAGCCCATGTTCGATTAGCTAGTTGGCGGGGTAAAGGCCCACCAAGGCGACGATCGATAGCTGGTCTGAGAGGATGATCAGCCACACTGGGACTGAGACACGGCCCAGACTCCTACGGGAGGCAGCAGTAGGGAATATTGGACAATGGGCGCAAGCCTGATCCAGCCATGCCGCGTGAGTGAAGAAGGCCCTCGGGTTGTAAAGCTCTTTTGTCCGGAAAGAAAAGCATTCGGTTAATACCCGGGTGTTCTGACGGTACCGGAAGAATAAGCACCGGCTAACTTCGTGCCAGCAGCCGCGGTAATACGAAGGGTGCAAGCGTTACTCGGAATTACTGGGCGTAAAGCGTGCGTAGGTGGTTTGTTAAGTCTGATGTGAAAGCCCTGGGCTCAACCTGGGAATGGCATTGGATACTGGCAGGCTAGAGTGTGGCAGAGGGTAGTGGAATTCCTGGTGTAGCAGTGAAATGCGTAGAGATCAGGAGGAACATCCGTGGCGAAGGCGACTGCCTGGGCCAACACTGACACTGAGGCACGAAAGCGTGGGGAGCAAACAGGATTAGATACCCTGGTAGTCCACGCCCTAAACGATGCGAACTGGATGTTGGGTGCAATTTGGCACGCAGTATCGAAGCTAACGCGTTAAGTTCGCCGCCTGGGGAGTACGGTCGCAAGACTGAAACTCAAAGGAATTGACGGGGGCCCGCACAAGCGGTGGAGTATGTGGTTTAATTCGATGCAACGCGAAGAACCTTACCTGGCCTTGACATGCACGGAAGCTTCCAGAGATGGGAGTGTGCCTTCGGGAACCGTGACACAGGTGCTGCATGGCTGTCGTCAGCTCGTGTCGTGAGATGTTGGGTTAAGTCCCGCAACGAGCGCAACCCTTGTCCTTAGTTGCCAGCACGTAATGGTGGGAACTCTAAGGAGACCGCCGGCGACAAGCCGGAGGAAGGTGGGGATGACGTCAAGTCATCATGGCCCTTACGGCCAGGGCTACACACGTACTACAATGGTGGGGACAGAGGGCTGCGATACCGCGAGGTGGAGCCAATCCCAGAAACCCCATCCCAGTCCGGATTGGAGTCTGCAACTCGACTCCATGAAGTCGGAATCGCTAGTAATCGCAGATCAGCATTGCTGCGGTGAATACGTTCCCGGGCCTTGTACACACCGCCCGTCACACCATGGGAGTTTGTTGCACCAGAAGCAGGTAGCTTAACCTTCGGGAGGGCGCTTGCCACGGTGTGGCCGATGACTGGGGTGAAGTCGTAACAAGGTAGCCGTATCGGAAGGTGCGGCTGGATCACCTCCTTTTGAGACATGGCAACGCTGTTGCCAGACGTCCGCACAAGTGACCTGCATTCAGAGAGCGTGATTCCAGAGGGGATCACGTGTCCCGTGACAACGGGGCCTTAGCTCAGCTGGGAGAGCACCTGCTTTGCAAGCAGGGGGTCGTCGGTTCGATCCCGACAGGCTCCACCATCTGAAGTAGAGACACATTTTGGGTCTGTAGCTCAGGTGGTTAGAGCGCACCCCTGATAAGGGTGAGGCCGGTGGTTCGAGTCCTCCCAGACCCACCACGCTTTCCTGGCGCTGCGTTGCGACGATGCTCATGGGCTTGATGCCCACTTCGCATCGCCGCGCCTTGCTCCAGAAAACCGTGGCAAGCCACCAAGAACTCTCTGAATGACGCGCACACACACTTTGAGATGGCTGGGCATTGTGGCCTGGTCATGTTCTTTGAAAATAGGGAAGAAGAGTCAAACGAGCGTTTGAGACGTAAGTCTTGCAACGTGTCGAGGCTGAGGCGAAACGGCGTAAGCCGTTTTTATCAAGTGATAGTCGTACCATTCGCTGGTACGTGTCGTCCTGAGGCAACTTGGGGTGATATGGTCAAGCGAATAAGCGCACACGGTGGATGCCTTGGCGGTCAGAGGCGATGAAGGACGTGACAGCCTGCGAAAAGCGTCGGGGAGCTGGCAATAAGCTTTGATCCGGCGATGTCCGAATGGGGAAACCCACCCGCAAGGGTATTGCATGGTGAATACATAGCCATGCAAGGCGAACGCGGTGAACTGAAATATCTAAGTAACCGTAGGAAAAGAAATCAACCGAGATTCCGTAAGTAGCGACGAGCGAACGCGGACTAGCCCAAAAGTCGATCTTGTTTTAGCAAAACACTCTGGAAAGTGTGGCCATAGCGGGTGATAGCCCCGTATGCGAAAGGGCCTGATCGATGAAATTGAGTAGGGCGGGGCACGTGAAACCCTGTCTGAACATGGGGGGACCATCCTCCAAGGCTAAATACTCCTGACCGACCGATAGTGAACCAGTACCGTGAGGGAAAGGCGAAAAGAACCCCGGCGAGGGGAGTGAAATAGACCCTGAAACCGTGTGCGTACAAGCAGTCGGAGCCCGCAAGGGTGACGGCGTACCTTTTGTATAATGGGTCAGCGACTTACTGTTCGTGGCGAGCTTAACCGTATAGGGGAGGCGAAGGGAAACCGAGTCTGATAAGGGCGCATAGTCGCGGGCAGTAGACCCGAAACCGGGTGATCTAGTCATGCCCAGGGTGAAGGTACCGTAACAGGTACTGGAGGCCCGAACCCACGCCCGTTGCAAAGGTCGGGGATGAGGTGTGATTAGGAGTGAAAAGCTAATCGAACCCGGAGATAGCTGGTTCTCCTCGAAAGCTATTTAGGTAGCGCCTCGTATGTATCCTCTCGGGGGTAGAGCACTGTTATGGCTAGGGGGTCATCGCGACTTACCAAACCATTGCAAACTCCGAATACCGAGACGGACTGTACGGGAGACACACGGCGGGTGCTAACGTTCGTCGTGAAAAGGGAAACAACCCAGACCCACAGCTAAGGTCCCAAATTACCGCTGAGTGGAAAACGATGTGGAAAGGCACAGACAGCCAGGAGGTTGGCTTAGAAGCAGCCATCCTTTAAAGAAAGCGTAATAGCTCACTGGTCGAGTCGGTCTGCGCGGAAGATTTAACGGGGCTAAGCGGTAAACCGAAGCTTGGGGTGCATACTTTGTATGCGCGGTAGAGGAGCGTTCCGTAGGCCTGCGAAGGTGGATTGTAAAGTCTGCTGGAGGTATCGGAAGTGCGAATGCTGACATGAGTAACGATAATGCGGGTGAAAAGCCCGCACGCCGAAAGCCCAAGGTTTCCTTGCGCAACGTTAATCGACGCAGGGTGAGTCGGCCCCTAAGGCGAGGCAGAAATGCGTAGTCGATGGGAAGCTGGTTAATATTCCAGCACCTCGTGCAAATGCGATGGAGGGACGGAGAAGGTTAGGCAGGCCGGGCGTTGGTTGTCCCGGTGAGAGGGTTGAGGCGGTGCTCTTAGGCAAATCCGGGAGCGCAACGTTGAGACCAAGGACGAGTCCAATTGGACAGAGCTGCTGATATCACGCTTCCAGGAAAAGCTCCTAAGCTTCAGTTTGCACAGACCGTACCGTAAACCGACACAGGTGGGCAGGATGAGAATTCTCAGGCGCTTGAGAGAACTCGGGTGAAGGAACTAGGCAAAATAGCACCGTAACTTCGGGAGAAGGTGCGCCTCCTATGGTGAATAGCTGAAGGAGGCCGAAGTAACCAGGCCGCTGCGACTGTTTATCAAAAACACAGCACTCTGCAAACACGAAAGTGGACGTATAGGGTGTGACGCCTGCCCGGTGCCGGAAGGTTAATTGATGGGGTCAGCGAAAGCGAAGCTCTTGATCGAAGCCCCGGTAAACGGCGGCCGTAACTATAACGGTCCTAAGGTAGCGAAATTCCTTGTCGGGTAAGTTCCGACCTGCACGAATGGCGTAACGATGGCGGCACTGTCTCCACCCGAGACTCAGTGAAATTGAAATCGCTGTGAAGATGCAGCGTTCCCGTGGCAAGACGGAAAGACCCCGTGAACCTTTACTATAGCTTTACACTGAACGTTGAGTTCGTCTGTGTAGGATAGGTGGGAGGCTGTGAAGTGTCGGCGCTAGCTGGCATGGAGCCAACCTTGAAATACCACCCTGATGTGCTTGACGTTCTAACCTGGGCCCGTAATCCGGGTCGGGGACCGTGTATGGTGGGTAGTTTGACTGGGGCGGTCTCCTCCCAAAGAGTAACGGAGGAGCTCGAAGGTACGCTCAGCGCGGTCGGACATCGCGCACTGTGTGCAAAGGCATAAGCGTGCTTGACTGCAAGATCGACGGATCAAGCAGGTAGGAAACTAGGACTTAGTGATCCGGTGGTTCTGTATGGAAGGGCCATCGCTCAACGGATAAAAGGTACTCCGGGGATAACAGGCTGATACCGCCCAAGAGTTCATATCGACGGCGGTGTTTGGCACCTCGATGTCGGCTCATCACATCCTGGGGCTGTAGTCGGTCCCAAGGGTATGGCTGTTCGCCATTTAAAGTGGTACGCGAGCTGGGTTCAGAACGTCGTGAGACAGTTCGGTCCCTATCTGTCATGGGCGTTGGAGATTTGAGAGGGGCTGCTCCTAGTACGAGAGGACCGGAGTGGACGAACCTCTGGTGTTCCGGTTGTCACGCCAGTGGCACTGCCGGGTAGCTATGTTCGGAAGCGATAACCGCTGAAAGCATCTAAGCGGGAAGCGCGCCTCAAGATGAGATCTCCCGGGGCACAAGCCCCCTGAAGGAACCATCAAGACCAGGTGGTTGATAGGCAGGGTGTGTAAGCGCAGTAATGCGTTGAGCTTACCTGTACTAATGATCCGTGTGGCTTGACCATATCACCTCAAGTTGCTTCGGTTTTATGCGCATCCCTGCGCAAAAACCAGCAACCCTTGGCCTCAACACGTTGACGGCTTGCTCCAAACGCTCGTTCACTCTTCTTCCCCCCCTTGAGAGCGTGGCGCTGCTGTATGCGGATCACTCCGCAAGAGCCTGCACATCCCTGTGCAGACTCCTGAAAACAGTCGGCGACCCTCCACCCTCTCCCTGGTGACAAAAGCGCTGTGGCACCACCCGATCCCATCCCGAACTCGGAAGTGAAACGCAGCCGCGCCGATGGTAGTGTGCATCCGCATGCGAGAGTAGGTCATCGCCAGGGTCTTTATCCCGCAAAACCCCAGCTCAATGAGCTGGGGTTTTGTCTTTGCACCGGGGAAAATC
>NZ_JAXOFT010000042.1:0-6786 GCF_036409385.1 Thermomonas sp. LB-4 | reverse complement strand
CTCCTGCCCCATCATGAGGCTTAACTGAAGTGTCCGTGTTAGCGGGGTAGAACCCACGCGGATACACGACCACCATCTCACCAGTCGCATCAATGCACTGCTGAAGTGGGCAACGGGAGGCCGAGACGCCAGCTGCTATTGGCTGCGCAAGACCCGGATCTCAGAGCGCTACCAGGCCATTGCATCCCTGGATGCGGCCACGTCGCGCGATATCTATGGCGCGATGATGGCGTCTGGGCATGCTGTGATCCAAATTCCCGTGGAACGCTACGTCAATGACCCATGCAGTCTTTTGATCGTGAATCTTCGGACCGGTTCTGAAGCGCCACGGTCCGCGCTACTGGCCATGTCAGGTCTGGAGTCAGGACCACTGGACGTCGCGTGGACTCGAGCGGGGCGCGATGGGCCGACCAGGATGCGCACGGTGCTCGATCGCATGGATGCGGAAATTTCCGCCGTGCCAGCCGAGGTCCGCACGCCACCGCCGGCGCTTCGCCGCTTCAAGCCCTTCCTGCCCGCTCATGTGGATGCCTATGCACGCGCCATGCAACGGCATGGCAGTCAGGCTGAAGCCACCCTGGAGGCTGGCATCACTGCGCAGCAAGCCATTGACCTGGACAAGGCCGCAATGGACCTTCTGGTTCGGCGTGGCATCTCACCATTCAAGGTGTCCGAGCAAGCAGGTAACAGATTCGTCTTGCCAGTCCCGCGGCGAATCGAAGGTACTGACAAATGGTTCGCACTGCTCCATGAGCAGCCCTCCGAGGCACTCAAGGCCATCATGGAGTCTTGGGTAGTTCAGCCGCATGTCGAACGGATGCATGGCGAGGGGGTCATCATGCAAGTTGACCCCGCCCACTTGGCTGGTCTCCATGCCTTGCTGGCGATGACCGGCCTTGAAGTAAAGGTGGTGATCGGCGACGGTCACCACTTCCTAATTGAAAAACAACGCGACAAATTCGCGAAAGGTCATGGCGCGGCCCTACGGTGGGTGCTCTCCATCGTTTGGCTCTACGTGCGCATGCCGCGACCGAGCGACTAAAGCGGCCGTTGCGACTGCAGCTTGCCACCCGAATGGGCGCGGTAGATGTCTTTCTTGCAGAGCCGCGCAGCGCCGGAAAACGTCGCCGCGCATTTGACCACACGCTCGTAAAGCTCATCGATGGACATCGGATAGTCGTCGATAGGAAGCTCGAGCAACGTCCTATCGTTCAACACGACGACATTGGCGTCCTGCGTGGGAGCGCAAACACCAATGACCTGCACCCTGAGTAGCCTCTCCTTATCGTCCTGATCTTCAGGCTCCGCGAAATCGCTCATCTTGAGATGAGGCAGTTCGATGACCTTGTTGCCTACATGCAACGACGCTGTCAGTCCGCATTTTTCGAAGGTGCTCGCGAGTGCCCGATGCACGGCAATGCAATGTGCGTGCGTCACTACATCCGAATGCTTAAGAGGGGGCTTGCACTGCGCGTTCTCTTTCAGTTCAAGTGCCGATTGCGCGAGATCCGCGACCATCCTGTCGGTGAGGTCGAAGAGCTCCGAATCGCTGCAAATCTCCAACTCGATGACTCCACCCCATAGCTTAGGAACGCCGAGTTGTGAGCCGTAGCATTTTGCGAACGCCCTCATCAGCGTCAGGATGTGACCGAGCTTCTCGGTGGCCTCTTTGTCGAGCTCGAGCGGAACTCCAGGCTCAGCGTTACTCGCGAAAACCAAGCGAATGCAATTAGACAACTTGTTCATGGTGTTCTCCAAACAATAGGGATGAGGTCGCAGGGCATCGACCGATGGGACGCAATGGCGTCTCGGTAAGGTTTCGTTTGTTCTGCCTCGGCCCTGCGTGGGAGACAGACACTGGCGACCGATTCAGGCCTCTGAAGGCTGAATTCGATGCGTTGGATAAGGGGCTCGAGC
This sequence comes from Thermomonas sp. LB-4, assembly GCF_036409385.1. NCBI lineage: Bacteria > Pseudomonadati > Pseudomonadota > Gammaproteobacteria > Lysobacterales > Lysobacteraceae > Thermomonas > Thermomonas sp. LB-4. The sequence goes on along the minus strand of NZ_JAXOFT010000042.1, from coordinate 4,869 downwards.
CTTCAGTCGATTACGAGCGCAATCAAGCTAATGAGCACATTCACGCGATTGACGCGTATCGGCTTATTGGAAATAGTGTCAGGAGATTGAACGAGCACGCTGCCAAGCCCGCCGATCACAGCTGCCAAGAAATATCCGAATGGCACCGGATTGGCCGAGGTTCGGAAAAGATGGTTGATGGCCCGCACGCTGAAAGCGTGCCAAGATTGTGAGTCGCGCCCCACGTCTGATGGTGGAATGGGCAGAAGGACATGCCCGGCGCGTTTCGATGTGGGCCCATGATGGTTCGGGCCGCAAGAGTGAAAGCGGGCTCACCTGCTCCGCGAGGGCCCGGTAACACGGGCTGTGTATTTATACAACGACCACAGCATCCAAAACTGAGTGGTCGGTGTCAAGCGGACACACAGGGTGGAATGCTAGGCGTAGTGGCCAGCGCTACCCTTCGTACCTAGATCCCGCCGTGCAGGTTTCCCGAACGACTACGGCCGACAACAAGGGAACCTGGACCTTCATGCGCTCCCAAATCCACTGGGCCAGTCGCTCGCTGGTCGGGTTCTCCAACCCCTCAATTTCATTGAGGTAATGGTGGTCAAGCTGGTCGTAAAGCGGTTTGAACGCCGCCTTGAGATCAGCGAAGTCCATGACCCAGCCAAGGTGCGGGTCAATGTCGCCGCTGACATGCAGCTCGATCCGGAACGAATGCCCATGCAGGCGAGCGCATTTATGCCCATCCGGGACGTTCGGAAGCCGGTGCGCCGCCTCGATGGTGAAGGCCTTGAAGATGTCCATTTAGTCATTGTACGCCGTGGTCAAGGACGGCTATGACAGGCTGCTACCGGCCGAGGCTGTGTAAAAACTCCCGGGCGCGGTGCTGCCGACGACGATGCAGCCAGTTTGAGCAACCAGCGCTGCAGTAAAAGAACTTGATGCTCAGGCTGCGATGGCCCGCACCATGCCCTCGGTGCCCATGATCTTGATCATCCGCTTCATGTTGTAGGCCAGAACTGCCAGGCTGATCTCCGTTTTGACCTTCGGTAGCGTCTTCGTCAGCAACGGCGTCGTGCCGAGCCATGATTTCAGCGTGCCGAAGACATGTTCCACCGTCTGCCTTCGCACCACCGCTGTTTGCGGCCTGGCATCCAGCAGCATCTGCATTCGTTCGAGCACATGCTCGTGCTCCCATCGTCCGATACGCCTGTAGCTGGCAGTCGTGCACTTCTTCCGGATTGGGCAGCGGGGGCAGGCGGAGGACCAGTACTTGTGCAAGGTCAGCCCTTTCTCCTCTGTCGTAAAGCGGTGGATCGCCCGTTCGCCCGCCGGACATTCGTACTCATCAGCGGCTTCGTCGTAGACGAAATCGCGTTTGTCGAACCGGCCTTCGGCCTTGGCGTTGGATGTCAGAGGCTTGGGTACCAACGGGATGACGCCTGCCTCCTCGCACGCCAGGATCTCCGGGGCACTGAAGTAACCACGGTCCGCCAGCGCCGTCATATGCTCGGCGCCAAGGGCGTCCTTGGCCTTCATCGCCATGCGTGAGAGTTGCGCACGGTCGTGACCGTCGTTTGTCACTTCGTATGCCACGATCAGGTGGTGCTTGGCATCGACCGCCGCCTGGACGTTGTAGCCCACGGTGCCGGTTGCGCGTCCGCTCGAGGTCATTGATCTCGCGTCCGGATCCGTCATCGAGATCTGGCGGTCTGGAGAGGCCTCAAGCTCTTTCTCGATGCTGTCCAACTTCTCCATCTGAGCATGCAGCTTGGCCAGCTTGTCCTTCAGGTGCGGTACGCGCCCCTCCGGCAGCAGCGCCGGGTCGCGATCTGCCCGGTCCAGTTCGGCTAGATAGCGAGCAACGCTGTCCTCCAGTTGCTTCCGGCGCCCCTTGATCTTGCCGACGGTGAAGTTGCGATCTCGACTGTTCACTGCCTTGAGCTTGCTGCCGTCAATCGCCACGATCGCGTGCGAGAAGACCTTCATGTTCCGGCACAGCGCGACGAACCGACTGCACACGGCCGTGATCGCGCTGCCGTTGTCCTTGCGGAAGTCGGCGATGGTCTTGAAGTCCGGTGCCAGCCGGCCTGTCAGCCAGATCAGTTCCAGGTTCCGTTGCGCCTCCCGCTCCAGGCGACGGCTCGACTGGATGCGGTTGCGGTAACCGTAGATGTAGATCTTGAGCAGCGCGGCGGGGTGATACGCGGGCCGACCACCTGCCGCGCGATTGGCGGCATCGAAGCCCAGTTCGCTCAGATCGAGCGCCTCGACGAAGGCATCGACCACCCGCACCGGGTTGTCTTCGTGGACGTAGTCTTCCAGCCGATCAGGGAGCAGAAGCCCCTGGGAGCGATCAACGCCATCCACAAATCGCTTCATGTAGAGCACCCATCGACCGGTGCTCAGATCATGCCAGTGGAGGCAGGGTTTTCACACAGCCTCGACCCGAAGCGGTCGTCACGTCTTCAGCGGCGATTGTTGATGACGCGCTCCAGCTCTTGCAGAATTTTAGAAAGTCGTTTAATAGTCCCATCGGGCAAGCTTTGCGCCTTATCTGATGCCAACGCTTCGGCGAGGTACCAGCCGATCTGTTTTTTCGTCGGGTCTTTCGCAAGCGAAAGTTCTGTCTTGATGAAAGTGATGCTTTCATGTCCAAGAACTCGTTCGAGTGACATGTTTTTCATGTCGGCCGAAATGTCTCCCAGAGTGAGGAGCGTAGATTCCGGTAAGAACCAGTCGTCGGAGTATTTTGCCTTAGCCTTTTTTCCCTCTTTGTCATCGTCAAGCAAGACCACAAAGGTCGCCCCTTGTCCTAGCATGTGACTAATGATAGGCCCAGATGCGCCTGCGCCACTCCCTGGTACTAAGCTAAAGTTGGATTTTGATTTGAGGGATTTCTCAGCAATCTTGAGCGCGTAGTAGTCAGAGATGCCCTCCACGATCACGTATGGCCCGTTTCCTATAACGCTCGGAACCACATACTCAAGTTTCTCAATCACTGGTTGGAAGTAACTCGATCGAGAGGGATAGTCAGCGACGAACTTTCTGTAGGGCGTTGCCGAAACCTTAGTCGGCTTGGTATCTAAGCCAAAACTATCTTCTTTGTCATAATCAAGCGCGGCATTCTCGACTATATACGCCGCTCCCAGCCAAGCAGGATTAATCATGTGATGGCTGTGAGTCGAGTATATGATTTTATTCCCATTGGAAGCTATCCGAGAAAAACTCGTGAGGAGCTCTGCCTGAGCTTTAGCGTGAAGATTCGCCGCGGGCTCATCAAAAATAAAGATAGTTTTGCGCTGCCTAGCTTGTTTGAACCCGGTGAACAACAGGAAGGAAAAGAACCATCGAAAGCCGAGCGAGCGCTCGTTAATGGCGTATCGCGATTCGCCATCCGAAACATAAAATGAGGCGTAAGGCAATCCGCCTTTTTCGGCGTCAACACTCCACTCGACAGTAATACTTTTTGCGGATATCGCACGCTGAAAAACTTTTTGCCAACTCCCTAAGACTTCCTTCGTGATAGCGTTAGAGAGTTTCTGAAAAACTGAATCTATAGGGCTCTTACTAGGGCTCCCCAGCAGCATCGACAGCCAAAACGGACTATTCTCGCGCTCTTGGAATTCTTCGATTCGCTTGCAAACGTGCTTTTCCAGCTCAAGCCCCTCCCCCAAACTATCCAAAATATCCTGGAGCACATAGCGGTAATGTCGATTTATTGGCGTTTCATCGTCGTACTCTCTGAGGTAGATGCGCTCTGGCATGTCCACAAGAAATGTGGGGAAGTACGCAACCTGTTCTAGATGCGCTTCGATATAACGAAGGACGCGGAGCCATAGATCTGGCTCATTCGACCCTTCCTTGGGGCGCTGGTAAGACTTAAATGTTGCAGCCTTGCCCTTTTTTACATGTAGAGGGAAATTCCAATAGTTAGAAGTTTTCTTCAGCGCACTGTCTTCGAATGCAAAGGTTCGCACTACGTCGAATGGTTTTCTAAGCGCCTCAGCGTCAACTGTGCACTTTTGCACTTTGGCGAGTTTTTCAACCTCTCGAATGTCAACTTCATCCAGCAAAACGCTTGCGGCGATGCTGATTTTTCCTGTAAACGCCGCTTTTTTGTGGAGTGGAATCAGGCTGAGCGCGGATGCTTGTGCATACTGACCTTCAAACAGGCTGGCAATCGACTTGTCGCCTGTTGCAAAGTGTGAAATAGCCTCAAGAATTGTACTCTTGCCGCTTTCGTTGAGACCAATCAGAGTAAGTACGGGACTCGTCGATCGCCCTTCCAGCTGGATGTCAACTTCATCAGCGCCCTTGAAGTTTTGAATCTGGAATCCAAGTATCCGTGCCATATAAGTTCAATACCCCACCAAGATGTCGATCTGCCTGTGAACAGTCCAAGATAGTCGCGCTCTTCTGCCGACGGCTTCACACTAAAACATCACTCGTCTAAGCGAAAGCTCGACAGATGCCCGTCTCACTGTTTTTAACTTCTAGGCGCACTGTTACGCAGTGCCCCTCGCCGTAGGATCCAGGACTTCCTTGTCTGCCTCGCCGGATGGCGCCCCATAGACTTGATGGGTGTGTAGCTGCTCGCATTTCGAGGACAGAGATGCAGTTCGGGTCAACTCCATTGTCGCGATCGCATTCGGGGTATGTCCGCTCCTGGCCGGGCGCCGACTACGCCTCCCGGCCCCGCCGACACTGGAGTCTCTTAACAGGAGACTCCTATGCCCTCTCGACGCACACCGTGGAACAAGGGGAAGCTGACCGGCCAGAAGGCGCCGCTTCGGCTTAGTGGCATTTGGTCAATTCGAGTCCGGCTGCTAGGGAAAGTCTGAACAACTCGCCACCTGTCGGCGACAATAGCGCCTCACCTCC
>NZ_JAXOFT010000041.1:0-8052 GCF_036409385.1 Thermomonas sp. LB-4 | reverse complement strand
AACACCGCCATGATATGCCGCCCCTCAGGGCATCACCAACTTTCGCGCGTTACTCCTGCGGGATCCGTCCCGGCTCCACCAGGGGCGGCCTGGTGAACTCGACGCTTTCGATCAGGCCTTTCGCATCGCGCTTGACCACCATGCCTTCAGGATCCTGGATGCCGCGTTCGTGAACCAGGCGGGTGAATCCGGCGGCCTGCTCCGCGCCCCGGCTGAAGCCGATGCTGGTGATGCGGATGTCGGCATCCGGATTCTCGTCGATCCAATCCTTTGCCTTGGCTGCGAACTGGACATACATCTCCTCTAGACGGGCCAGGTAGGTATGTCCGCCAACAAGGTCTCGCACACCTGTCAAGCCGCCCTGCGTGCCAACGCCTTCGACGTAGCCGTAGCCGATGCTGGAAGATTCGTTCTTTTCGAGCTGTTTGACGACCTCGGCTACGTTGGTGTGGTTCTCCGCGGCGTCCTTGTACATGCTGTTGCCGGTACCGTCGAAAGCGGCAACGAACAGGCGCTCGTTCGGTCTGGAGGAATCCAGTAGTACAGGCGTCGAAAGCCGGGACAATGCATCGCTGGCCCTTTCGTAGCTCGCGAGGTCGTTCTCGTCAGCGGGGTAGGTGCTGACGCCATCAGGATTGCGGTCCTTGCCCATGATCGTCCGTCCTTGAACCTGATTCAGTACGTCCGGCTCCAGGCCAGGACCGGGTCATTGCGAAAATCACTGTTCGGATTGCCGGGAGTGCGCAGCGAATTCGTCGGAATGCGTGCCTTCATGTAGACGTTGATCGTACGGTCGTTCACTTCGAGCACGATCCCGGGGTTGTGTATCGAAACCCCTTCCCTGATGTCCTCCCGCGGCACGTCGTGGAGGATCAGTCTGTCCTTGAATATTTCACCGATATCGACCTCCGCTTCGTGTGCCGTTCCATCCTTCGATCGCCAGGTCACGACGGCAGGCGGCGGGAAGTTCGGCAGGGCGAGGTGGCCGGCGTTCCAGTGCTTGCGGTAGTCGGGCCCGCGTGATGACGCTGGCGGGCTGACCTCGTCATCGCTGCTGGCGCCATGCGGGAAACCGGCGTACAGCACTTTGCAGCCGATGGTGTCGTAGCAGTAGGCGCCAAAGCTGTGGCGGACGAACTTCAGCGGCCAGTCGGCCACGGTGTTGTCGCCCCGGAACGAGGCAGGCGAGTCGGGTTGGGCGGCCATGGATGAGTGGCATCCTGCGCTGAATAGTACAGAGATGAAAATGGGCAAAGCCGTGGCAAAGCCCGGCCCAGGAACTGACTTCCGGCGGAACCCTGCGAATTCTTCTGGCACCCTGTAACCCTCCATTGGTAGTGGGTGTGTGGCCGGCTACAGACCAGCCATGGAAAAAAACTATCATATCGGGCCCTGACCGGAACGAGCTTGGCATGGAGAGCCCAGTCTCTCCTTGAACCAGTTCTCGATCTGCACTTTCGAACGCAACAACGAACAGGAGCTCGGTCGGACTCTATTGCATCCATGCGTACAGGTGTGGGGAGAAGTCGATACAGTGCGCTGCTGTCCTTGTCTTGCTTGTGAGGTCGTATTCGTCAACGGATACGCGCTGACGCTAACAGGTCGTTTGTTCTTGTCTATCGTCGTGATTCCGTAGGTTTTTTGCCCGGGCGAGGATCAGGTCATCGCGGTGCCTGCTATAGCGGTTTCCCGGAATCTGCAGTTCGCTGGTTGGAATCAAAGCCCGTAGATGGAAATTCGGCGGATAGAGGTACCCGCAGTGTTCGGGTTCCTGCTGATAGCTTGCCTTCCTTGGCCTGATGATCGAGAGGACCTGCTCCAGTTGCGGATCCGGTGATGTTGATCGAAGCGAGCGCGGTCGGTCATGCCTGGATCGAGTACGCGGGTTGACTGGAACAGGTCGAACAGACCGACTGCCTGCGGGGTCCGTCCCGGCTCCACCAGGGGTGGCCTGGTGAACTCGACGCTTTCGATCAGGCCTTTCGCATCGCGCTTGATAGTCATTTCAGCTGGGTCTTGGGTGCCCCGTTCATGTGCCAGCCGGGCGAGACGGGTGGCCTGCTCGGCGCCGCGACTGAAGCCGATGCTGGCGAGACGGATTTCCGTATCAGAATTTTCGTCAATCCAAGCTTTTGCCTTCGTCACGAACTGGACATACATCGCCTCGAGGCGGACATGATCGGCTGCGTTGGCCTTCCTTGGCTTGTCTAGTAGGTCCTGCTCCAGACAAGGACCGGATCGTAGCGATAGTTGCTGTGAGGATTCCCCGGAGTACGGAGTGTTTTTGTGGGGATGAATGTCTTCATGCAGACATTGATCGTACGGTCATTCACCTCGAGCACGATTCCAGGGTCCTGGATGGAGACCCCTTCCGGGATGTTCTCCCGTGGCACGTCATGGACGATCAGCCTGTCCTTGAAAATCTCGCCGATATCGACCTCGGCCCGATGTGCGGATCCATCCTTCGAGCGCCAGGTGACGACGGCAGGCGGCGGGAAGTTCGGCAGGGCGAGGTGGCCGGCGTTCCAGTGCTTGCGGTAGTCGGGCCCGCGTGATGACGCTGGCGGGCTGACCTCGTCATCGCTGCTGGCGCCATGCGGGAAACCGGCGTACAGCACTTTGCAGCCGATGGTGTCGTAGCAGTAGGCGCCAAAGCTGTGGCGGACGAACTTCAGCGGCCAGTCGGCCACGGTGTTGTCGCCCCGGAACGAGGCAGGCGAGTCGGGTTGAGCGACCATGGATGAGTGGCATCCTGCGCTGAACAGAATGGAAAGAAGTGCGGCCGAAGCCGCGGCGAAGCCCGGCGCGCGAGCTGGTTTCCGGCGCAACCCCGTGAAGCGGAACCCTGTGAACTGGTCTGGCATCCTGCGACCCTCCATGTCGTAGTGGGTGAATAGCCGGCTGTCAGGCGGCCGGCGGCGCCTTCCACGGTGCCGCCACCAGCAGCACGCCCAGCAGTACCAGCACGGCACCCGTCACCCGGGTCCAGTCCGCCGGGCGCTGCGCCTGCAGCACGCCGAAGTGATCGAGCGCGAGCGAGGCCACCACCTGGCCGAGCACCGCCAGGCAGATCGCCGCGGCCGCGCCCACGCGCGGGATCAGCAGGGTGAACACCGCGACGTAGACCGCGCCGAGTACGCCGCCGAGCCAGATCCACGCGGGGAAACGGGCGTCGGGCGCCGCGCCCCACGGCGTGCGCGATGCCAGCAGCCAGCACCCCAGCACCACGCTGCCAACGAGGAACGAGACGAAGGCGGCCATCACCGGCCCATGCAGCGCGCCGGCCAGCCGCGCGTTGACCAGGCCCTGAAGCGGCAGCACCGCGCCGATGGCGACGATGGCCAGCATCGCCAGCCACTGGCTCATGCCGCGCACCCCGGTCCGCGGACCCGTGGCGCGCGCGCGGTCACCGCGCCGACCCGCGGTCGATCTGCAGCCCCGCCAGCGACTGGCTCACCGGCATCACTTCCAGCCGGTTGATGTTGAGGTGCGGCGGCAGGTTGGCGATCCACCAGGTGGATTCGGCCACGTCGGCCGCGGTGATCGGCTGCGCGCCGGCATACAGCGCGTCGGAGGCGGCCTGGTCGCCGCCGTTGCGCACGAGGGTGAACTCGGTTTCGGCCAGTCCGGGCTCGATCACGCTCACGCGCACGCCGCTGCCGTGCAGGTCCGAGCGCAGGTTGAGCGAGAACTGCTCGACGAAGGCCTTGGTGGCGCCGTAGACGTTGCCACCTGCATACGGATACACGCCGGCGATGGAGCCGATGTTGACGATCGCGCCGCGCCGCTCGATGAGCACCGGCAGCAGGCGGTGGGTGATCGCGACCAGCGCGGTGACGTTGGTGTCGATCATCTGGCGCCACTGCGCGAGGTCGCAGGCCTGCGCAGGCGCCGTGCCCAGCGCGAGGCCGGCGTTGTTGACCAGCAGGTCGAGGTCGCGGAAGGGCGCGGGCACGGCGTCGAGCGCGGCGGCCATCGCGTCGGCGTCGCGGATGTCGAAGCAGGCGGCGTGGACGCGGTCGCGGCCGAGGCGGTCGGCGAGGGCGTCGAGGCGGTCCTGGCGGCGGCCGGTGGCGATCGCGCGCCATGCCCCGGACGAGACGAAGCGCTCCACGATCGCGGCGCCGAAGCCGGCGGTGGCGCCGGTGACGAGCAGGGTTTTCATGCGCCCGATTCTACGCCGCACCCTTGCGCGTGGACGGCTTCGGCGGAGGACGGTCGGCGGCCTTCGACGCCGCGCCGCGGCGACGGCCGGTCGCGGTCTTGCCGGCGGTGCGCGACTTCGCGGCGCGGTGCTTCTCGAGCATGTCCTCGGCCAGCACCACGTCTTCGGAAATGATGCCCGCCGCGCGTGCGATGGCGATCCGGGCCTCGGCGCGGTTCTCGTCAGGGTTGGCCTTCAGCAGTTCGCGGATGACTTCGCGCAGCGCCGCTTCGGCGTCGCGCTTGAGCCGGAGGTCGCTGCTTTCGCGGAACAGCGCCAGCAGCGCGTCGACCAGCGGCTTGACGAGTGCGGCTTCGATGGGCATGGAGGCGTCCTCCCCGGGGGAAGGACAGCCTGGACCCCGGCCATCGCAGCGACCGCGACGGGCCTGGAACCAGCCGGCGGGCCGACTGGCGGGCGGCCCCGGGGGGGCGTTAGGCCGGGCTCAGCGAGCGCGGATCGCCAGCGCCTCGAGGCCGCCGTTGCCGAGCTTCTGCTTGGCCTCGGCCAGCTCGGACGCGGTGCCGTAGGGGCCCATGCGCACCCGGTACATGGCGCGGCCGTCGATCTCGGCCTGCTCGACGCGGGCGACCAGGCCGAGCATCGCGATGCGCGCCTTCAGCGCCTCGGCATCGGTGTTGCTGGCGAAGGAGCCGGCCTGGAGGATGTAGCGGACGCCGTCGGCGGCGGCCGGTGCGGAGGCGGCGGGCCTCGCCGCGGTCGCGGCCGCAGCCGCGTCCGGCGCCTGGGCTGCGGGCCGCGGCGGCGTGGTGGCCTGCCCGGGCTGCGCCGCGGCATCGGCGGCGAGGTCGGCCGCGTCGGCATCCAGTTCGCGCTGCTGCGCCGCGCGCTCGCGCGCCAGCAGTTCGTCGCGGCGCGCCTGCTCGGCGCGCGCGCTGGCGGCCAGTTCGGCGTCGGTCATGGCCACTTCCTGGCCCGGCAGCAGCGTGTAGAAGTCGTACTGCGTCTCGGCCGGAGCCTCCTCCTGGGCGTCGCCGGACCGGGATCGGGCAGGACGGGCGGGGGCCGGGGCGTCGTCGGCCACGCTTTCGCCGGCATCGCCGCGGGCGGCGGCCGGCGTCGCGTCGGGGTTCGGCGTGGGCCGGAAGAAGCCCGGTTCGCCATCGGACTCGAGCAGCTTCGGGGCCGCCAGCACCACCACGATCGTCAGCAGCACGCCGATGATCAGCCACGCCCAGCCCGGCAGCGGTGTGCCACCGCCGCCAGTACGCCGCGCCTGGGACTTGCCACGCTTGACCGCCACTTACATCGCCTCCGGGGCCTGCACGCCCAAAACAGCCAGTCCGTTCGCCAGCACCTGGCGGGTGGCCAGGGCCAGCGCCAGGCGGCCGTCGCGGACGTCCGCGTCGTCCACCAGGAACTGGTGATCGTTGTAATACGACTGGAAGGCCTGGGCCAGCTCCAGCAGGTACTGCGCCACCAGGTGCGGTTCGAGCAGCTGGCCGGCCGCGGCCAGGAGCTCCGGCCAGCGGCTGATCGACGTGACCAGCTCCAGGGTGGCGGCGTTGTCCAGGTCGAGCGCCTGCGCCAGGCCGTTGTCGAGGTCGAAGCCCAGGCCGCGCTCCTTCAGCTGCCGCAGCAGGCCGCAGATGCGCGCGTGCGAAAGCTGCACGTAGTACACCGGGTTGTCGAGCGACTGGCTGCGCGCCAGGTCGATGTCGAACACCAGCTGCGAGTCGGGCTTGCGCGCGACCAGGAACCAGCGCGTGGCGTCGCGGCCGGCCTCGTCGATCAGGTCGCGCAGGGTGAGGTAGCTGCCGGCGCGCTTCGAGAGCTTCACTTCCTCGCCGCCGCGCATCACCGTGACCATCTGGTGCAGCACGTACTCGGGATAGCCCTGCGGGATGCCCTTGTCGAGCGCCTGCAGGCCGGCCTTCACCCGCGCCAGCGAGCCGTGATGGTCGGCGCCGAGCTCGGTGATGGCGCGCTCGTAGCCGCGCTGCCACTTCGACAGGTGGTAGGCGACGTCGGGCACGAAGTAAGTATAGGTGCCGTCGGACTTGCGCATCACGCGGTCCTTGTCGTCGCCGAAGGCGGTGGTGCGCAGCCACAGCGCGCCGCCGTCCTCGTAGGCGTGCCCGCCCTCGACCAGCTGGGGCACGGTCTCCTCCACCTTGCCGTCGGCATACAGCGACGACTCGAGGAAGTAGACGTCGAACGACACGCCGAAGGCGGCGAGGTCGCCGTTCTGCTCGTTGCGCAGGTACGCGACGGCGAAGCGGCGGATGGCGTCGATGTCGTCGGCGTCGCCGGTGGCCTTCACGACCTGGCCTTCGACCTCGACGCTCCCGTGGTCAAGGAAGGCGCGGGCGACGTCGGCGATGTAGTCGCCGCGGTAGCCGTCCTCCGGCCAGCCGGCGTCGTCGGGGCGGATGCCGCGCGCGCGCGCCTGCACCGACTTCGCCAGGTTCTCGATCTGGACGCCGGCATCGTTGTAGTAGAACTCGCGCTTCACGTCCCAGCCGTTGGCGTCGAGCACGCGCGCGATGCAATCGCCGATCACCGCCGCGCGGCCGTGGCCGACGTGCAGCGGTCCGGTGGGGTTGGCCGAGACGTACTCGACGCCGGCGACGCGGCCCGCGCCGCTGGCGTTGCGGCCGTAGGCATCGCCCTGCGCATGCACCTCGCGCAGCTGCCGCTGCCAGGCATCGGGCGCCAGGCGGAAATTGAGGAAGCCGGGGCCGGCGATCTCGACCGCGGCGATGTCGCCGCCGGTGGGGATCGCCGCGGCCAGCGCCTGCGCGATCGCGCGCGGATTGCTGCGCGCGGGCTTCGCCAGCACCATCGCGGCGTTGCTGGAGAAATCGCCGTGCGCGCGGTCCTTCGGACGCTCGATCACGAAATCGGGCGTGGCCAGGTCTGCGGGCAGGATGCCCTGGTCGCGGAGGGCGGCGATGCCCTGTTCGACCAGGGCCTTGAGCGTGGATTTCACTGGGCTGGGGGCTTGGAGCGTACGGCCGCACATTGTACGCGAGGCCCCGGCCCCGGCCCCGCCCCGCCCCCGGCGGTTGCTGAACCGGCCGCCGGGCTACACCCAGCCGCGCGCCGCCAGCGACACCGGCGCGCCGTCGCCGATCACGAAATGGTCGAGCAGGCGCACGTCCACCAGGTGCAGGGCCTGCTTCAGGCGCGCGGTGACGGCGCGGTCGGCGGCGCTGGGCTCGCTGCTGCCGCTGGGGTGGTTGTGCACCATCCATATGGTTCGCATAACGTGTTGATTTTTAAGAGCTACGTCGCTTGGACGCCCCAAATGGTTCCGGGGATTGGGGGCGGTTCGCGATGACCGAGCGTGATGATCACGGCTGATCATACGTGCGCTCTTCGAGGCCCTTTGATGCACGGCACTGGACCTTATTCTTTTCGTCCCACGCATCAAGCTCATCGAGAGGATAAAGCACAGCTTTGCCAATTTTCACGTAGGACGGTCCGAGACGCATCGCGCGCCAATTTCGAAGAGTCCCGACTGAAATGCCGCCACGGTAGCGTTCAGCCACCTCGTCAGGGGTAAGGAACTTGCTATTTGACACTATCGCCTCCTTCGGCTGCACGATCCAGGCCGTCCCGCCGCGTCTTCAGTTGATCGTAGCGGTAGTCTCTTCAGGCCGCTTTCGGGCTTGTATTTGAGTGCCCGGAATCGGTGCCTCACGCTTCCGCACGGACATACATGCTGCGTCATTCACAGCCTTGGAAGGTGTTCCGGGCAGGTGTCGGAGAAACGGATAGCGTAGGGGGCACATAGGCGGGTTCGGCCGCGATGCCTTCGCCACCGCCCCGACGTCCCCCCACCTTTGAGTAGCACCGCGATCTGGAGTCCAATCCCCATCCGA
>NZ_JAXOFT010000040.1:0-8197 GCF_036409385.1 Thermomonas sp. LB-4 | reverse complement strand
AACATGCCAGAAAGTTCTACTTATGGGGTGTCTGCCGATCGGGGAAGCTTACGCAGGCCAGGCGCCGTTCTACAACAAGTCGCCGTGGACGCTGGCCAGGATCTGCGAAGCCGATCAGACCCGGCTGGACGACCACTTCCGCGACTGGATCAACGGTTTCTCGAAGAATGTCGACGACATCATCGAGAACTTCAACTTCCGCGCCACCATCGCGCAGATGGTCAAGTACAACCGCTTGGCGCCAATCCTCAACCAGTACAAGGATCGCGATTTCGGGCCGGAAACGCTGTCTAACCTGGAGATGGGCTACATCTACGAGGAACTGCTGCGACGGTTCTCGGAACAAAGCGGCGAGGAGGCCGGTGAACACTTCACTCCGCGCGAGGTCATCCGCCTGATGGTGGAGCTGCTGGACATTCCGCAGCCGAAGAAGGCCATTTCCATCTATGACCCGGCCTGTGGCACCGGCGGCATGCTGTCGGTGGCGAAAGAGCACCTACTGGAGCGAGCCGGCACCGACAAGGAACGCGCCGCGGTGGAACGCTACGTGATGCTGTTCGGGCAGGAACTGTCGCACAGCAACTACGCGATCTGCCAATCGGACATGCTGATCAAGCAGGACGCCCAGGCCACCGTCACGCTCGGCAATTCCCTGATTCCGCACAGCCCCGCCAGCCGCGAGCCGGGTGATCAGTTGGCCAAGCCCGAACACAAGTTCGACTTCATGCTGTCCAATCCGCCGTTCGGCGTGACCTGGGGCGGCAAGGATGGTTACGAGGTCGAGGCCCGCAAGCTGGATAAAACCCGCTATCGCGCCGGCATGCCGCGCACGACCGATGGCGCGCTGCTGTTCCTGCAAACCATGTTGGCCAAGATGCGCCCGGCCAACGAGGGCGGCAGCCGCATCGCCATCGTCTTCAACGGCTCGCCGCTGTCGAACGGCGACTGTGGCCAGGGTGAAAGCGAGATCCGCCGCTGGATCCTGGAAAACGACTGGCTGGATGCCATCGTCATGCTGCCCGACCAGCTCTTCTACAACACCGGCATCTACACCTACATCTGGCTGCTGCGCAACGAGAAGCCTAAGTCCCACCGCGGCAAGGTGATGCTGATCGATGCCAGAAAGCAGTTCGAGAAGGAGCCCAAGAGCTTCGGCAACAAGCGCAACCGCATCACCGACGCCAATCGTGACTGGATCGAAACACGCTATCGCGATGGTTGGGCGGAAGGTTATGCGGACGATGACGTGAAGCTATTTGCCAACACTGATTTCGCCTTTCACAAGGTCGAGGTCGTGTTCTGGCAGACCGGCGCCGACGACCAGCCGGCCATCGTCACCGAACCTTACGAAAAGGTCTTTACCGCGGCCAACCTGAAAAAGGAGCAGGTGTTCTACGCCTCGGACCTGAGCTTCGAGATTACGGTGGACACCGGCGCTGTCGAAGAGGTTCGGGTGCTTGAGCTTGGGCCAGAGGACAACGCCGCGCGCGATCTCAAGGCCCTGCTGAACGACGTAGGCGGCCTGGCCGCTGTGCGCGCGGTGCGCTGGACCCATCGCCATTACGTCAAGGATGACGAGTACATCCCGTATGACGCTGCCGGCAAACCGGCCGAGTACATCCCGGCGTTCCTGGAGCGTGAGATCGCTAAGCCCATCATCCGCTGGCAGGACAGCCCGCAGTTGGGATACGAGATCCTGCCAAACAAGTATTTCTACCGCTATCAGCCACCGACACCTGCGGAGGAGTTGTTGCAGCAGTTCCGAGCACTGGAACTGCAGGCGGATGCGTTGTTGAAGCGGTTGGTCGCGTGAGTCACGTCACCGAAGCCGGCGCCCCTTGGCTTGATTCTGTGCCCGTAGGTTGGCAGGGCAGTCGAATCCGCAACGAGGCGTGTCTTTCACCCGGTCTTTCTGGGTCGCCACCGATGCCGGAAGAACTTTGCACCCTCGTTCCAATGGAGAGCGTTTCTGAGTTTGGGCAGATCAACTTTGAAACAAGAGTTCCCTATGAGGATGTGCAGAGTTCGCTCGTGTCCTTTGAGGCTGGGGATGTTCTCTTCGCAAAGATTACACCTTGCATGGAGAATGGCAAGGGTGCAAACGTCGTTGATCTGCCAACTCGCTATGCGTTTGGAAGCACGGAGTTTCACGTTCTCCGGCCACGCCATACGCTCGATGCCAAGTTTCTGTACTACTGCACGTTCAACCCGGTGTACCGCGCCTTTGCTGCTGAAAACATGGTCGGCGCTGCGGGTCAGAAACGCGTTTCATCTCGGTTCCTCAAAGATTCCAGAATTTTTCTGCCAACGGTCGACGAACAACAGCGCATCGCCGGCTATCTAGATGCAAGCTGCCGGCTCATCGATGCGGCGGTGGCGGCGAAGCGGAAGCAGGTTGATGCCGCATCGCTCATCTTTAAAGCGATCCTACAGCGAACTATCACGCGCGGATTAGCTAACAGCGGCGCTTTCAGGCCGACCGGAAACGCATGGCTGCCTGAGGTGCCGACTGGCTGGGGGCTGGTCATGCTCAAACGGGTGTGCGCCATTCACGGTGGCCTGACCCTAGGCAAGGAGTACACCGGTGAGCTGGTGACGCGCCCCTACCTGCGCGTAGCAAATGTGCAGGATGGTCGCCTGGTGCTTGAGGATATATCGACCATTGACGTTCCAGTCGATATTGCCGAGCGCACCCGCCTGCAAACGGGCGACGTGCTGATGACCGAAGGCGGCGATCTGGATAAATTGGGCCGCGGGGTCGTGTGGCGAGGGGAGATCGAGGGCTGCATGCACCAAAACCACGTCTTCGCCGTGCGGTGCACGCCATGGAAGCTCCGGCCGCAGTTTCTTGCCTATGTGTCAGCCTCCCAGTATGGGCGTGACTATTTCGAGGCGACGGGGAAGAAGACCACCAATCTTGCCGCGACCAACTCGACCAAGGTCGGCCAATTTCCGATTCCATTGCCTTCGATCAGTGAGCAGGATGAGATTATCGAATATCTGGATAATGAGGATGCCAAGGCGCGCGCGCTTCGGTCTTCGCTCGACTCGCAAATCGAAGTGCTGTATGCCTACCGCAAATCCCTGATCCACGAATGCGTCACCGGCCAGCGCCGGATCACCGACGAAGACGTTCAACGGGTTGCCGCCCATGCCGCCAGCGCCATCGCCTGAACTCCTGTTCCAGAACCACATCGCGGACTTCCTGGTCCGCGAGCATGGCTATACAACGCTGGAACAGTGCGACATCGACCCGGATCACGGTTGGCATGAGGATGGGCTGTGGGCCTTCCTCCAGGTCACCCAAGTTGAGGCGCTGGATAAGCTGACCCACGACTACGGCAGCGACGCCCGCGGCCAGGTGTTGCGCGCGCTGGCAGCGGAAATCGAACGACGCCCGCTGTGGCACATCCTGCGTCATGGCCTGGACGTGCGCGGCCTGCGCCTGAACCTGTATTACCCAATCCCGCGCTCGCTTGCCGAGGCGCAGGGCAGCCAGCACCAGCAGAACCGGTTCGCTGTTCGACCGCATTACTACTTCGGCCCGACCCGCGAAGAAGTGGATCTGGTGCTTTTCCTCAACGGCCTGCCGATCGTGGCGCTGGAGCTCAAGCACGAGGCCGGCGCCCAGCGCTGGAACGTGCATCACGCGGTCGAGCAGTTCGCCAAGCGTGACCATAGCCACCCGGTGTTCCGGCTGCCGTTCCTGTACCTCGCTGCGGATACCAGCGAAGTGAAGATGGCCACGGATCCGCGCCGTGAGGCCAATTTCCGCTGGTTCAACACGGGCCTGCGCAACGCGCCGATTACCCCGCAAGACGCCAGCGGCAACGGCGAATACGCCGTCGAGTACCTCTATCGCGAAGTGCTGTCGCCGGGCCGCCTGCTCGAAGCGCTGGCCTATCTGCTGGTCTGGGTGCCGGAACGCGCCGCGAGAGAGGACAAAGAGTACCGCCCCGCGTTTACCTTGTTCCCGCGCTATCACCAGCAGCGCATGGTGCGGAACATCGCGGATGCCGCACTGGCGCGCTTCGTCCAAACCGGGGAGCCGGGCGGCAAGCATCTGGTGGAGCATTCCGCCGGCAGTGGCAAGACGCTGTCCATCTGTTGGCTGGCCGAGCGACTGCACAGCCTGCACCACCCGCAGACCGACGCCAAGTTGGTGGACATGACGGTGATCCTCACCGACCGCAAATCGCTGGACAAGAATATCCGCGACGAGCTGGACAACTTCACCCACCTCGCGAACGTCACCGGCTACGCGAAAAAATCCGATGACCTGAAACGCTTCCTGCGCGAACGCAAGCCCATCATCGTTACCACCCAGCAGAAGTTCGGTTGGATCCTGGATGAAATCCAGAACGATCCAGCCCTGCGGGGGCGTCGGGTCGCCTACCTGATTGACGAGGCGCACCGCTCACAGGAAGGGCAGTTGGGGCTGGCGATACGGGTGCCGTTCCGGGACGAGCCCGACGCGCCAGATGAGACTGACGAAACAGAGAAGGCCGAAACCGACATCGCCAAGGCTATCCGCGAGCACGACCACAATCAGCTATTCGTGGCCTTTACCGCGACCCCGTCCCAAGCGACCGTGGACCTGTTTGGCCCGCCGGTCGATCGCTACACCGAAGCCGAAGCGATCCAGGAAGGCTACATCGTGGACGTGGCGGGCAGCATCCTGTCCTTCAAGACGCTCTACAACCTGCACAGTACCGTGACGACCCCAGAGACCCGCACCTGGCCGGCTGGCATCGTAGCCAAAGCGCTGCGCAATGTGGCCTATCAGGACGAGGAGCTGATCCAGTACAAGGCGGAGGTCATGCTGCGCATCTTCGATGAGCGCGTGAAAGGCCTGGTCGACGGCAAGGCCAAGGCGATGATCGTGGCCACCTCGCGCCTGGCGGGGCTGCGCTACTACGAGATATTGCGCGAGAAGCTCAGCGAGCGCGGCGCGGATTACAAAGTGCTGTACGCGTTTTCCGACTTCACCCATCCGCAGACCAATCAGGAAATCCGCGAACACGACATCAATCAGCTTGAGAACGGCGAGCTGATCGAGGATCGCTTCGAGGGCGACAGCTACCGGCTGATGGTGGTGGCCAACAAGTTCCAGACCGGCTTCGACCAGCCGCTACTGGCGGGCATGTTCCTGGACAAGCCGGTCTCCGGCCGCAACGCGGTGCAGACCGTCTCGCGCCTCAACCGTCAGTGCGACGGTAAGCAGGACGTGATCGTGGTGGATTTCACTAACAACGCTGACGCCATCTTCAAGGCGTTCAACCTGTACCGGCAGGGTAGCCCCTATCAGCCCGGAGAACCGGACGCGGATGCTGCTGGCGAGCTGTACGACCAGATCCTTGCGCAGGACGTGTTCCTGCAAAAGGATGCCGACGAGATGGTGCGTCAACTGGATGCGAAGGACGATGCCAGTCGGCAATTGCTGGTCGACCAGCTCAAGCAGGTCTTCGAGGAAAAGCTGGCTAGCGATCCAGCACGACGTGACTACGTCAACCTGCTGGCGCGCTATGTGAAGTCCTACTACTTCCTCGCCAATTTCTTCACTCTGCCACCGAGGCAGGCGAGTTTTGCGCGCTTCGCCGAGTTCGTCGGCCCGCAGCTCATCAAGCAGGGCACTGTCTCGGAACTGATGGCGCGAATCCGCGAAACCGGCGTGGTTCGCGCCAGCGTGCAGGAGCAGGGAGAACGGCGACTGGAGCCGCGCACACCCCGTCCGCCAGGTGCGCGCAGCCCGGGAACGGGCGGGGCGCCGCCGCGTCAGGTCACGATCGGGGAGATGATCGAGAAGCTGCGCCAGCAGTTCCAGATCACTGATGACGAGGCGCTGGTGATCCGTGAGGTGATGGACGAAAAGACCCAGGACGAGGCGATCAGATCGGACGTGGTGACCAACAAAGACAACGAGATCTTTCTAAAGGGACCGTTGAAGACGCAGGTCAACAAGCATGTCCAAATGGCTTACCAATCGCGTGGTCGCTTCGACGAGGTCATCGACCCCAAGTACCACGATGCGGGTGGCATCTTCGACCTGATGGCCTACACCGTGATCCGGTGCCATCTGGATGCAAGTGCGGCATCCCCACGTCAATCGCACTAACAACCCGCCAAGGTGTCGTTCTCGCACCGCGGGCAGCGCGCCCCATCACACCTCCCCAACCACATCCTCCAACGGCCGACTGACCAACTCCGGCAATTCGCCCTGCCGGGTGGCCTCGGACTCGCGAGCGGAACGGGCCGTGCGCTCGGCATCGATGGCGGCGATGAGTTCGTCGCGGCCGAGCAGTTTCGCGGCAGCGTTCATCCAGCCCAACTGGAAGTCATCAAAGCCATGCCAGTCCAGATGCCCGGCAATGGCGTCCTGCCATTCCGCGCGGGCTTGCGCGGGGCGGCCCAGCTTTTCCAGGATGTTGCCGCGCAACACACGGTAGGCGCGGTTGGGTTCGTCCCGCAAGGCGGAATCCAACGTTTCCAGCGCTCTTTCATGCTCGCCGGCGGTGTGGTCGAGCAAGGCCAGGTTGAAGCGCGCGCCGCTGTATTCCGACGCGCGCCGGTAGCTGTCACGCGCGCCTTCAAGGTTGCCCAGGTTCTTGTTGTAGATGCCGCGCAGGTTCAACAACGTCAGGGTATCGCCCTGTTCCTGCATCGCCAGGCGCACGAAATGCAGGGCGCGTTCGTGTTCGCCCAGCGCGGCGTAGTCGCGGGCGATGCCCTCGAAGGCGCGGCCTAGGTCCGCCTTTGGCATGTCGCCGCTGCGGATGGCTTCCTCGCGTTCCAGAATGCGTACCCGGATTGTCTGGCCCATGTCCAAATGAGTGAGCGGGGAATCGAACCGCTGCTGGAATGGCTCGCTGTCCTCGTCGCCCTCGCGGGAAAGCGCCAGGCGCAGGCATTGGTTTTCGTCCATGTCCCAGTCCAGCAGCAAGCGATCTTCCACCGACACCGGCGCAGGCAGGTTCCACAGCGCGCGACCGATCGTGCGTTTGCCATCGGCGACCACCTCCACCGCGATCTCCATGTCGAACTCCTCGCTGTCGTGCGGCGGGCGCAGCAGGATCTCGCCATAGCAGGCCGCCGGCACCGGCGCGCCAGCCTCGATAAGCCGGGTTTCACCATCGACCACGCGCACCGAGATGTCCGCGCTGCACACCGGCGCCACCAGCGGTTCGCCCAGTACCTGCAAGCTGAGCGCCTGCAAGGCCGCGCCGCGAGCAATGGCGCCTTCCAGCGAGGCTTTGGCATCGCCGGCCAGTACCACCGCCGCGTGCGGAAAATGGCGCTTGATTGCGCGGCGCACCGGCGGCAGCAGCGAGCTGGAACCACACATCAGCACGGCGTCGATGTCTTCCAGTTCCAGCGTGGCGCGTTGCAGTGCCTGCTCGATCGGCGAGAACACCGAGCCGCGCTGCACGTACTCGCTGCTGGCCTGTGAGATGGGCGTGGGATCGATAAACGGCCGCAACACCGCTAGCAGGGCTTGCGTGTCCAGCGTCGGCCGCGCCAGCGACAGGCGCTTGAGCAATCCGCCGACTTCCACTTCCAGTGTGACCGACTCTGCAGACGCCGATGCGTTGCCTTCGGCATCCCCAAGCGCGGTGAGTTTTCCGCTTAATTCAATCTTCAATTGTTCTGCCAGCCCCAG
This sequence comes from Thermomonas sp. LB-4, assembly GCF_036409385.1. Lineage (NCBI taxonomy): Bacteria > Pseudomonadati > Pseudomonadota > Gammaproteobacteria > Lysobacterales > Lysobacteraceae > Thermomonas > Thermomonas sp. LB-4. The sequence goes on along the minus strand of NZ_JAXOFT010000040.1, from coordinate 540 downwards.
CAGTTGCGGTTCCAGCATGCGCTGCTTGGCTGACCAGTCGAGGTCCCACTGATCGAGATCGTTCTCGCGCATGACGGCGGGGATCAGCACCTCGTGGACGATGGCGCGGTCGATGTCGCCTCCGCCAAGTCGGTGGTAGCGGCTGGTGCCGAGCAGGCCCACGCCCAGCACACCGCCCTGCAAGGCGTCGCGACGGAAGATCGCCACGTCGCAGGTGCCACCGCCGAAGTCGAACACCAGCAGGGTGCCATCCTCGCGCAGCAGGTTGCCGGCCGTGTCTGGCGTGTTGACCAGGAAATCGAGGAAGGCGGCGTACGGCTCTTCGAGCAGGCGCACATCGTCTTTGCGGGCATCGAAGGCGAACGCGGCGGCATCGCGGGTAGCGATCCGTTGCGAGCCGTGGAACGCGGCCGGCACGGTGACAACTAGCGGAGCCGTGTCCGTGCCTTCGGCCTCGCCCAGCGCATCGCGAAGATGGGTGAGCAATTTTTCGGTTCATCTCCCAACTCCGGGGAATGCGGCGCGGATCTTGAGGAAGAA
>NZ_JAXOFT010000003.1:0-292599 GCF_036409385.1 Thermomonas sp. LB-4 | reverse complement strand
CACTTTTTTCGCAGGGCGTCCTTGATCACGTCGTTCTCGAACATCTGCTCGGCCAGCAGCTTCTTCAGCCGGGTGTTCTCCGCCTCCAGCTCCTTCAGCCGCTTGGCGTCGGGCACGCTCATGCCACTGAACTTGCTGCGCCACAGGTAATACGAGGCTTCGCTGAAGCCGTGCCGGCGGCACAGGTCCTTGACCGGCAAGCCGGCCTCGGCCTCACGCAGGAAGCCGATGATCTGTTCTTCGGTAAAACGCTTCTTCACGTCCAATCTCCTTCGGATGGGGATTGGACTCCAGATCGCGGTGCTACTCAAAGGTGGGGGGACGTCGCTTTTCGCTGCTGCCGCAGACCTACGCAGTCGCGCGATTGCCTGCCGATGCGCCCGTGCCCGCCGGCGTGCTGGAGGCGCCGGGCTTCGTCTCGGTATCGCGGACGGCCGATGAGCTGTCGATCGTGTGTCCGCAGGAGGCCGCGCCGCCCGCGCCGGGGGTGGACGGCGGCTGGCGCGCGCTCAAGCTGCACGGGCCGTTCGCCTTCGACGAGGTCGGCATCCTCGCGGCGCTGCTGGCGCCGCTGGCGGAAGCGCGCATCGGGATCTTCGCGGTCAGCACCTTCGACACCGACTACCTGCTGGTGAAAGCCGCCGACCTGCCGCGCGCACTTGCGACGCTGCGGGTGGCCGGGCACGCGCTGGAAGGATGACCGTGGCGGGACGCCGGGTTCAGTCGATCCGGCGGATGCTGGCGCCCAGCGCGGACAGCTTGGCTTCGATGTTCTCGTAGCCGCGATCGAGGTGGTAGATGCGGTCGATGGTGGTCTCGCCCTCGGCCACCAGTCCGGCCAGGATCAGCGAGGCCGAGGCGCGCAGGTCGGTGGCCATCACCGGCGCGCCGGTCAGGCGCTCCACCCCGCGCACCACCGCGGTGTGCCCGTCCACGCGGATGTCCGCGCCCAGGCGCAGCAGCTCGTTGACGTGCATGAAGCGGTTTTCGAAGATCGTCTCGTTGACTACGCCCACGCCGTCGGCCACGCAGTCCAGCGCCATGAACTGCGCCTGCATGTCGGTGGGGAAGGCCGGGTGCGGCGCGGTGGTGATGTTGACCGCGCGCGGACGCTTGCCGTGCATGTCGACGGTGATGCGGTCGCCGGCATCTGCGGTGGTGTCGATGGCGACCTCCGCGCCGGCCTCGCGCAGCTTGTCCAGCACCGCATCCATGGTGTCGGCGCGCGCATGGGTGGCGGTGACGCGGCCGCCGGTCATGGCCGCGGCTACGAGGAAGGTGCCGCATTCGATGCGGTCGGCGACCACCGCGTGTTCGCAGCCTTGCAGCCGCTCCACCCCTTCGACCACGATGCGCGCCGAACCGTGCCCGCTGATGCGGGCGCCCATCGCGTTGAGGCAGTCGGCCAGGTCGACGATCTCCGGCTCCATCGCCGCGTTTTCCAGCACCGTGGTGCCTTCCGCCAGCGCCGCGGCCATCAGCACGTTCTCGGTGGCGCCCACGCTGACCAGCTCGAACACGTGGCGGGCGCCTTTCAGGCGGCCGTCGCAGCGCGCCTTGATGAAGCCGTGCTCGACGACGATCTCCGCGCCCAGCGCCTGCAGGCCCTTGATGTGCAGGTCCACCGGGCGCGAGCCGATGGCGCAGCCGCCAGGCAGCGAGACTTCGGCCACGCCCTGCTTCGCCAGCAGCGGCCCCAGCACCAGCACCGAGGCGCGCATGGTCTTGACCAGCTCGTACGGCGCGACGTGGCTGTCGACGCTGCGCGGATCGACGGTCATCGCGTCGGCGCCGTGGGCCACGCCGGCGCCCAGGCCGGCGAGCAGCTTGGCCGTGGTCAGCACGTCGTGCAGGCGCGGCACGTTGCTGATCCGCACCGGCGAATCCGCCAGCAGGGTGGCGCACAGGATCGGCAGCACCGCGTTCTTGGCGCCGGAGATGCGGACTTCGCCCGCCAGGCGGGCGCCGCCGCCGACCACGATCTTCTGCATCAGGCGGCCGCCTCCTCGGGGGTCAGGGTCTTCAGCTGCAGGGCGTGGATCTCGCGGCCCATCAGCGCGCCCAGGGTGGCGTTGACCATGCGGTGGCGGGCCAGCGGCAGCTTGCCGGCGAAGGCGGCGCAGACCACGATGGCCTCGAAATGGACGCCGTCGTCGCCGCGGACGTCGGCGCGGGCGCCGGGCAGGCCGGATTCGATCAGCTGGCGGATGGTGTCGGCGTTCATGGGCTGGCAGGGGGACTCGCGTAAACTGAACGGCCCAGTTTAGCGGAAACCCGCCGAGCACCCGTGATGCCCGCCGCCCCCGAACAGTTCGATTTCGCCGCCAGCGGCCGCCGCGTGTTCGCCGTGGAAGCCGACGCGCTGGCGGCCGTGGCCGCACGCGTCGACGGCGCGTTCAGCGCCGCCTGCCGGGCGATGCTGGCCTGCCGCGGCCGCGTGGTCTGCACCGGCATGGGCAAGTCCGGGCACGTGGCGCGCAAGATCGCCGCCACCCTGGCTTCCACCGGCACCCCCGCCTTCTACATGCACCCGGGCGAAGCCGCGCACGGCGACCTGGGCATGGTGACCGACGCCGACGTGCTGCTGGCGCTGTCGTACTCGGGCGAAAGCGACGAGCTGCTGCTGCTGCTGCCGGCGCTGAAGCGCCAGGGCAACACGGTGATCGCGATGACCGGCCGGCCGCAGTCCACCCTGGCCGGCGAGGCCGACGTCCACCTGGACGTGGCGGTGCCGGTCGAAGCCTGTCCGCTCAAGCTCGCACCCACCTCCAGCACCACCGCCTCGCTGGCGATGGGCGACGCGCTGGCGGTGGCGCTGCTGGAAGCACGCGGCTTCACCGCCGACGACTTCGCCCGTTCGCACCCGGCCGGCGCGCTGGGCCGGCGCCTGCTGCTGCACATCACCGACGTCATGCACGTGGGCGACGACGTGCCGAAGGTGGCGCCGGACGCCAGCATCAGCGAAGCGCTGATGGAAATGAGCCGCAAGCGGCTGGGCATGACCGCGGTGGTCGATGCCGACGACCGCCTGCTGGGCCTGTATACCGACGGCGACCTGCGTCGCAGCCTTGACGATGCGCAAGTGGACCTGCGCGCCACCCGCATCGAGGCGGTGATGACCCGCACGCCGCGCACCATCGACGCCGACGCGCTGGCGGTGGAAGCCGCGCAGCTGATGGAAGCGCACCAGATCAACGCGCTGCTGGTCACCAGCGGCGACGGCCGGCTGGTCGGCGCGCTCAACATCCACGACCTGCTGCGCGCGCGGGTGGTGTGATGACGATGCCCACCTTCCCCGCCGACGTCCTCGAACGCGCCGCGCGGATCCGACTCATCGGCTTCGACGTCGACGGCACCCTGACCGACGGCGGCCTGCAGTTCGACGCCGACGGCCGCGAGCACAAGCGCTTCCACGTGCAGGACGGGCTGGGCCTGGTGCTGCTGCGCCACGCCGGCATCGAGGTGGCGCTGGTCAGCGCGCGCCGCAGCGAGATCACCCTGGCGCGCGGCCGCGAGCTGAAGGTGGCGCGCCTGCACATCGGCGAGCGCGGCAAGCTGGACTGCATGCGCGGCATCGCGGCGGAGATGGACATCGGCATGGACCAGGTCGCCTTCATGGGCGACGACCTGCCCGACCTGGCGACGATGCGCGCGGTCGGCCTGGCCATCGCCCCGGCGAACGCGCACCCGTGGGTGCTGCCGGCGACCCACTGGGTTACCCCGCACCGCGGTGGCGAGGGCGCGGCGCGCGATGCCTGCGACCTGCTGCTGCACGCGCAGGGGCGCATCGACGCGCTGCTCGAACACGGCGAGCATCCGTGAACTGGCGCCTGTCCCTGACCCTGTTGCTGTTGCTGGGTGCGATCGCCACCGGCTGGTCGGTGTGGCGGATGTCGCACCCGGCCGACGACGGCGTGCTGCGCACCCGCCCCGACTACGTGCTGCGGGACTACGAGATCACCGCGCTGGACAAGCAGGGCAAGGAATCGTTCACCCTGCGCGGCCCCAGGCTGCAGCGCGACCCGGCCGACCGCACCATGACCCTCGCCACCCCGCAGTTCCTGGTGCCGGACCGGCTGGGCCGCTACTGGAACGTGGTGGCGCAGCAGGGCTTCGTTCCCGCCGGCGGCGACCTGCTGGAACTGCGCGGGCAGGTGCGCGCGGACAGCCCGGCCGACGCGCCGCCGCCCACCCGCATCGAAACCGACTGGCTGGCGCTGGACCTGGAGCGCAACCGCGCCCGCTCCACCGCCGCCGTCACCGTGACCCGGCCCGGACTTACAATGCGCGGCACCGGTCTGGAGGCGGACTTCGACCGCCAGCAGGTCTCGCTTCTCTCGCAGGTACGCACCCACTATGTCCCGCACGACTGAATTAGCCGCCAGCGTCCTGGCGCTGGCCCTGCTGGCCGCCGGCACCGCCGCCGCGCGCATCTCCGACCGCAACCAGCCGATGGACATCGAGGCCGCGCGCAGCGACTGCGGCCTGGGCGAGAACGCCACCTGCACCTTCAGCGGACAGGCCACCATCACCCAGGGCACCCTGCGTATCGTCGCCGAGAAGGCGGTGGTCACCCAGGTGGCGGGCAAGCCCAGCCGCGCCCAGTTCAGCGGCGGCGTCACCCTGCAGCAGGAAATGGACGATGGCGACCACATCGACGCCCGCTCGGCCAGCGTCGACTACGACATGCGCAGCGAAGTGATCGTGTTCACCGGCAACGTCAACATCAGCCAGCAGCGCGGCAGTCTCAGCGGCGAACGGGTGGTCTACAACCTCAAGACCGGGCAGTTGGAAAGCGGCGGCGGCACCACCGGCGGCCGGGTCAAGATGCGGATCCTGCCGAAGGGAACGCAGGGCAGCGGCAAGGGCTCGCCCTGATGCTGGTCGCCGAAGGGTTGCGCAAGCGCTACCGTTCGCGCGAGGTCGTGCGCGATTTCGGCCTGACCCTGCAGCCGGGCGAAGTGGTTGGCCTGCTCGGCCCGAACGGCGCCGGCAAGACCACCTGCTTCTACATGATCGTGGGCTTGGTGCCCGCCGACGCAGGTCGCATCGTGCTGGATGGCACCGACATCACCGGCCTGCCGATGTACGCCCGCGCCAAGCTCGGCCTGGGCTACCTGCCGCAGGAACCGTCGGTGTTCCGCAAACTGAGCGTGGCCGACAATCTGCGGCTGGTGCTGGAACTGCGCCCCGACTTGGACGAGGACGGCCGCGAGCACGAACTCAACGCGCTGCTGGACGAGCTGCAGATCGGCCACGTCACCGAACAGCTCGGCGCCAGCCTGTCCGGCGGCGAGCGGCGGCGCGTGGAGATCGCCCGCGCGCTGGCCGGCAAGCCGCGCATGATCCTGCTGGACGAGCCCTTCGCCGGCGTCGATCCGATCTCGGTGAACGAAATCCAGCGCATCGTCCGCCACCTCAAGCAGCGCGGCATCGGCGTGCTGATCACCGACCACAACGTGCGCGAAACGCTGGGCATCTGCGACCGCGCCTACATCCTGGCCGACGGCGGCGTGCTGGCGCAGGGTTCGCCCGCCGAGCTGCTGGAGAACCCGGACGTGCGCCGGGTCTACCTGGGCGACAGCTTCCGCCTGTAACGCACCGCAACGGCGGGCATCTCCCACCGCCACCGACGGTTTTTTAGCGCCGCTGGCGATATGCTGGGGGCGGATGAAGCAGCGCCTGTCCCCCGCGACGCAGCAACACCTGGTCCTGACCCCGCAGCTCCGTCAGGCGATCCGCCTGTTGCAGCTGTCCGCTGCGGAGCTGGAGGCCGAGGTGGCCGAAGCGGTGGCCAGCAATCCGCTGCTGGACTGGCAGGACGACGGCATTGCCGCCGATTCCGCGGCGGATCCTGCCGCCGGCACCGCATCGCCCGAACCTGCCGCCGCGGATGCCGAGCCCGCGACGGATGACCGCTGGGAGCCCGATAGCGAGCAGTGGCAGGCCTCCGGGCCTGCCGCGGGGCTCGACGATGGCGGCGAAACCGAACAGCCCGATGCCGAGGAATCGCTGCAGGACCACCTGCTGTGGCAGCTGCACCTGGGCCATTTCAGCCCGCGCGACACCCGCATCGGCATCGCCCTGATCGACGCCATCGACGAGGACGGCTACCTGCGCGAGGACCTGCCGGCACTGGCCGCCAGCCTGCGCGCTGAGATCGACACCACGCCCGCGGAGATGCTGCCCGTCCTGCACCGGATCCAGCAGTTCGACCCGATTGGCGTCGGCGCGCGCGACCTCGGCGAATGCCTGCGCCTGCAGCTGCAGGCGCTGCCGGCGGAAACGCCCGGGCGCGACACCGCGCTGACGATCGCGGCGGGACCGCTGCGACAGCTGCCGAAGCTCGGCATCGAGGGCGTCAGCGCGCTGCTCGGCTGCGCCGCGCCCGAGGCCGCGACCGCGGTCCAGCTGCTGCGCACGCTGGATCCGCGCCCCGGCGCCCAGCACGGGGCCCTGCCTGCCGGCAGCTACATCCGCCCCGATTGCGTGGTGTGGCGCCAGCACGGCCTGTGGCAGGTGGCGTTGGCGGGCAGCGCGCTGCCGCGGGTGGCGATCCAGCGCGATTACCAGCAGATGATCCGGCACGCCAGCAGCTGCGACGCCGACTACCTGCGGGGCCACCTGCAGGAAGCACGCTGGCTGCTGAAGGGCCTCGAGGCGCGCGCCGACACCTTGCTGCGGGTGGTGCGCTGCCTGGTGCGGGAGCAGGCGGCGTTCCTGGAGTTCGGCCCGCAGGCGTTGCGCCCGCTGACCCTGCGCAGCGTGGCCGCGGAACTGGGCCTGCACGAGTCCACGGTGTCGCGCGCGATCGCCCGCAAGTACGTGCGCACCCCGCGCGGCACGCTGGCGCTGCGCGACTTCTTCGCCTCCGGCATCGGCACCTTTGATGGCGGCAGCGCGTCCAGCACCGCGATCCAGGACCGCATCCGCCAACTGGTGGCGGGCGAGAACCCGCGCAAGCCCTTGTCGGATGCACGGCTTGCCGATACGTTGAAGGCGGAAGGCGTGCCGGTGGCGAGGCGGACGGTGGCGAAGTACCGCGAAGCCCTGCAGATCCCGGCATCGCACGAGCGTATGCGCATCGGCTGAGCCGGTGCGCCCCCCCCGGCCGCAGGCACCCTGCCGGCGGCCACAGCAGAAGGAGGTCAAGATGCAGATCGAAACCTACGGCCAGCAGATGGACGTCACGCCCGCGCTGCGCAGCTACGTGGAGACCCGCTTCGAGCGGCTCGGCCGGCACTTCGAAGGCGACTGCGAAATCCGCGTCCAGCTCGGGCTGGAAAAGCCGGATCACAAGGCCGAGGCCAACGTCACCCTTGCCGGCCGCAAGCTGCATGCCGATGCCCTGGGCCAGGACATGTACGCGGCGATCGACCTGCTGGTGGACAAGCTGGACCGGCAGCTGATCAAGCACAAGGAGAAGCTGGTCGAGCAGCGCCGCGGCGAAGGGCTGGCCCGGATGGGCACGGTCGACTGAGCCCATGCCGATGATCCGCCACCGAATCTCCCGCACCGCATGAGCGCCGCCCGCATCACCGCCGCCGAACTGTTCGCCAACCAGCAGGAGCGGCTGTCGCTGCGCTGGGTAGCCGGCCAGGAAACCGGCGGCCAGCGCGTGCTGGAAGCGGTGGACACGGTAGCCCGCCGGCCCTCGCTGGCGGGCTACCTCAACGCCATCTACCCCAACAAGGTGCAGATCCTGGGCACCGAGGAACTGGAATGGCTGGACGGGCTGGACGCCCGCCAGCGCTGGGAAACCATCCACAAGATCATCGACTTCCGCCCGCTGGCGCTGGTCATCAGCAAGAGCCAGTCCTGCCCGGAAGACCTGCGCATCGCCGCGGAGGAATCCGACACCCCCCTGTGGGTGTCGCCGCGGCGCGGCCATGAGCTGCTCAACCACCTGCAGTACATGCTGGCGCGCACCCTGGCGCCGCGGGTCACCCTGCACGGCGTGTTCATGGAGATCTATTCGATCGGCGTGCTGATCACCGGCGAATCCGGTTCCGGCAAGAGCGAGCTGGCGCTGGAACTGGTGACCCGCGGCCACCGTCTGGTCGCCGACGACGCGCCCGAGTTCACCCAGATCGCACCGGACGTGCTGGACGGCGCCTGCCCCGAGCTGCTGCAGGACATGCTGGAGCTGCGCGGGCTGGGCGTGCTCAACATCCGGCAGATGTTCGGCGACACCGCGGTCAAGCGGAACAAGTACCTGCGCCTGATCGTCCACCTCACCAAGCCCTTGCTGGAACCCACCCCGGGCGGGATGGAGCGGCTGACCGGCGACCTCGGCACGCGCCGCGTGCTGGACCTGGACGTGCCGATGATCACCATCCCGGTCATGGCCGGCCGCAACCTGGCCGTGCTCACCGAGGCCGCCACCCGCATGCACATTCTGCGCAGCAAGGGCATCGATCCGGCCGCCGCGTTCATGGCGCGTCACAGCCATTTCCTGGAGCATGCCGCGCAATGAACGCACGCGAGATGCCGACCATGCTGATCGTCAGCGGCATGTCCGGCTCCGGCAAGTCGGGGGCGCTGCACACGCTGGAGGACCTCGGCTACTACTGCGTGGACAACCTGCCGGCGGAGCTGCTGCCGGAGTTCGTGCGCCTGCTGCAGAACGGCGAATCGGCACCTTCGAAGATCGCGGTGGTCATCGACGCCCGCAACCTCGGAGACCTGGCCGAGGTGCCCACCGCGCTGTCGCAGGTCGGCGCGCTGGGCGCCAATCCGCGCCTGCTCTACCTGGAAGCGCGCGACGAGGTGATCCTGCGCCGCTATGCGGACACCCGCCGCCGGCATCCGCTCAGCCACCTCGGGCTGGTGCTGGCGGACGCGATCTCGCTGGACCGGCAGGCGCTGAAGCCGCTGCGGCAGATCGCCGACATCCGCATCGACACCAGCGAGCTGAACGTCCACCAGATGCGCCGACGCATCCTGGCCGAGTTCGGCCTGTCCGGCACCGGGCTGTCGCTGCTGTTCCAGTCGTTCGCCTACCGCCACGGGGTGCCGCCCGACGCCGATTTCGTGTTCGACGCGCGGGTGCTGCCCAACCCGCACTGGGATGCGCGCCTGCGGCCGCTGTCCGGGCGCGACCCGGAGGTGCGCGAGCACCTCGACGCCGAACCCGACGTGATCGCCTACGCCGGCCAGGTGCAGGCCTTCTTGGACAGCTGGCTGCCCAAGCTGCGCTCGGAAACCCGCAGCTACGCCACCATCGCGTTCGGCTGCAGCGGCGGCCGCCATCGCTCGGTGTACCTCGCCGAGCGGCTGGCCCGCCACTGCCGCGAAAGCGGCTGGGCGGAGGTGGCGGTCCACCACCGCGAGCTGGACTGAGCCGCCCCCCGCGCGCGGCGCGGCCGAACCGGCACCCAGCCACCCGCAAGCCAGGTGCCGCACTGCGGCCTGGCAGCGACGGGGCGCTTTCGCGGCATTGCCTGCGTCTGTTAAGTTTGCGGGATGTCCGTCGGCATCCTCCTCGTCACCCATGAAGGCGTCGGCAGCGCGCTGCTGGCCGTGGCCACGCGCCTGCTGCGCAACCTGCCGCTGGCCTGCGAGGCCTTCGAGGTGCCGTTCGATGCCGACCCCGAGGCGATGCTGCCGCTGGCCAGCGCGGCGATGCGCCGGGTCGATGGCGGCCACGGCGTGCTGGTGCTGACCGACCTGTACGGCGCCACTCCCGCCAACATCGCCGCCAAGCTGGCGCGCATCGGCACGCCAGCGCACCGCGTGTCGGCGCTGAGCCTGCCGATGCTGCTGCGGGTCATGAACTACGCGGAGCTGGATCTGGACGATCTGCCGTCGGTGGCCGCCGCCGGTTCGCGCAATGGAGCCATCATCGATGATGCCTGACCCCCGCCACCGCGGAGCACGCGCGTGATCCGCCGCGAATTGACCATCACCAACCGCCTTGGCCTGCACGCCCGTGCCACCGCCAAGCTGGTGCAACTGCTGTCGGGTTTCCGCTGCCAGGCCACGCTGGAAGCGCGCGGCCGCGAAGTGAACGCCAAGAGCATCATGGGCGTGATGCTGCTCGCCGCCGGTCCCGGGGCCGAGGTCGTGCTGCGCGTGGACGGCGAGGACGAACAGGCCGCCGCCGATGCGGTGGCGGCGCTGTTCGAGCGCCGCTTCGACGAGGACAGCTGATGCGCCAGGTCCTGTCCGGCACCGCCGCCGCCCGCGGCAGCGCGCTTGGACGGGCCCGCGTGCGCCTGCCGCACGCGCTGGACATCGAAGAAGCACGGATTCCGCCCGACGAGGTGGAGCCGGAACTGGCGCGCTTCCATGACGCCGTGGCGACGGTGCGCACCGAGATGCGCGACCTGCGCGAGCGCCTGCACGGCGCGCTGGCGCAGGAGATCGGCGAGTTCCTCGACCTGCACGCGCTGCTGCTGGACGACCCCGAGCTGCTCTCCGGCATCGATGCCCTGATCCGCACCGGGCTGTATACCGCCGACTCCGCCCTGCGCCTGCAGCGCAACCGCATCGCCGCGGTGTTCGAGGGCATGGACGACCCCTACCTGCGCAGCCGCATCGACGACATCGACCAGGTGATCGGCCGCCTGCACGCCGCCCTGCACAGCCAGCGCGCGGCGCTGCAGGGGGCTTCCGGCGAAATCCTGGTCACCGACACCGTGGCCCCGGCGGAACTGGCGGAACTGCAGGCGCAGGGCGTGGTGGGCGTGGTGACCGCCGGCGGCAGCCAGCTCTCGCACAGCGCGATCCTGGCGCGCAGCCTGCACCTGCCGCTGGTGGTGGGCGCCGCGCAGGCGCTGCTGAAGATCAACGACGGCGACGTGCTGGCGATCGACGGCGGCAGCGGCCTGGTGGTGCTGGAGCCGGACGCGGCCGACCTGCGCGAGCACCACCGACGCGTCGCCGAGATCAAGCGGGAACGGCGCCAGCTCAACCGTCTGCGCCGCGAACCCACCCGCACGCTGGACGGCATCGACATCAAGCTGTGGGCCAACGCGGAATCGCGCAACGACGTCACCGAGGCGCATGCGCTCGGCGCCGCCGGGGTCGGACTGTACCGCACCGAGTTCCTGTTCCTCGGCAGCAGCGAACTGCCCGACGAGGAGGCGCAATTCCGCGCCTATCGCGACGCGGTGCTGGCGATGACCGGCCGCACCGTCACCATCCGCACCCTCGACCTCGGCGCCGACAAGGCCGACAAGACTGGGCTGGCGCTGCGCGACGAGCCCAATCCGGCGCTGGGCCTGCGCGGCGTGCGCCTGTCGCTGGCGCGCAGCGGGCTGCTGCACACCCAGCTGCGCGCCATCGCCCGCGCCTCGGGCTACGGCCCGCTGCGGGTGCTGGTGCCGATGGTCAGCGGCGGCGAGGAAGTCCGCGCCGTCCGCCGTGCGCTGGAGGACGTGCTGCGCGAGCTGCGCGCAGAAGGCCGCGAAACCGCCGCGCAGATCCCGCTGGGCGCGATGATTGAGGTGCCGTCGGCGGCGCTGGCGCTGCCGACCTTCGTCGGCCTGTGCGACTTCCTGTCGATCGGCACCAACGACCTGGTGCAGTACCTGCTGGCCGCCGACCGCACCAACGAGGCGCTGGAGGGCCTGTATTCGCCGCTGCACCCGGCGGTGCTGCGGGTGCTGCGCGACGTGGTGCGGACCGGCCAGCGCCGCGGCAAGCCGGTCACGGTCTGCGGCGAAATCGCCGCCGATCCCGCGTTCGTGCCGCTGCTGCTGGCGCTGGGACTGACCGAGCTGAGCCTGCACCCGGCCACCCTGCTGGAGGTGCGCCGCACCATCCGCGGCTGCGACCTCGGCCGCCTGCGCGCCGCCGCGCCGGCGCTGCTGCGCGCGCGCCACCGCGACGGCATCGAAGCCTGGCTGACCGCGCACACGCCCGCATAGCTGGGCGGTAAAGACGAAACGCCTCGCTCCAGCCCGTCATTCCAGCCAGGGCGGGAATGACAAGCCGCAGATCCGCCGAAGGCGACACCCGCGCAGGGTGGGCATTCGCAGCGCCGCAGGCGATAATGCCCGCACTATGAACGCCTGATCCGCTGCGGCTCGCAAGGCATCCCGTCGATGCCCCGGTCGCGGCCCACCCCGCCACCGGACGCCGCGCATGGCCGAACCCATCCGCCACGACAAGACCGCGCGCCAGCTGCGCCTGCTCAGCGACGCGCTGGACAGCGGCCGGCTGGGCCCGGTGCGGCGGCTGGTCAACACCCTCTCCCCGGCCGAGATCGGCAACCTGCTGGAATCGCTGCCGCCCGGCAAGCGCACCGTGGTGTGGGGGCTGGTGGATCCCGAGGACGACGGCGAGGTGCTGGTCCACGTCGGCGACGAGGTGCGCGAAGGCCTGATCGCCGACATGGACCAGGACGAGCTGGTCGCCGCCGCGTCCGACCTCGACATCGACGACCTGGCCGACCTGGTCGAAGACCTGCCGGACACGGTGATCGACGAAGTCCTGAAGTCGATGGACCGCGAGAACCGCGAGCGGCTGGAACAGGTGCTGTCCTACGACGAGGACAGCGCCGGCCGCCTGATGAACCCGGACGTGGTGACGGTGCGCGCCGACACCACCATCGACGTGGTGCTGCGCTACCTGCGCCTGCGCGGCGAACTGCCCGACCACACCGACCACCTGTACGTGGTCAGCAAGCGCCACCAGTACCTGGGCCGGATCGCCCTGCAGGCGCTGCTGACCCACGAAGCCGGCACGCCGATCAACCAGCTGCTGGACGACGAGCAGCCGGCCATCGACGTCAACGAGACGTCGAGCGAAGTGGCGCGCCAGTTCTCCGACCACGACTGGATCAGCGCACCGGTGGTGGACGACAACAACATCCTGCTCGGCCGCATCACCATCGACGACGTGGTCGACATCATCCGCGAGCAGGCCGAACACCAGGTGCTGTCGGCCGCCGGCCTGGACGAGGACGAGGACCTGTTCAGCCCGGTCTGGCGCGCGATGCGGCGCCGGCTGGTGTGGCTGTCGATCAACCTGTGCACCGCCTTCCTGGCCGCCAGCGTGGTCGGCCAGTTCGAGGCCACCATCGACAAGCTGGTGGCGCTGGCGGTGCTGATGCCGATCGTGGCCGGCATGGGCGGCAACGCCGGCACCCAGGTGCTGGCGCTGATGGTGCGCGGGCTGGCGCTGGGCCAGGTGGGCGCGTCCAACATCAAGCCCCTGCTGTGGAAGGAAGCCCGCGTGGCGCTGCTCAACGGGCTGGTGCTGGGCGCGCTGCTGGGCCTGATCGTGCTGGCCTGGTTCCACAGCGTGGGGCTGTCGCTGGTGATCTTCATCGCGCTGACCTGCAACCTGGTGTTCGCCGCGCTGGCCGGGGTGCTGGTGCCGGTGACCCTCAAGCGCGCCGGCTACGATCCGGCGCTGGCCAGCAGCATCTTCCTGACCACGGTCACCGACGTGATGGGATTCTTCACCTTCCTGGGGCTGGCGACGGTGGTGCTGCTGCGCTGAGCGCGCTCAACCCAGCAGCGCTTCCAGCGCCGCCATCCGCACCGCCACGCCGTTGGCGACCTGCGCCAGCACGCGGGAGCTCGGCCCGTCGGCGACGTCGTCGGCGATCTCCACGCCGCGGTTCATCGGCCCGGGATGCATGACGATGGCGTCCGGCGCCGCACGGCGCAAACGGGCGGCGCTGAGGCCGTAGTCGCGGTGGTAGTCGTCCAGCGAGGCGACCAGGCCCTCGGCCATGCGTTCGCGCTGCAGGCGCAGGCACATGACGGCATCCACGCCCTCCAGCGCCGCGTCGAAATCGTGGGTGACGACGCAGCCGGCCAGGGTGCCGTCGTCCGGCAGCAGCGCGGCCGGGCCGCACACGCGGATCTCGCCGCAGCCCAGCGCGCGCAGGGCGTGCAGGTCGCTGCGGGCCACGCGCGAATGCTTCACGTCGCCGGCAATGACCACCTTCAGCCCCGAGAAGTCGTCGCCCTTGGCCTGCCGCAGGGTCAGCATGTCCAGCAGGCCCTGGGTGGGATGGTGGCTGCGGCCGTCGCCGGCGTTGAGCAGCGCCACGCCCGGGTTCGCCGCCGCTGCCAGCGCCGCCACCGCGCCGTCGGCCTTGTGGCGCACCACGAAGCCGCGCACGCCCATCGCCTGGATGGTGCGGAAGGTATCGAGATCGGTTTCGCCCTTGGTGGCCGACGAGGTGGAGGCATCGAAGTTGAGGATGTGCGCGCCCAGCCGCTGCGCCGCCAGCTGGAAGCTCAGGCGGGTGCGGGTGGACGGCTCGAAGAACAGCGTGCACACCGCCGCGCCGGCCAGCGCGGACGGCGCCTGCGCGCCCCCGGCGAAGGCCTGCGCGCGACGCAGCAGCGCGTCCAGCTGCGCCAGCGGCAGGCGCTCCAGGTCCAGCAGGTGGCGGAGGCGGCCGTCGGCGTCGGTATGCGGATTCATGGCAGTCCAGAAAGGGGGTGAAAGGGGAAATCAGTCCACCGGCTGGGCGTCGCGCGGCGAGGACAGCCAGCGCTCGACGATGACCGCCGCCGCCACCGCGTCCAGCACCTCGGCGTCGCGACGCTTGCGGCGGCCGTCGGCGCGCGCGGCGGCGAAACGGCGCGCGGCTTCCTGCGAGCTGTTGCGCTCGTCGATCATCGCCACCGGCAGTCGGGTGCGCTGGCGCAGCTGGGCGGCAAAGGCGCGCGCGGCTTTTCGGATCGGCTGGTCGCCGCCGTCCAGGGTCATCGGGTCGCCGACCACCAGGCCATCGGGCCGCCATTCGCGCAGCAGCCGGTCCACGTGCGCCCAGTCCGCCCCGGCCGCATGCACATCGACGACGGCAATCGCACTGGCATTGCCGGTGAGCGCATTGCCCACCGCCACCCCGATCCGGCGCATGCCGACGTCGAACCCCAGCACGGTACCGTCCGGGCGGATCTGCGGCGCAGCGGCTTCTTCGCTCATGCGTGCCCGCTGTGGCTGGCGTGGTTGAGCAGGTCGATGCCGATGCTGCCGGCCGCGGCCTGCCAGCGCTGCGCGATCGGCAGCTGGAACAGCACGTCGCTGCGGTTGGGCACCAGCAGCCAGCTGTCGTCGACCAGTTCCTGCTCCAGCTGGCCTTCGCCCCAACCCGCGCAGCCCAGCGCCACCAGCGCCTGCTGCGGGCCGTCGCCGCGCGCCATCGCCTCCAGCACGTCGCGCGAGGTGGTCAGGTACAGGCCGTCGCCGACTTCCAGGCTGGAGTCGAACGCATGGCCGCCGTCGTGCAGGACGAAACCGCGCTCCGGATGCACCGGGCCGCCGGCCAGCACCACCTGCGCCTGCAGCGCGGCATCATCGCTGGCGATGCCCATCTGCCGGAACACCTCGCCGAGGGTGTATTCGGAGGGACGGTTGACCATCACCCCCATCGCGCCGTCGCCATCGTGCTGGCAGATCAGGGTGACGCTGCGCTCGAAATACGGGTCGCGCAGCGACGGCAGCGCGATCAGCAGGTGGTTGCCGAAGCGTTGGCCGTGCTCATCCATGCACGCATTCTAGCGTGGCCGGCGCGCCGCCGGCCGCAGCGGTCAGCGCGCCTCTGCGATCTCCACCCCGTCCAGGCCCTGCGACAGCGTGCGGGCGTCGCCGCCCTGCGCCAGCTTGATGCGCAGGCGCACCTCGTTGGACGAGTCGGCGTAGCGCAGCGCATCCTCGTAGCTGATCTCGCCGGCCTGGTAGAGCTCGAACAGGCTCTGGTCGAAGGTCTTCATGCCCAGCTGGACCGATTCCTTCATCACTTCCTTGAGCTTGTGGACTTCGCCGTCGCGGATGTAGTCCTGCACCAGCGGGGTGCCCAGCAGGATCTCCATCGCCACCCGGCGGGCCTTGCCGTCCGGGGTCGGGATCAGCTGCTGCGCCACCACGCCCTTGAGGTTCAGCGACAGGTCCATCAGCAGCTGGCTGCGGCGGTCTTCCGGGAAGAAGTTGATGATGCGGTCCATCGCCTGGTTGGCGTTGTTGGCGTGCAGCGTGCACAGCACCAGGTGGCCGGTTTCGGCGAAGGCGATGGCGTGGTCCATGCCCTCGCGGGTGCGCACCTCGCCGATCATGATCACGTCCGGCGCCTGGCGCAGGGTGTTCTTCAGCGCGTTGTCCCAGCTGTCGGTGTCGATGCCGACCTCGCGCTGGGTGATGATGCAGCCGTCGTGCTTGTGCACGAATTCGATCGGGTCCTCGATGGTGATGATGTGACCCGTCGAATTGGCGTTGCGGTAGCCGATCATCGCCGCCAGCGACGTCGATTTACCCGTGCCCGTGGCACCGACGAAGATGATGATGCCGCGCTTGGTCATCGCCAGCGTCTTGACGATTGGCGGCAGGCTGAGCTCCTCCACCGTCGGGATGCGCGTCTCGATGCGGCGCAGCACCATGCCGACCTGGTTGCGCTGGTAGAAGCAGCTCACGCGGAAGCGGCCCACGCCGGCCACGCCGATGGCAAAGTTGCATTCGTGGGTCTTCTCGAACTCCTCGCGCTGCGAGGGCGACATCACGTTCAGCACCAGGTCGCGCGACTGCTGCGGCGTGAGCGGGTTCTGGGTGATCGGGCTGATCTTGCCGTGGACCTTCATCGACGGCGGCATGCCGGCGGTGATGAACAGGTCCGACGCCTTCTGGTGCGCCATCAGCTTGAGGAAGGAGGTGAAGTCGATGCTGCTCATCGTGGATGCTCCGATGTCCTTGGCGCGCCGGCCCGGCGGACCGGCGATTATTCGAACAGGCGCTTGTCCTTGGCGTACTCGCGGGCCTGCTGGCGGCTGACCATGCCGCGCTTGACCAGTTCCTGCAGGTGCTGGTCGAGCGTCTGCATGCCCTGGCCCTGGCCGGTCTGGATGGAGGAATACATCTGCGCCACCTTGTCCTCGCGGATCAGGTTGCGGATGGCCGGGGTGCCGACCATGATCTCCCAGGCCGCGGTGCGGCCGCCGCCGACCTTCTTCAGCAGCGCCTGCGCGATCACCGCGCGCAGCGATTCCGACAGCATCGAGCGCACCATCGGCTTCTCGCCGGCGGGGAACACGTCGATGATGCGGTCGATGGTCTTGGCCGCCGAGCTGGTGTGCAGGGTGGCGAACACCAGGTGGCCGGTTTCCGCCGCGGTCAGCGCCAGGCGGATGGTCTCGAGGTCGCGCAACTCGCCGACCAGGATGATGTCCGGGTCCTCGCGCAAGGCGCTGCGCAGCGCCTCGTTGAAGCCGTGGGTGTCGCGGTGCACTTCGCGCTGGTTGATCAGGCACTTCTGCGAGGTGTGCACGAACTCGATCGGATCCTCCACCGAGAGGATGTGGCTGTATTCGTTCTTGTTGATGTGGTCGATCATCGCCGCCAGCGTGGTCGACTTGCCCGAACCGGTTGGCCCGGTCACCAGGATCAGGCCCTGCGGCTGTTCGATCAGCTCCTTGAAGATGCGCGGGCAGCCCAGGTCCTCGAGCGTCAGCACCTCGGAGGGAATGGTGCGGAATACCGCGCCGGCGCCGCGGTTCTGGTTGAACGCGTTGACGCGGAAGCGGGCCAGGCCAGGGATCTCGAAGCTGAAGTCGACTTCGAGGAATTCCTCGAAGTCGCGCCGCTGCTTGTCGGACATGATGTCGTAGACCAGCGCGTGCACCTGCTTGTGGTCCAGCGCCGGGATGTTGATCCGGCGGACGTCGCCGTCGACGCGGATCATCGGCGGCAGGCCCGCGGACAGATGCAGGTCCGAGGCCTTGTTCTTGACCGAGAATGCCAGAAGTTCGGCGATATCCATGCGTTCCCCTTGCGCCTAAACGTTTGAATGAAACCTGCTGCACCGGCCCGGTGGTTGGCACCGGCCGCACCCCGCAGGCAGTATGAGCGCCACCGACGCCAGCGTACAACACCGTGCCGCAGCCGCCCCTGCCCGCCACCATCCCCGCTGCCTCCGCGCTGCGGACGGCCCTGTCCATGATCGAGAACGCGAGCCGGCTGCCCGACAGGCCAGCGCCGCGGCTGCTGGCGGTATCCAAGACCCGCGACGCCGATGCCATCGCCGCGATGGCGGCAGCGGGGCAGCGCGCGTTCGGCGAGAACTACGTGCAGGAAGCATTGCCCAAGATCGAGGCGCTGCGCGGGCTGGGGCTGGAGTGGCACCTGATCGGCCACCTGCAGTCCAACAAGGCTGATGCCGCCGCGCGGGCCTTCGACTGGGTGCAGACGGTGGACCGCGACAAGCTGGTCGACGCCCTGGCCAGGCACCGCCCGGCGGCGCATCCGCCGCTCAACGTGCTCATCCAGGTCAACATCGACGACGAGGCCGGCAAGCACGGCTGCCGCCCGGACCAGGTGGAGGCGCTGGCCGCCGCCATCGCCGGCCGGCCCACGCTGCGCCTGCGCGGCTTGATGGCGATCCCCGCCCCCGATCCGGACATGGCGCGCCGCCGCGCCGCGTTCCGGGCGATGTCCGCCCTGTTCGACGCCACCGCCGCGCGCCACCCCGGTATGGACACCCTGTCGATGGGCATGAGCGAGGACTACGTCGAGGCGATCGAGGAAGGCGCCACCATGGTGCGCATCGGCAGCGCGCTGTTCGGCGCCCGGGACGCCAGGCAAACGGGCTGACGCGAGCGCACCGCGGCCCATGCGGCCGCACACATGACAACGGGCGCAGGCCCACGGAACAGGAGTCCAGGCATGAACAACGGCGATATCGCCTTCATCGGTGGCGGCAACATGGCGCGCAGCCTGATTGGCGGGTTGGTGGCGCGGGGCCACGCCCCCGGCACCATCCGGGTGGCCGAACCGGTCTCCGCGCTGCGCGAGGCGCTGCATGCCGACTTCGGCGTGGCGGCGTTCGAGACCGGCGCGGAAGCGGTCGCGGGCGCCGATACCTGGGTGCTGGCGACCAAGCCGCAGGTGCTGCGCGAAGTCTGCGAAGCGCTGGCCGCGCAGGCGCGGGCGGCACGGCCGCTGCTGGTGTCGATTGCGGCCGGCATCACCACCGCGCAGATCGCGCGCTGGCTGGGCGATGCCGCGCTGCCGGTGGTGCGGACGATGCCGAACACCCCGGCCCTGCTCGGCGCCGGCGCCACCGGGCTGTACGCCAATGCCGCGGTGGACGCCGCCAGCCGGCAGTTCGCGGAAACCCTGCTGTCGGCCGCCGGCACCACCGTCTGGATCGAAGACGAGGCGCGGATGGACGCGGTGACCGCGGTGTCCGGCAGCGGCCCGGCCTATGTCTTCCTGCTGGCCGAAGCGATGGTGGCCGCCGGCGTGGAGGAAGGCCTGCCCGCCGACGCGGCGCGCGCGCTGGCGCTGCAGACGGTACTGGGGGCGGCGCGCATGCTGACCGAATCCGATGTCGACGCGGCCGAGTTGCGCCGCCGGGTGACCTCGCCCGGCGGCACCACCCAGGCAGCCATCGAAACCTTCGAGGCCGGCGGCTTCCGCACGCTGGTCGCCGCTGCCATCCACGCTGCCCGCGTCCGCGGCGCAGCCCTGTCCGCCGCCAACGACTGAGGCCCCGCATGCGCCCCCAATCCGCCCTGCTTTGCCCCCTGCTGGCCGCCGCGCTGCTGTCCGCCTGCGGGCGCGACGCGCCGGTCGCCACGCCCGCCGCACCTGCCAGCATCGCCGCCGCCACCGTGACCGTGGGCGGAGCGACCCTGCAGGCTTCGTCCATGGCCATCGCCAATCTTGAACCGGCCCTGGCCGCCCGCTACGGCTTCGACCGCAGCCACGACGGGGCGCTGCTGCTGGTCACCCTGCGCGATGCCAACGGCGACGCCCTGCCGCCCGGCGACCTGCAGCTGACCGCCACCGCCGCCGTGCTGCCGGACCCGCCGCGGCCGCTGGAGCTGCAGCGCATCGTAGTCGGCAACCTGACCGACTACGTGGGCGTGTTCCCGGCCCAGCCGCCGGCCAGCGTGCGGTTCCACGTCACCGCCAGCCGCAGCGGCGCGCGCGCGGAAATGAACACGACCACGGAGCTGTATCCGCGCTGATCAAGGCCGCCTCTGCCCGGCATCGCGGCGCCGGGACTGCAGTCCCGATGCGGCGGATCGGGCCGGGCAACGGCGCGCCGCAAGCCACGCCCGCAACAAGATAGCGGAAGCACGAGGGACGCGGGCGCCACTGGCGCCGCCATGCGCGGGCGCGATACCGGCCCCGGCTGCAACCCGTGCAACAGGCGCATCACCGGCGGCTCACCCCGCCTGCCGCGCACTCCACGCCCGCACGATGGCGGCGATCTGCGCCACGCCCACGGTCAACGCCGCCGGCCCCGGCTGCAGGATGACGGGCGACTTGATCTCGTGCAGTTGGCCGGCGCGCACCGCGGGAATCGCGTCCCAGCCCGGGCGCGCGGCGACCTTCTCCGGGCGGAACTTCTTGCCGCACCAGCTGCCGAGGATGAGGTCCGGCGCGCGCCGGACCACTTCGGCGGCGTCCTCGAGGATGCGCGCCTTCGCCAGCGGCTCGACCGCGCGCTCCGGGAAGATGTCATCGCCGCCGGCGATGCGCACCAGCTCGGCCACCCAGCGGATGCCGGTGATCGGCGGCTCGTCCCATTCCTCGAAATAGACCCGGGGCCTGCGCGGCAGCAATGCGGCTTCGCGTTCGATGGCATCCAGCCCGCGCCGCAGCTCGTCCGCATACGCCTGCGCGCGCGCGCCGGCGCCGACCAGCGCGCCCAGCCGGCGCACGTAGTCGAGGATGCCCTCGACGCTGCGGTGGTTGGAAATCCACACCTCCACGCCGGCCTTGACCAGCTCGCGGGCGATGTCGGCCTGGATGTCGGAGAAGCCCACCACGAAATCGGGTTCGAGCTTCAGAATCTCGCCGATCTTCGCGCTGGTGAAGGCGCTGACCTTGGGCTTCTCGCGGCGCGCCTGCGGCGGCCGCACGGTGAAGCCGCTGATGCCGACGATGCGGTCCTGCTCGCCCAGCGCGTACAGGACTTCGGTGGGCTCCTCGGTCAGGCAGACGATGCGCCGCGGCCCTACCGCCGCACGGCTCACGGATACAGCATCCGCTTCGACCAGGTGCCGTCCGCCGCGCGTTCGTGCAGCCAGCGCTCGTGCAGGCGGAAGGTCGCTGCGTACCAGAACTCGACCGCGCGCGGCGCCACCCGGAACCCGGTCCAGCGCGGCGGGCGCGGTACGTCCCGGCCCTCGAACTCGGCCTCGTAGCGGGCCAGGCGCGCTTCGAACGTATCCCGCGCATCCAGCGTTTCGGACTGATGCGAGGCCCAGGCTCCCAGCTGGCTGACCCGCGGCCGGCTGGCGAAATAGGCGTCGGCCTCGGCGTCCGCGACCAGCTCGACCTCGCCTTCGATCCGCACCTGCACGCCGTTGCGCACGCGCGGCCAGTGGAACAGCAGCGCCGCCTGCGGATTGGCCTGCAGCTCGCGGCCCTTGCGGCCGTCGAGATGGCTGTAGAAAACGAAACCGGCGGCGTCGAAGGCCTTCAGCAGCACGGTGCGCGCGGACGGACGCCCCCCCTCGCCGGCAGTCGCGACCGTCATTGCGGTGCGGTCGGGCTCGCCGGCCGCGGCGGCCTCGTCGAAGAGGGTCCGGAAGGTGGCGAGGATGTCGTCGGGCAGGCTGTGCATGCGGCCATTGTCGCGCGCACGGCGGCCCGGCGCACGCCCTACCCGACCACGAAGCTGATCCGCAGGTTGACCCGCCACTCCTGCACGTTGCCGCCCTCGTCGGTGACCACCTTGATCTCGTTCACCCAGGCGCCCTTGATGTTCTTGACCGACTCGGCGCATTTCTTCAATCCGTGCTTCACCGCGTCCTCCATGCTGGTCTTGGACGAGGCGTTGAGCTCGATGACCTTGGCGACGGACATGGCGTCTCTCCTGCGGCTTCCCGGCGGATTGCCGGTGCCGCAGCATCGCCGCGGGCGCGTTAATTCCGCGCAGTGATGGCCACGCGGCGGGCGCTGGTAGCATGTTGCAATGCAAAACCGCGATCACGTCGTCCTGGTGGGCCCGATGGGGTCCGGCAAGAGCACGCTGGGCCGGGCGCTGGCAGCGCGGCTGGCACGGCCGTTCGTGGACGTGGATGCGCGCATCGAGGCCGACGCCGGGTGCAGCATCGCCGCCCTGTTCGCGGCCGAGGGCGAGGCCGGCTTCCGCGCCCGCGAGGCGCGCGTGCTGGCGGCGGTCCTCGGCGGGCCTGCCGCGGTCATCGCCACCGGCGGCGGCGCGGTGCTGGCCGAAGCCAATCGCACGGCGATGCGCGCCGCGGCGGTCGTCGTCTACCTGCAGGTCGATGCCGCCACCCAGCTCGCACGCCTGCAACACGATCAAGCGCGCCCGCTGCTGCAGGCACCCGACCGCGCGCAGCGGCTCGCCGAGCTGCAGGCACAGCGCGAACCCCTGTACCGGGCCGCGGCGCACCTGCTGTTCGACGCCGGCAGCCTTGCGCCCGAGCCCGCCGTCGCGGCGCTGGCCCGGCAACTCGACGACTGCGGAGCCACCACCGGCATGAACCTGCCCCTGCACACCCTGACCGTCGCCGCCGCCGCGCCCTACCCCATCCACATCGGCAGCGGCCTGCTGGACGAAGGTGCGCTGCTGGCGCAGCCGCTGCGCGGCCGGCATGCGCTGCTGGTCAGCGACGCCAACGTCGCGCCGCTGTACGCGGACCGCGTGGAAGCCGCGCTGCGCGCCGCGCGGCCGGCGCTGCACATCGCCCGCCACGTCATCGCCGCCGGCGAGGCGGAAAAGACACTTGCGAATTTCACCGGCCTCATCGATGCACTAGCGGCGCTGGGCGCCACCCGCGACGCCTGCGTGTATGCGCTGGGCGGCGGCGTGGTCGGCGACCTGGCCGGCTTCGCCGCGGCCTGCTGGATGCGCGGCATCGACATCGTACAGCTGCCCACCACGCTGCTGTCGATGGTGGACTCCTCGGTCGGCGGCAAGACCGCGGTGGACATCCCGCAGGGCAAGAATCTGGTCGGCGCCTTCCACGTCCCGCGCGCGGTGCTGGCCGATACCGCCAGCCTGCGCACGCTGCCGCCCCGCGAGCTGCGCGCCGGCCTGGCCGAGGTGATCAAGTACGGCGCGATCGTCGATGCCGACTTCCTGAATTGGCTGGATGCGCACTGCGCCGCCCTGCTGGCCGGCGACACCGCCGCGCTGGCCGAGGCGATCGCCCGCAGCTGCGCGCACAAGGCGGCGATCACCGCGCGCGACCCGCTGGAGCACGGCGAGCGCGCGCTGCTCAACTTCGGCCACACCTTCGGCCACGCCATCGAAGCCGAACAGGGCTATGCCGACGGCCTCAACCACGGCGAGGCGGTGGCGGTGGGCATGCTGCTGGCCGCCCGCCTGTCGGCCGCGCTGGGGCTGGCCTCCTGGGCCGATGCCGAGGCGCTGCGCGCGCTGCTGCTGCGCTTCGGCCTGCCCGTGGACGTGCCCGCCGGGCTGGCGCCGGAAGCGCTGCTGGCGCGGATGCGGCTGGACAAGAAGGTCCAGGCCAGCGGGCTGCGCTTCATCCTGTGGAATGGCCCCGGCGCCGCGCGGATCGTCGCCGACGTGGACGAGGCCGCGGTGCTGGCGGTGCTGCGCGACGCCAACTGAGGCCGGCGCGCCTCACTGCCCCGGCGGCGGCTCCCACAGCTCGATCTTGTTGCCGTCCGGGTCGATCACCCAGCCGAATTTGCCGTATTCGGAGTCTTCGCGCTTGTCCAGCACCTCGCAGCCTTCCGCGCGCAGCGCCGCCAGCAGCGCCTCGAGATCGGCGACCCTGAAATTGACTATGAAGGAGGCGGTGCTGGGCGCCATGTAGGCGGTGTCCGCCGCGAACGGACTCCACAGCGTCATCCCCGGCGGACTGTCGGGGCCGCCCCACTGGAACGCCACGCCGCCCCAGTCGCTGACGTCCAGGCCCAGGTGCTCCCGGTACCAGGCGCCAAGGCGCTTGGGGTCCGGGGACTTGAAGAAGATGCCGCCAATACCGGTCACGCGCTGCATAGGGTTCTCCCGAGTTCGTTGCCGCATCCGCTCCGCCAACCGGCGCCCCACGGCCCCCGGACGCGCGGGCGCCGGTCCCGCACCTTACAATGCCGCCCCATGCGCCTGCTGCTGCAACAACGCCCCGACGGCCGCGAAGCCCCGCGCTTCGTCCAGCTCCAGCTCCAGCCCGACCTGCTGGGCGGCTGGGAGCTGTTGCGCGAAACCGGCCAGACCGGCGGCCGCAGCACCCTGCGCAAGACCCTGTACGGCGACCAGCCCAGCGCCCTTGCGGCACTGGAGAAGGAGCGCGACGCGCAGCTGAAGAAAGGCTTCCAGCTGGTGTTCGCGCAGGGCGCGGACGCGCCGAGATGACCGCCGCCGCCGCGGCCGGCCAGCGCCGGCCCGCATGACCGCTCCCGCCCCCGCGCCGCGCACCGGCAAGCACATCCCCCTGGAGTAAAGACCTTGTCCACCCCCCTCAAGAACGACCGCTTCCTGCGCGCGCTGCGCCGCGAACCCGTGGATGCGACCCCCGTCTGGCTGATGCGCCAGGCCGGCCGCTACCTGCCGGAGTACCGCGCCACCCGCAAGGTCGCCGGCAGCTTCCTGGGCATGGCCAAGAATCCTGAAATCGCCTGCGAAGTGACCCTGCAGCCGCTGCGCCGGTTCCCGCTGGACGCGGCCATCCTGTTCTCCGACATCCTCACCGTGCCGGACGCGATGGGCCTGGGGCTGTATTTCGTCGAAGGCGAAGGCCCTAAGTTCGAGCGCCCGCTGCGCAGCGTGGCCGACATCGACAGCCTGGCGGTGCCGGACATGGGCAGCAGCCTGCGCTACGTGATGGACGCGGTCAGCCTGATCCGCCGCGAGCTGGACGGCAGCGTGCCGCTGATCGGCTTCTCCGGCAGCCCGTGGACGCTGGCCTGCTACATGGTGGAAGGCGGCGGCAGCAAGGACTGGGGCAAGGTCAAGGCGCTGGCGCTGAATGAGCCGGCGGCGATGCACCGCCTGCTGGCCACCATCACCGACGCCGTGATCGCCTATCTCACCGCGCAGCACGCGGCCGGCGCGCAGGCGCTGCAGGTGTTCGACACCTGGGGCGGCACGCTGGGCCCTTTGATGTACCGCGAATTCTCGCTGCCCTACCTCACCCGGATTGCGACTGCGCTGAAGGTGCTCGGCGTGCCGGTGATCCTGTTCGGCAAGGGCAACGCCCCGCACCTGGACGCACTCTTCACCAGCGGCGCGGACGCCATCGGCGTGGACTGGACGGTGACCCTGGAAGACGCCGCGCGCCGCAACGGCGGCCGGGTGGCGCTGCAGGGCAACATGGATCCGGCGATGCTGTACGGCAGTCCGGAGGCGGTGCGCGCGCAGGTGCGCGCGGTGCTGGACAGCTACCGCGACGGCAACGGCGGCAGCCGCGAAGGCCACGTGTTCAACCTCGGCCACGGCATGTCGCCGGACATGAACCCCGACCACGTGGCCGCGCTGGTGGACGAAGTGCACGCCTACAGCGCGCGCTGACCCCCCAAAAAAACCAACACAGCCCCATGCCGCGACATGCACGCGGCGTGGCCGTAACGAAGCCCGCTTCCCACCACGGACGCACGCACCGCGCGCCCAATATCACGAAGCGCTAAACCGCCTCCGCCATCAGCGCCGCCAGTGCCTGCGCCAGCATCTCCCCGGTCACCGGCTTGCGCAGGAAGCCATCGAACCCGGCCAGGCGCGACTGCGCCTCGGCGTCGGCATCGGAGCGCGCGGTGACCGCAAGCAGCGGCGCCGCGAATCCGCTGGCGCGCAGGGCGCGCGCCAGCGCCACGCCATCCATCCCAGGCAGGTCCAGGTCCAGCAGGGCGGCGTCGAAGCGCCCCGTGGCCGCCTCGGTCAGCGCGCCGAGGCCATGGCCCACATGCGTCACCACGTGGCCCTGCGCCTGCAGCAGGCCGGAGATGACTTGCGCCACGATGGCGTCGTCCTCGACCAGCAACAACGCGCGTCCCGCGGATGTCGAGGCCGCCGACGCCGTTGGTGCGGCCGCGGCCGGTGGCTCCGCCGCCGGCAGCGGCAGCGCCACGATGAAGCGGGTGCCCTGCCCCGGCGCGCTCTCCACCGCGATGCGCCCGCCCATCGCCGCCGCCAGCTCCTGCGAGATCGCCAGTCCCAGGCCGCTGCCCCCGTAGCGGGCGGCGGTGCGCGCGCCGTCGGCCTGCTCGAACCGGCGGAACAGGCGTTCGCGCTGTTCCGGGTTGAGCCCGGGGCCGCTGTCGGCGACCACGAAGCGCACGCCCCACGGCTGCAGCGCCGTTACCTCCAACGACACGTGCCCGGCTTCGGTGAACTTGACCGCATTGCCGATCAGGTTGAGCAGGATCTGCTGCACGCGGGTGCGGTCGCCCTGCAGCGCGCGCGGCGCATCGGCATCGATGTGTTCGGCGAACACCAGCCCCTTGCGCTCGGCCAGCGGCGCCATCAGCCCGGCCACCTCGCCCAGCAGCGGCTCCAGCGCGAACGGCGCGCTCACCAGCTCCAGCCGGCCGGCTTCGATGCGCGCCATGTCCAACGCGTCGTTGACTAGCCGCAGCAGGTGTTCGCCGGCGCGGCGAATGGCATCGACGTGGCCGCGCTGGCGCGCATCCAGCGGCGTGCCCTGCAGCAGCTCGGCCATGCCCAGCACGCCCGTCATCGGCGTGCGCACCTCGTGCCCGAGCGTGGCGAGGAAGCGCGACTTGGCCTGCGACGCCTGTTCGGCCAGCGCCCGCTTGTGCTCGGCCAGCTGCCAGGCGTGGCGGCGCTTCAGGCGTTCGCGATACGCCAGCGCCAGGCCCGCCAGCAGCGCCAGCGCCGCAAGCGCCCACACCGCCAGCGCCCAGCCGCTGCGCCACCAGGGTGGGGGCACCGCGAAGGCCAACTGCTGCTCCGCGGCGGCATTGCCGGCAGCGTCCTGGCCGCGGATGCGCAGCACGTAGCGGCCCGGCGCCAGGCCGGTGAAGACGCGCTCACCGGTGCCATCCAGCGCCACCCAGCCGCGGTCGAAGCCGTCCAGCCGCGACCAGTAACGGTTCGCCGCCGGATCGTCATAGGCCAGCAGGCGCGCGCGGATGCGGAACTCCCGGTCGTCGCGGCCCAGCACCATGCCCGGGCGCGGCGGCAGCGTCTGCCACTCCCCGTCGCGGCGCACGGCAAAGCCGTCGATGCGCAGCACCGGCCGCGCCGCGGCGGCATCGGCGGCACCGGTCTCGACCAGCCGCAGCCCCCCGTCGGCGGTGGCCGCGACCAGCACGCCGTCGTCGCGCAGCAGCGCCGCCCGGTCCAGGTATTCCTCGCTGCCACCCGCGTCGCGCGGACCGATGCGGCGCAGGTTGCGGCGCGCCGGCTCCCAGCGGTACAGGCCGCGCGAGGTGGTGATCCAGACCCGCCCGCGGGCATCCACCAGCAGCGCGGCCGCCGCCACCGCCGGCATGCCGAAGCGCGCGTCGATGCGCTCCACCCGCGACCAGCCGGCGGCGCCGCGCCGATAGCGCTCCAGCCCGCCCAGGCGCTGCACCCACAGCGTGTCCGGTCCGTCGAAGGCGAGCGCAAACGCGCGCTCGCCGCCGAGCGACGGCTGCGGGTGGAAGCGCCGGCCGGCGGCGTCGTATCGCAGCAGGCCGGTGCTGGCGGCAAGCCAGGGTTCGCCGCTCGGGGCCAGCGCCATGTCCTCGATGTCGGCATCGCCGAGCCCCGCCGCGGCCCCCGCGGGCATGTCGCGCAAGATCGCGCCGGTGGCCCCATCGCGCTGCTGCACGCCGGCGCCGGGCGCGGCCAGCCACAGGCTGCCGTCGGCCGCCGGCAGCAGCCGGATCGCCAGGCTCGACGGCGCGGGTGCCTGCGCATCGTCCGCCGTCCATTCGTCGATGGCGCCGTCCGCGCCGATCCGGATCAACCCGCCGCGATGCGACACCCACAGGCGGCGGGCCGCATCCTCCGCGATCGCCGCCGGCTTGACGTTGCGCAGGCGCGCCAGGGCGTCGTCCTCCAGCGCGGTGACCGCGCCGTCCCGGTCCATGTGTTCGATCACGCCGCCCAGGCCGGCCAGCCACACGCCGCCATCCGCGGCCCTGCCCAGCGCCCGGTACATCCCGCCGCGCAGGCCATCCGCCGCCCCGTGGAACTCCGCCAGCTGGCGCCAGTCGGAGCGCAGATAGCCCAGGCCCAGGCCCGCCAGCGGCACCCACAGCGCGCCGTTGCGCTCGATCGACAGCGCGCTGATCGCGCGCGGGATGTCCGGGCCGCCCAGCGGCACCGGCACCGGCGGCGCATCGCCACGCTGGTGCCACAGGCCGCGCTGGCTGCCGATCCAGCGGTCACCCCGCGGATCCGTGGCCAGCGCCACCATCGCGTTGGGACGATGGAACATCGGCGACCACGCCGGCTGCGCCCAGCTGCCGCGCGCGTGTCGCCAGACGCCGGCCGACGTTCCTGCCCACATGCCGTCCGGCTGCCCGGCCAGCGCATACACCATCGGCTCGCCCTCGGCCCCGGGCAGCGCGACGCGCTCGAATGCGCCGTCGCCGCGGCGCCGGGCCAGGCCCGCCGTGGTGCCCACCCACAGGACGCCGTCGGCATCGACGGCCAGCGCCAGGATGGTGTCCGACGGCAAGCCGTCCGCTGCCGCGGAGAAATGCCGCATCGCCCCGCTGGGGTCGACGCGGGTCAGGCCGCCGTCGTAGGTGCCCAGCCACACCGCGTCGCCCTGCCGCGCCATCGCCCAGACATCGTCGCTGGCCAGCGCCGGATGCGTGGCCCTGCGGTAGTGCGCAAACCGCTGCCGGCGCGCATCAAGCACGCTGACCCCCTCGCCCTCCACCGCCACCCAGATCCGATCCGCGGCATCCACCAGCAGCGCCTGCACGTGATTGCCCGGCAGGCCGTCGTCGGCCTCCGGCAGGTGGCGCCAGACCCGCATGTCCACGCCGTCGAAGCGGGCCAGGCCATCCACGGTGCCGATCCACAGATAGCCGTCGGCGTCGCGCGCCAGCGCCTTGATCTCCGACGACGGCAGGCCCTGCGCGGGGCCCGCCAGGCGGAACCGCGGACGCTCGGGCACCCCCGCCAGCGCGCAGGCGCAGGCCAGCCACAGCAGCAGCACGAATCGGAATCGACGGGTCATGTCCCCTCCCCGACGCCGATGCTGGCAACGCAACGTTGCACTTGCAAGCACGCCGGCGCGACTGGCCGCCGCCTAGAATCCCCGCACCATCCGGCACCATGGCGAGAAATCCATGCCCAAGACCTCCCCGCGCAGCGACTGGCATGCCCTGAGCCGGGCACTGCACTGGTTGATCGCCGCACTGATCCTGGCGATGGCCTGGCTGGGCCTGACCATGGGCGACCTGCCCAATGGGCCCGACAAGATCGCCACCTACGCGCTGCACAAGTCGATCGGCCTGAGCGTCCTCGCGCTGGCGGCGCTGCGGCTGCTATGGCGGCTGTACGCCGGCGCGCCTGGGGCGGTGGCGGGCACGCCGCGCTGGCAGGCGCGCATCGCCGGCGTGACCCACGTGGCGCTGTACGCGCTGCTGCTGGCGCTGCCGCTGAGCGGCTGGCTGCTGAACTCCGCAGCGGGATTTCCGCTGCAATGGTTCGGCCTGTTCAACCTGCCGGCCCTGGCCGGCCGCGACGAGGCGCTGCATGCGCTGGCGGTGCAGGCGCACGAACTGCTGTTCTGGACGCTGGCCGGTCTGGTGGTGCTGCACGCAGCGGCGGCGCTGTACCACCACCTGTTCCTGGGCGACGCCACCCTCGCCCGCATGCTGCCGCGCGGCTGGCTGCGCGCCGGCGGCAACCCGACTCCGGAGAACCACGATGCGTAAATCGCTGCTGCCGGCACTGCTGGCCCTGTCCGTCCCCGCCGTCGCCGCCGACTACGTGCAGGCGCCCGGTTCTACCCTGGCGTTTGCCGGCAAGTACCAGGGGGAGGTGTTCGTCGGCCGCTTCCCCGGCTTTTCCACCAGGCTGTCGTTCGACCCGCGCAAGCTGGACGGTTCGCGGTTGGAAGTCACCATCCCGATGGCCACCGCCACTACCCGCAACGCCGACTACGACGGCGAGATGCGCGGCGCCGCGTTCTTCGATGCCGCCAAGTTCCCCCAGGCCACCTACGTGGCCACGAAGTTCCACGCCCTTGGCGGCAACCGCTATGCCGCCGACGGCATGCTCACCCTGCGCGGCACCAGCAGGCCGGTGACGCTGACCTTCGAATGGACGCAGGGCGAACGCCCGGTGCTGTTCGGCCGCGCCGCGGTGCAGCGGCTGGACTTCGGCGTGGGCGGCGGGCAGTGGGCCGACACCGGGCTGATTCCGAATGCCATCGCGGTGAGCACGCGGGTGGTGCTGAAGCCGGCGCCGTAGCCGCGTGCCCGGCGCTCCAGCAGGGACGACTTCAGCCGCGGCCATTACACCGGCGATCTGCGTGGGGCGTCACCGGCGATGGCGGGTGCATGGTCGGGGCTGAAACCCCTCTTACGGGCCGGTGCAGAACTTGCGCACGCGCTCCGTATCGAATGGCCAATCCAGTTCCGCCTCGCGGGCGTGGTCGCGCAGCACCGGAACGCGCAGGCCGTAGCGCGCTTCCAGCGCGTCGTCATCGTCGATGAAGACAGTCTCGAAGTCCGGCGCGCGCGCGGCCGCCAGCACCTCCAGTGCGAGATCACACAGGTGGCAGTGGTCGCGCTGATAGAGGATCAGGGCCATACGCTCGCGTCCTCGGTACGGGGATTGCCGGCCTAGAATAGCCACCTCCCCCCGCCCGGCAATCCCCACGCATATGGCCGTCTCCACGTTCGACCTCTACAAGATCGGCATCGGTCCCAGTTCTTCCCACACCGTCGGCCCGATGCGCGCCGCCGCGCGCTTCGTCAGCCACTGGCTGCTGGAGAACGACGTGCTGGCCCGCACCACCCGGATCCGCGCCGAGGTATTCGGCTCGCTGGCGCTGACCGGCCGCGGCCACGGCACCGACAAGGCCGTGCTGATGGGACTGGAAGGCCACTGGCCCAACGAGATCGACCCCGACATCATCCCGCCGGCGCTGGAGCGCATCCGCGCCAGCAAGCGCCTGCGCCTGGGCGGGCAGCACGAGATCGCCTTCGACGAGAAGCGCGACCTGGTGATGAACAAGCGCCAGAAGCTGCCCTTCCACACCAACGGGATGCGCTTCACCGCCTTCGATGCCGATGGCGTCGAGCTGGCCACCCGCGACTACTACTCGGTCGGCGGCGGCTTCGTGGTCAACCAGGACGAAGCCGCGGAGGACCGCATCGTCGCCGACACCACGCCGCTGCCGCACCCGTTCAACAGCGGCGCCGAGCTGCTGGCCGAATGCGAGCGCAGCGGCCTGAGCATCGCCCAGCTGATGTTCGAGAACGAGAAGGCCTGGCGCAGCGAGGAGCAGATCCGCGACGGCCTGCGCGAGCTGTGGCAGGCGATGCAGGGCTGCGTGGCGCGCGGCATGCGCGCCGGCGGCACCCTGCCCGGGGGGCTGCACGTAGTCCGGCGCGCGCCGGCCCTGCACGCGGAGCTGGCGGCGCGGCCGGAAGCGGCGATGCGCGACCCGCTGACCGTGCTCGACTGGGTCAACCTGTACGCGCTGGCGGTGAACGAGGAGAACGCCGCCGGCGGCCGCGTGGTCACCGCGCCCACCAACGGCGCGGCCGGCATCCTGCCGTCTGTGCTGCACTACTACGAGCGCTTCTGCGCCAGCGAAAAGGACGCGGCTGCGCGCGAGCAGGGCATCTTCACCTTCCTGCTGACCGCCGCCGCGGTGGGCATCCTGTACAAGGAAAACGCCTCGATCAGCGGCGCCGAAGTCGGCTGCCAGGGCGAGGTGGGCGTGGCCTGCTCGATGGCCGCGGCCGGCCTGACCGCCGCGCTGGGCGGCACCCCGGGCCAGATCGAGAACGCCGCCGAGATCGGCATGGAGCACAACCTGGGTCTGACCTGCGACCCGATCGGCGGACTGGTGCAGATCCCCTGCATCGAGCGCAACGCGATGGGCTCGGTGAAGGCGATCAATGCCAGCCGCATGGCCCTGCGCGGCGACGGCCAGCACAAGGTGTCGCTGGACAAGGTCATCCGGACCATGCGCGACACCGGCCGCGACATGCAGGACAAGTACAAGGAAACCAGCCGCGGCGGGCTGGCGGTCAACGTCATCGAGTGCTGAAAACCGGGACGGGGGTCAAGACTTCACCCTGCGGGCCGCTACCGGATTCAAGGTAATCTCGCCCGCACGGGATCCATGGGGAAATCTCGATCGCCTGTCCATCCGCCAAAGGTCATGCCTCCGCACTCCGCCGGGCCTGCACGGGCCTGCTGCGGCAGGCCCTGCTGTTGCTGACGCTGGTGGCCCCGCTGGTGGCGGCCGCGCTGGACACCGACAAGCCGTTCGACGATTACGTCGTAGACAGCTGGGATGTGAAGCAGGGGCTGCCGCAGATCAGCGTGCTGGCGGTGACCCAGGACGCCGACGGCTATCTGTGGTTCGGCACCCAGGCCGGGCTGGCCCGCTTCGACGGGGTACGCTTCCAGCGCTACAACCCACGCGACACCCTCGGCGTGAACAGCAACATCCAGGCGCTGCTGGCCGACAACCGGCGCAGGCTGTGGATCGGCACCGCTCTGGGCCTGCTGGTGATGGAGGACGGCCGTTTCCGGCGGGTGCTGCCGGCCGATGCCAGCGGCGCGCCGACGCAGGCCTTCCCGGTGCCGGCGCTGGCGATGGATGGCGGTCGCGTGCTGGTGGCCGGCGCCGACGGCGTCTACACCCCTGAAGGAGGCCGCCTGCGCCGCCTGCATGCGCTGCCCGAAGCAGCGCTGAGCCTGTTGCCCCGCGCCGATGGCCTGTGGGCGGGTGGTGCCGGCCGGGTCTACCGGATCCGTCCCGGCGCAACCGACGCCTTCCCGCTGCCCGCGGCCCAGGGCAGTGCGGTCACCGCCCTGGCCTGGCACCACGGCAGCCTGTGGGCTGCCACCAACCGCGGCCTGTTCCGCCAGCAGCGCGGCGGCTGGCTGCGCGTGGGCGACGGCAGCACGCCCACCATCGAAGCAATGGCCGGTGACCGCGACGGCAACCTGTGGATCGCGACTTCCCAGACCCTGGAGCGGCTGCGCGACGGCAGGCCCGTCGAGCGCATCCAGGGGAGGCCCGGGAGCATCGCCATCCGCTCGATCTACGAGGATCGCGACGGCAACCTGTGGCTGGGCAGCCAGACCGAGGGCGTGACGCGGGTCTGGAACGGCTACACCCGCCGCATCGACCAGTCCCAGGGACTAGCAACCCCGTTGCTGTGGGCGATTTCCGGCGCGCCCGACGGCAGCGTCTGGCTGGGCACCGCCGATGGCGTGGAGGTCTGGCGGGGCGGCCGCATCCAGCAGGCCATCCCCGGCGCACGCCTGCCGCACCCGGAGGCCTACAGCCTGCTGGCCGAAACCGACCAGGTCTGGATCGGCACCCGCGCGGGTGCTGCAGTCCTGCGCGCTGGCCGGGTGGAGGAACCCGCGGTGCTGGCGCCACTGCGCAACCTGCAGATCAACGGCATCCTGCGCGACCGCGGCGGACGACTCTGGTTCGCCAGCAGCAACGGGCTGTTCGCGCTCGGCCACGACCAACGCCTGGTCCGCTACGGACGATCCGAAGGCCTCGACGACGCCCGTATCCGGATCGTCCACGAGACCCGCGACGGCCGCCTGCTGGTCGGCTCCACCCGCGGCCTGTACGAGTGGCGCGACGGCCGCATCGTCGCGCTGGGGCAGCAGACCGGGCTGGACGCGGATATCGCCGTGACCGCCCTGCTGGAGCTGTCGAACGGTCACTGGGTGGCAGGCAGCAGCAACGGCGACAGCCTCCACGTGTTCGACGGCAAGGAATGGCACGCCTTCGGCGGCGCCCGCGGCCTGCCGATCAACATTCCCTTCCATCTTGCCGAGGATGCCGGCAGCCTGTGGGTGGCGGGGATGCAGGGCGTTTACCGGCTGCGGCTGGACCAGCTGGAGCGAGCGCTGCATTCGCCCGCCCTGCAGCTGGATCCGCGGCTGGTGATCAATTCCGGCTTCGACCGCCCCGGCGGCCAGCAGGACAAGTGCTGCAACGGCTCCGGCAACAGCCGCGGCCTGCTGCGCGATGGCGAGCTGTGGCTGCCCACCCGTGACGGCGCGCTGCTGGTGCGCCTGGCCGCCGCCGGAACCGGCACGCCGCGCAAGGTGCGCATCGAAAGCGTGGCCACCCAGGGGCATGCCTATGTTCCGCGCGGGGGCGTGCTGCGCTTGCCGATGGACGCGCGCGACCTGCGCTTCGATTTCACCGTACCAGCGTTCCAGCCTGCCCACCTGCCGCGGCTGAGATACCGGCTTGCCGGCTTCGACAGGCGCTGGCGCGAACTGGAAAATCCGTCGCTGCGTTCGGCCAGCTACGTCAACCTGCCGCCAGGCCAATACCGTTTCGAAGTGGCCGATTTCAGCCGCGCCGACCCGCTGGCCAGCCGTGCGTCCCTGGACGTGACGGTGCCGCCGCACCTGCATGAAACCCTGGCCTTCCGCGTACTGGCAGGGCTGCTCGCGCTGGCGCTGCTGTGGCTGGCCTATCTCGGCCTGCGCCACCGCTACGCACGCCAGCGGATGGTGCTGGAGCAACTGGTGCAGGAACGCACCCGCGACCTGCAGGCCGCCAATGCGAGGCTGAAGGAAATCAGTTTCACCGACCCGCTCACCGGGCTGCACAACCGCCGCTACCTGACCCAGCAGATCCCCATCGACCTGTCGTTCTACAAGCGCGACAGCGGCTACCGCGAGGGTCGCGACGCGCTGGTGATCGCGCTGCTCGACGTCGACCACTTCAAGGTCATCAACGACACCTGGGGCCATGCCGCCGGCGACCGCGTCCTGGAACAGCTGGGCCAGCTGCTGGAGGAACTCAAGCGCAGCGGCGACTACGTGGCGCGCTGGGGCGGCGAGGAGTTCCTGGTGGTGCTGCGGCCGCTGCCGCGCGGCAGCATGGCCAACATCGGCGAGCGCCTGCGCTCGCGCATCGCCGCGCACCGCTTCGACCTCGGCAACGGCGCCGGACACCAGCTGACGGTCTCGATCGGGCTGGTCGAATGCCCGCTGTTCCGCGACCACCCGGACCTGCTGGGTTGGGAACAGCTGGTCACCCTGGCCGATCGCGCCATGTACGCGGTCAAGAACTCCGGGCGCAATGGCTGGATGGCCTATCGCCCGCGGCCCGATGCCAGGCTGCCGGAAGACCCGTCGGCCTACCGCGACAATGCGCGGCAGCTGCTCGCCAGCGGCCTGCTGGAACTGTTCGGCGCGCCCGGCGCGGCATCCGCCCCCCGCGCGACCGCGGCGGACGCCCCGCCGCCTTCCAGCTGTCCTCCAGCGATGGGATGACACCATGCGGAACGTCCTCGCGACGGCGCTGCGCGGCATCCTGCTGACCGCCCTGTACTCCGCCGGGGCGGTGGTCGCGGTGCTGTACCTGCGCACGCCCGCCGACGTCACCCTGTTCTGGCCGGCCGCGGGTATCGGCTACGCGCTGGTGTTGCGACATGGCCTGCGCTACGCGCTGGCGATCCCCGCAGCCCAGCTGCTGGTCCATCTGCTGGTGGTGCCGGTGCCGCCGGCCTTCCTGCCGTTCTCGCTGGCCAGCAACTATCTCGGCACGTTGGCGGGCTGCGCCTACGTGGGGAGCCGCCAGCCGCGCCTGCGCCTGCGGATCAGCGACGGCTTCCTGGCGTTGCGTGGCGGCATCCTGCTGGCGGTGGTCAGCGCCCTGACCGGCGCCATCGGCATGCTGTTCTCGCGGATGGCGCCGCTGGCCGAGCTGCCCCGTGTTTTCCTGCAATGGTCGCTGGGCGATCTGCTGGGAGTCACCGCCATCGCCCCGTTCCTGCTGCTGTGCTGCGCCAGGAACCTGCCGGCCACGCCGCCCTCGACCCCGGGGACAAGCCGGCGCGAACGCGTCGCCTGGGTCGCGCTGATGGGATTGACGCTGGCCGGCGGCTTTGCGATCGCCCGCAGCGGCAGCCTGTACACGCTGTCGATCGCGACCCTGCCGCTGGCCCTGCTGCTGTGGTCGGCGGCGCGCTACCCGCCGCTGTTCACCGCGGGCGCCACCATGCTGGTCACCCTGCTGCTGGCGCTGGTACTGGGCCTGGGCGTGGGCGGCATCGACCGCCCGGAACTGCTGAGCGACACCGCGCTGATGATGGGCACGCTGGTGGTCAACTCGGTGGCACCGCTGCTGCTGCTGGCCTCCTACAGCGAACGGGCCGAAACCATGGAGGCGCTTCGCATCCGCGCCACCACCGACCCGTTGACCGGCCTGCTCAACCGTGACGCCTTCGAGGAACTGGCGCGCGTGCGACTGTCGCGATCGAACGACGCGCAGACCCTTCTGTATGTGGATCTGGACAACTTCAAGCTGGTCAACGACGCCGCCAGCCACGCCGCAGGCGACGAGGCGCTGCGCCACGTGGCCGGGCTGGTGCGGGCGGCCTTCGACGACGACGCGCTGGTCGCCCACAGCAGCGGCGACGAATTCACCATCCTGGTACCGCAGGACGCGGCCACCGCGACTGCCGCGGGCCGCCGCCTGCTGGACGCGATCGAGGACCTGCGGGTGGTATGGCAGGGCGGCACCCTGCGCGCCACCGCCAGCATCGGCATCGCCGCCAGCCTGCCGCCGCATGCCAGCTTCGACGAACTGCTGTCGCAGGTGGACACCGCCTGCCACGAAGCCAAGGAGCTGGGCGGCAACCGGTTGCTGGTCGCCGGCCAGAACGTCGAAAGCCTGCGCTCCCGCAGCCGGATGATGCGCCATGCGCTGGATGCGCGCGAGGCGCTGGACCACCGCCGCTTCGAACTCTGGTGCCAGCCGATCGTGAACCTGCGCGCACCCGGCGCGGTGCAGACGCACTTCGAGGTGCTGCTGCGCTGGCGCGACGGCGAGGGGCGGCTGCGCGCGCCGGCCGACATGATCGCCGCGGCCGAGCGTTACCGGCTGGGGCCGCGGCTGGACCGCCACGTGCTGGATACGGTACTGGACTGGCTGGATGCGCACCGCGCGGCGGCCGCGCAGATCGGCCAGTGCAACATCAACCTGGGTGCCGCCACGCTTGCCGACGACGAGTTCGCCGACTACGCCGCCGAACGGCTGCGGCACAGCCCGCTGCGGCCGGGCCAGCTGTGCCTGGAAATCACCGAAACCAGCGTGGTCCGCGACCTCACCCGCACCCGCCGGTTCATCGCCCGCCTGCGCGAGCTGGGCTGCCAGTTCGCGCTGGACGACTTCGGCACCGGCTTCTGCTCGTTCGGCTACCTGCGCGACCTGCAGGTGGACTACCTCAAGATCGACGGCGGCTTCGTCCGCGACCTGGCGCAGTCGCGGCTGTCGGAAGCGGTGGTGCGCTCGATCACCGAGATCGCCCATCTGCTGGACATGCGCGCGGTGGGCGAACAGGTCGAAACCGAAGAGCAGTTGCAGCGGCTGCAGGCGCTGCAAGTGGACTATGCCCAGGGTTACGTGTTCCAGCGGCCGGTGCCGATCGCCGACTTCTTCGGCCTGCCCAGCGGCTGAGCCGTGCTGGCCTGGATCGCCAGCGCATCGTCCAGCAGCGCCGCCGCCGTCACCGCCGCGCCGGCGCCGGGCCCCTGGATCAGCAGCGGCTGCTCGCGGTAGCGGTCGGACCAGATCGCCACCCGGTTGTCGGTGCCGCCGCCGCCCGCCAGCGGGTGCTCGGCAGGCAGGGCTTCCAGACCCACCGTGGCGCGCCCGTCGGCATCCAGACGGGCGACGAAGCGCAGCCTGGCGCCGTCCTTGTAGGCGCGGGCGTAGTGTTGGCGCAGCGGCGCATCCAGCGCCGGCAGCGCGGCATCCAATGCCTCGCGCGGCAGCGCCGCCAGCGCCGGCGGCACCAGCGACTGCACCCGCACCGCCTCGGCCTCCAGCGCGAAGCCCGACGCGCGCGCCAGGATCAGCAGCTTGCGCCGCACATCCTCGCCGGACAGGTCTTCGCGCGGGTCCGGCTCGGTAAATCCGGCCTCCCGGGCCTGGCGCACGAAACCGGAGAATGGCTGCATCCCGTCATAGTGGTTGAACAACCAGGCCAGCGAGCCCGACAGCACCCCGGCGAGGGCGTGGATGCGGTCGCCGCCGGCCTGCAGCGCGCGCAGCGAACGCAGCAGCGGCAGCCCCGCGCCCACGGTGGCGCTGTCGCCGTAGCAGGTGCCGCCGGCCCGCCGCGCCGCCTGGATGGCCTGCCAGCGCGCCAGCGTGGTGCCCTGCCCCAGCTTGCAGGCGGTCACCACGTGGATGCCGCGGGCCAGCCAGTGGGCGTGCTGCGCCGCCACCGCTTCCGAGGCGGTCGCATCGATGACGATGCGGGTGCCGCCGCCGGCCAGCGCGTCTTCCACCGCCTCCAGCGAACTGGGCTGCGGCGCGTGCTGCAGCGGCAGCTCGCCGGCATCGCTGGGGATGCCGGCGGGATTGCCCAGCGCGTAGCGCGAATTGGCCGCGTGCACCAGCGACAGCCGCTGCCCCAGCGCGCTGCCCTGCCAACCTGCCAGCCGCGCCCACACCGCGCTGCCAACGGTCCCGGTGCCGAGCAGGGCCAGCCGGGCCGCCCCCCCCTGCGGCGGACGCAGCGCTGCGACCTGCGCACTCACCGCGCGACCTGGCGTTTGTCTGCGCCCGCGGCCTGCGCGCGCGCCAGCGCGTCGGACAGGTCGGCCAGCAGGTCGTCGATGTGTTCGATGCCCACCGACAGCCGCAGCAGCCCGTCGGAAATCCCGGCCGCGGCGCGTGCTTCCGCGTTCATCGCCGCATGGGTCATGGTGGCCGGGTGCGCCACCAGGCTCTCCACCCCGCCCAAGGACTCGGCCAAAGTGAAGTAACGCAGGCCGTCGACGAACGCACGCACGGCCGCCTCGCCGCCGGCCAGATCCACGCTGAGCATCGCGCCGAAGCCGTGCTGCTGTCGCGCCGCCAGCGCATGGCCCGGGTGGCTGGGCAGGCCGGGGTAATGCACCGTGCGCACCGCCGGATGGCCATCCAGCAACGCCACCAGCGCCTGCGTGTTTTCCTGGTGCACGCGCAGGCGCGCATCCAGGGTGCGCAGGCCGCGCAGGGTCAGAAAGCTGTCGAACGGCGAGCCGGTCAGGCCCAGCGCGTTCGCCCACCACGCCAGCTGCGCGTGCACGTCGGCATCCTTCGCCACCGCTGCGCCGCCGACCACGTCGCTGTGGCCGTTGATGTACTTGGTGGTGGAATGCACCACCACGTCGGCGCCGAAATCGGCGATCGGCCGCTGCAGCGCTGGCGACAGGAAGGTGTTGTCGGCCACCGCCAGCGCACCGGCGGCGTGCGCGGCATCGATCACCAGGCGCAGGTCGGTGATCCGCAGCAGCGGATTCGATGGGGTTTCGATCCACACCAGCCGTGGCCCTCGCGCCAGCGCCGCGGCCACCGCCTGCGGGTCGGTGAGGTTGCAGGTGAGCAGTTCGAACGCGCCCTTCTTCGCCAGCGCGTTGAACAGCCGCCAGCTGCCGCCATAGCAATCGTGCGGCACCACCAGCACGTCGCCCGGCTGCAGCAGCGCGTTCAGCACCAGCGTGATCGCGCCCATCCCGGTGGCGGTGACGACGCCGCCGGCGCCGCCCTCCAGTTCGGCCAGCGCCTCGCCCAGCAGGTCGCGGGTGGGATTGCCGCTGCGGGTGTAGTCGTAGGTGCGCTTTTCGTTGAAACCGGCGAAGCTGAAGTTCGACGACAGCACCAGCGGCGGGGTCACCGCCCCGAAAGCGGTGTCGCGGTCGATGCCGGCGCGCACCGCGCGGGTGGTTGCGCGGCTGTCGGCGGCGGGAATGCCAGTGCTCATGCGGAAACTCCGGTAGATGCGTGAAGGGGAATGCGGGTGGCGGGGCCGAACAGTTCGCTGGCCAGCAGCGCGTCGATGCGGTCGGTTTCCTTGAGGAAGGCGTCGTGGCCGTAGGGCGAGCGCAGCACGCGCAGGCGGCCGCGCCCGCCGAGTCCTTCGATGAGTTCGACCGCATCGGCCATCGGCACCAGCCGGTCGCCCTCGACCGCGATCACCGACACCGGCACGCCCACCTGGGCGGGATCGATGCGGTGCAGGTCGATGGATTCGGACAGCCGCAGCCAGGCGGTGGGCGAGACGCGCGCGACGAACTTCGCGCCGGCCGCGTCCAGGTAATCCTCGGCCGCCACCCGCACCTGGCCGTTGCAGATCTCCGGCAGCGCATCGAAACGCTCGGCGAATTCCTCCGGCGTGCGGTAGCTCAGCATCGCGAACTGGCGGGCCAGCGACAGCCCCTGCTGGTCGGCGCACTGCAGCCGCCCCAGCGCCACCGCCTTGCGCTGCAGCGCGCGCCACGCCGCCGCGTACGGATGCGGGCGATGCACGCCGCTCACCGCCACCAGCTTGCGCAGCCGCGCCGGGTGCCGCACCGCCAGCTGCAGCCCGACCAGCGCGCCATAGGAATAGCCGACGTAGCCGGCCAGCGCCTCGATGCCCAGCGCGTCCAGCAGCAGCGCCACCGCATCGGCCTGGTCGGCGGTGTCGATGGGCGCGTCCAGGCTGCCGTCGGCGCCGACGTAGTCGAAGGCAAGGATGCGCAGCCGCGACGGATCCAGCGCGCGGCCCGCACCCAGCAGGCCCTCGGCCCAGCCCGGCGCGGCGTCCAGCGCATTGGCGGCGACGTGGCGATGCGCGGAAATGCCGCCGGCCACGAACACCACCGGCGCGCCCGCGGGCCCGACCAGCTCGTAGTCGAGGCGCAGCCGGCGGGTGCCGGCATGGCGGCTGGCCAGCACCGCATCGAGGCTGCCGCGGCGGGCATCGGCGGCGTCCGCCGGAACCGCGCGCGTCGGCTCCGCCGCCCGGGGAAGGGGTTGGCAGGACGGGGCGAGACGGTTGGCAAGCTTCACGGCGGACTCCGGCGATGGATGGCCCATCGGAGTCGCGCGGGGATGCGGGAAGGCCGAACGCGTCGGCGTCGCGAACCGCAGCGGGCGGCTTCGCAACCATCTTCCGGCAGACGCTCAGGTCCCCGCAGGATTTGGCACCTCGCCGGCGCGCCACTGCGCGCCGTCAGGTTGCCCCGGCATCAAAGGGCCTGTCCCTCCGCCGGTCTCGATGGATGCGGCCAGTCTGGACATGCCGCGCCGTTATGTCAATCGCTTCATTCGGATGAAGCGATTTTAATAACCAATCATCATGAGCAGGCACCGCGCGCCCGGTTCCCGCGCAGCGGCGCCGCGGCTGGACGGGGACAGGCCCGCGACCGCCCGGCATACTCCGGGGATGCGCCCATTCCCGCTCCTGCTGCTGGCCGGCCTGTGCAGCGTCGCCGGTGCCACCGCGCCGGCGGACGATGCGGCGGCCGTGGCCCGGCTGCGCATCGAGCCCGGCGACGATGGCTACCTGGCCTGGGCGGACAATCTGCTGGCCGGACCGATCGAGGTCCGGCTGGACGTGGCCGGCGCTGCGCCCTTCGCCAGCCAGCCGCTGTTGCCCGCGCGCGCAGGCGTACCCGCGGCCGGCAGCACGCTGGTGGCCAGGCTGCAGGCCCCGGCGGGGCGCGAAGGTTGGCTGCGCCTGCGGCTGCGCGGCGTTCCC
Source organism: Thermomonas sp. LB-4 (assembly GCF_036409385.1). Lineage (NCBI taxonomy): Bacteria > Pseudomonadati > Pseudomonadota > Gammaproteobacteria > Lysobacterales > Lysobacteraceae > Thermomonas > Thermomonas sp. LB-4. The sequence continues at coordinate 251,028 of NZ_JAXOFT010000003.1, read as the reverse complement.
GGCAGTTCCAACGCGCGCCCGCGCGACGTGGCCTATGGCCTACCGCTGGCGGTGGCGCAGGCCTGCATCGACCAGGGTTTCGAAGGCGAATTCAGCCACCGCGACGCGGAGAACCGCCATGCGCTGGATTTCGCGGTGCCGGAAGGCACGCCGGTACTGGCCGCGCGTGGCGGCGTGGTGATGCAGATCCAGGACAGGTTCCGCGGCCACGGCCTGGACCGGGCCCGCGATGCGGGGCGCGCCAACTACATCCGCATCCTGCATGACGACGGCAGCATGGCGCTGTACGCGCACCTGGCCGAAGGCGGCGTGCTGGTCGACATCGGCCAACGGGTGGAAACCGGGCAGCGCATCGGGCTGTCCGGCAACACCGGCTACAGCACCGCGCCGCACCTGCACTTCGCGGTGCAGGTCAACCGCGGCATGCAGCTGGAAACGATCCCCTTCCGGATGCCGTCGGCACAGCCTGGCCCGGGCGCGGTGGCGTCCGGAACGGCTCAGGCCACTGCTTCGTCGAGGGGCGACGGCTCGACCAGTTCGCGCCACTGCGGCAGCTTGTCCAGCATGCCGACCGAGCGCAGGTAGGTTTCGTCCGGCTCAAGGCCGGCCACCAGGGCGCTGGCCACGTGCACCGCGCCGGTGACCCAGAAGCCGCCGGAGCGCATCTGCCCCGGCCGGCGCTGGTAGGCCACCGCCTCCACGATCGGCATCGGCAGGCCCCACAGGCCGAGCAGGTAGGCGCCCGCCTCCGCGAAGTGCGGCTTGGGCTCGCCGAACTCATTGGTTTCCTCTTCCTCGCCCGCGGCCACGCCCGGCAGCAGCCGGCCCACTTCGGCCAGCAGGCTGGCGGTGGCCGCCAGCTCGGCGCTGGGCCCGGGCAGCAGCCGCCGCGCCAGGTTGGAGGCGCGCAGCGCGCGATCCTGCACTTCCTCGCGCTGCCTGGTGCCGCCGAAGCCGCCACCGCCGAAGGCTTCGATGGTCAGCACCAGCCGCAGCAGCGCCTGGTGCCCCAGCCGCAGCACCGCCGAGCGCATGTCGCTGATCTCGCGGCCACCGGAGAAATAGGCGGAGTTGCACAGCCGCAGCACCTTGGCGGCAATCGCCGGATCCTGCGACAGCGCCTGCGCGATGGCCTGGTTGCTGGCCTCGGGATCGCGCAGCAGGCGGGTCAGCTGCAGGTAAAGCCGCGGCGGCGGCGGCAGCGAGCTGATCCGGCCCAGGGTCTTCTTGAGCGCCTCGTTGCCCAGCAGCTCGCGCAGTTCGATGACGCTCTCGACCGCCGCCACCAGCTCGCCCGGATCCAGCGGCCGGCCAAGCACCCGATGCGCGCATTCCAGGCCCTGCGCGATGTCCACGCTGTCCTCGTCAGGCGACTGGTCCAGCAGCAGGATGCGGACTGCCTGCGGGTACAGCGCGGCCACCCGCGCCAGCAGCTCCGGCCCACTCATCTCGCCGAGGCTCAGGCCGCAAACGAACACGTCGAACGCGGGCATGCCCGCCTCCACCTGCACGCCTTCCGGCAGCCAGGCGATATCCCAGTCCAGCCCGAAATCGGCCAGCAGGCCTTCGAACTCGGCGGCGCGCGCCGCATCCTCACCGACAATGACTATGTGCACAGCGACACCTTTTCAGCAGGATTCCCCGCGGCGCGCCGCGGCGGCGGCCGACTCGCATCGCGTCGCCCTGGCCTGCCCCGACGCGCCCTCCATGAAACGCAGGAGCCGGGCTGGCCCGGTCCCGCTGCGGCCATGCTGCCCCCGCCGGTATAATTTCGCAATGTCAGAAGTCGCCATTGAAGCTGCGCGTCGTCGCACTTTCGCCATCATCTCCCACCCCGACGCCGGCAAGACCACGCTCACCGAAAAGCTGCTGCTGTTCGGGGGCGCGATCCAGATGGCCGGCTCGGTCAAGGGCCGCAAGGCCGCGCGCCACGCGACGTCCGACTGGATGGCGCTGGAGAAGGAGCGCGGCATCTCCGTGACCAGCTCGGTGATGCAGTTCCCCTACGAGGGCCGCATCGTCAACCTGCTGGACACCCCGGGCCACGCCGACTTCGGCGAGGACACCTACCGCGTGCTCACCGCGGTGGACTCCGCGCTGATGGTGATCGACGTGGCCAAGGGCGTGGAGGAGCGCACCATCAAGCTGATGGAGGTGTGCCGCCTGCGCGACACGCCGATCATGACCTTCGTCAACAAACTCGACCGCGAGGGCAAGGACCCGATCGAGCTGCTGGACGAGATCGAATCCGTGCTGGGCATCCAGTGCGCGCCGGTGACCTGGCCGATCGGCATGGGCAAGCGCCTGAAGGGCGTGGTGCACCTGCTCACCGGCGAAGTGCACCTGTACGAATCCGGCCGCAACTTCACCCGCCAGGACTCCACCATCTTCCCGTCGCTGGACGACCCGCGCATGGAAGCCGCCATCGGCGCCGCCATGCTGGCCGAAGTGCGCGAGCAGCTGGAGCTGGTGCAGGGCGCTTCGGCAGCGTTCGACCATGCCGAATACCTGGCCGGCAGGCAGTCGCCGGTGTTCTTCGGCTCCGGCGTCAACAACTTCGGCGTGCAGCCGCTGCTGGACTTCTTCGTGCAGCACGCGCCCGCGCCCGGCACCCGCGCCACCACCAGCCGCGAGGTGGCGGCCTCGGAAGGCAAGCTCACCGGCTTCGTGTTCAAGATCCAGGCCAACATGGACCCGATGCATCGCGACCGGGTAGCGTTCATGCGGGTGTGCTCGGGCAAGTTCAGCGCCGGCATGAAGGCCTTCCACGTGCGCAGCGGCAAGGAAGTGAAGCTGGCCAACGCGCTGACCTTCATGGCCAGCGACCGCGAGATCGCCGAAAGCGCTTTCCCGGGCGACGTGATCGGCATCCACAACCACGGCACCATCTCCATCGGCGATACCTTCACCGAAGGCGAGAAGCTGTCGTTCACCGGCATCCCCAGCTTCGCGCCGGAGCTGTTCCGGCGTGCGCGCCTGCGCGACCCGCTCAAGCTCAAGCAGCTGCAGAAGGGCCTGGCCCAGCTGAGCGAGGAAGGCGCCACCCAGTTCTTCAAGCCGCTGATGAGCAACGACCTGGTGCTTGGCGCGGTCGGCGTGCTGCAGTTCGACGTGGCGGCGTACCGCCTCAAGGACGAATACGGCGTCGAGGCGATCTTCGAGCAGGTGCAGGTGGCCACCGCGCGCTGGATCCGCTGCAGCGACGCCAGGAAGCTGGAGGAGTTCCGCGAGAAGAACGCGCTGAACCTGGCCATCGACGCCGCCGGCGAATTGGTCTATCTGGCCCCCAGCAGGGTCAACCTGCAGCTGGCGCAGGAGCGCGCGCCGGGGGTGGAATTCCTCGCCACCCGCGAGCATGCGCAGTCAACGGAACCGCGCTGAAGACCAGCGTTTTGGACATCGTGAACACCCAGACCCGAGGGTTGACGCAAACATGAAGCTTCCGGTGCCTTTCCTGCAATTGCCGCTGCGTTTCGATGCCGGAGTGCTGGCGACGGAAATCGAGTCCCTGGGAGAACACGTCTGGCGTGACCACCCGCAGAAGTTCCCGGGCAACTCGATGCTCCCCCTGCTGGCGGCCGGGGGAGACCCCGCCAATGAATCCTTCATCGGGGAAATGGCGCCTACGCCGGAGTTGCTGCGCTGCCCCTACCTCCTCGAAACAATCGCCAGCCTGGGGGCGGTGGTCGGGCGTACCCGGCTCATGCGCCTGGCAGGACAGGCGGAAGTCACCCGCCATGTCGACCAGGGCTACTACTGGACCGACCGGGTACGGGTGCATGTCCCCATCGTGACGCAGCCCACGGTGCGCTTCGAATGCGGCGGTAAAACCATCCACATGGCAGCGGGCGAGTGCTGGATTTTCGACACGTGGCGGGAGCATCGGGTCGAAAACGATGCAAGCCGGTCGCGCATCCATCTGGTCGTCGATACGGTGGGAGGGCCGGGATTCTGGGACCTGGTGGCACAGGGGCGCCCGCATGACGCTCCTGTCGCAGGCTGGTCCGCGCGCTTCATCGCACCGGACGGCCCGGCGTCCACGCTGGCGCGGGAGCGCTACAACATCCCAGTGGTGATGTCGCCATGGGAGATCCATTTCCGCTTGCACGGCCTACTGGACGAAGCCGACCAGTCGATGCAGACCACACAGGACGCGCGCAACGCAAGCGATGCATTCTTCCGCGACTGGCGCAGCCTGTGGGTGCAGTTCGCCGACTCCGGCGAAGGGCTGGAACAGTACCGGGATGCCCTTTACCGTTTCCTGGAGGGCATTCCGCCTGCCGTCGGCGCCTTGCCGCTGCGGAACGGAACGCGCTGGGTCGATGGGGTATTGGCCCTGATCGGCAAAATGGCGGTGCGCCAGGTCCGCTGATGCCCTCCCGGGCCAGCGCTATAGCGCGCGCCGGTGCGGATCCATCGCCAGAAACGGCGCCAGCCACTCGGGATCCGGCTGGTCGGCGTCGTAGTACTCGAAGATGAGGTGGATGCGATCGGTGTCGCCGTCGTTGCGCACCGCGTGCGGCCCGAGGTTGTTGACTTCAACCGCGCTGCCGACGGGGAAGTGGTGAATCGTGTCGCCGATCTGGAACCCCACCTGTGGATTGGTCAGGAGTGGCACATGGATCTTGTGCGGCCACTTCGCGGCCGGGTTCGCATCGATATGCGGCTGGATGACGCCGCCCGGTGCCATTCTGGCCAGCATCACCCGGGGAAATACCCCGCGGGCATAGCCGTAGTCGCGCACCGATCCATGCAGGACCGGCTCCAGCAAATTCCGCCACTCCTTCCACAGCTGTCGGTCATGCGACCCCCGCCAGTCGCGCGTGCTGTCCACGAAGCGAAAGACAATATGGCGAGTGCGGTCCAGCGCTTCGAACTTGTTGGGCTTCTCCGCGTTCTGCGCATCCCATACCGCTTCGGGAATCGCCAGGACCGCCGACCGCAGGGCTTCGATGTCCACCACCCCCAGCTGGCGGACCGAGGACGTCTTGCGCGGGTTGGGTTGCGGCTTCGGAATGTCGACCATGGCGGCTCCTAGAACGCGTAGGCAAAAAGCTTGAAGTCGTCCGCATAGCGGCGCTCCACCTCCGCCTTCAGCTCGGCATCGTAGTACTGGCGATAGTCTCCTCGCCTGCTGCTGTTGACCTGGTCGAGTTGACGCGTCGCGATTCCGATCCGTTCGCAGACCCGGTCATACGAAGCCTGCATGTCCTCGACCCGCCCCACCATGTCGGCCAGCAGCACGCCGTCGGCATCGACCAGGAGCGCCGATTGCGGCTGGAACAGGATGTGTTGCTCGGGAGGCTGCAGGAACAGGAAATGGCGCATCACCGCCTGCGGGGAATGCTGGAAGGCATCCGTGTCCCGGCTCATGAAGGCGCAGTAGGAGACGAAGCGATCATATGGATTGCGCACGAACGCGAACTTGAAATATTCCCGGAAGCTTTCCTCCCCCAGGAAGGGGCGGACCTGCGCCAGGGACAGATGGCCATGGCGTATCGCAGCCAGTTGTTCGTAGGGAAAGCGCTTGTTCACGAACAGTCCAACCTGTTCGATGTCCTCGTTCCCCATGTGTTCCCGAAGCGCCTGGCGGACGGAATGGGTGCCGGTTTTGGGAACAGCCGCGAAAATGAAGCGATGCTGGTGCGAAATGATCATCGGGCGCGGTGCGGGTATGCCGCCGCGGAGTCTAGCAGCAGCAAGCCCGATGCAGTTGCCGCGCTTCCCCCGTGCGGGCGCCGCGGTGCAAGCTCGAAAATGGAATGAATCCGCGGCCAATGCAGTCGTGGGCATTCTGAAAGAATGCGGGAACGACCGCCCGGCTTCACCATGGGTTGATGGCGCAGCGGCCAAGCTCGGGGCGTGAACGTTTCCGCATCCCGGCAGACCGATCCCGGGGCTGCACGCCGTCCGCCACGCGTGCGCCACCCCAGGCTGATGGCGTTCGGCGCACTCACGCTGGGCGTCCTGGCGCTGGTCCTGCTCTGGGACTGGAACTGGTTCAAGGGACCGATCGAACGCCGCGTCAGCGCGCAGACCGGGCGCGAGTTCCGGATCGATGGCGATCTCGACGTAGACCTCGGCAGCACCTCCACCATCAGTGCCGGCGGGCTGCGGCTGGCCAATGCCGCATGGGCACGCGAGCCGCAGATGGCGCGAGTGGACAGGCTGCAGTTCGACCTGCGGCTGTGGCCGTTGCTGCGCGGCGAGCTGCAGATCCCGCGGATCGCGCTGGTGCGCCCGATCCTGCACCTGCAGCGCAGTCAAAAAGGTCTGCGCAACTGGGATTTCGGCAGCCCGGCTGGGAGCGCCCTGCCGGCATTCCGCAACGTCCACATAACGCAGGGGCAGTTCGGCTTTTACGACCCGGCCCGCAAGACCGACGTCCGGCTGGCGCTGGACAGCCAGGCCCGCGGCATGGGCAACGGCGAGCCGCCGATCTCGGTTGAAGGGGGCGGCCAGTGGAGCGGCAACACCTTCACCCTGTCCGGCACCGCTGAATCCCCGCTGGAACTGCGCAAGGCGCGGCGCCCGTACCGGATCGACCTGCGCGCAGCCGCGGGCGCGACCCGTGCCCACGCGCGCGGTACATTGCTGGACCCGCTACGGCTGCGCGACTTCGATCTTGAACTGGCGCTGCGCGGCAAGAACCTCGCCGATCTGTATCCGCTGATCGGCGTGGTCACCCCCGACACGCCGCCGTTTTCGCTCGATGGGCGACTGACGCGCGACATCGCCGACGGACGCGCAACATGGCACTACGACGGGTTCAGCGGCAAGGTCGGTGACAGCGACCTCGGCGGCGATGCAGCCGTCACCACCGGCGGCCCGCGGCCGCTGCTGGAGGCCGACCTGCAGTCGCGCCGGCTGGACTTCGACGACCTCGCCGGCTTCCTGGGCGGCGCGCCGCAGGCGAACGAATCGACCAATCCGGAGTTGGCCGCGCGCGCCGCCAAACAGGCAGCCAGTTCGCGCGTGCTGCCGGACAAGCCCTACGAACTCGAGCGCCTGCGCGCGATGGATGCGGACGTGCGGTTGAAGGCCCATCGTATCAACGCGCCGTCGTTGCCTCTGGACGACATGGAGGCGCACCTGCTGCTGGATGACGGGCTGCTGCGTTTGGCGCCGCTCAACTTCGGCGTGGCCGGCGGCGAAATCCGCGCGACCATCCGCATGGACGCACGACGCACGCCGATCCACACGCGCGCTGATGCGAACGTGCGCGGGTTGGCGCTGGCGCAACTGCTGCCCACGCCGGAGGCGGCTCAGGACGCCATCGGCCGCATCGGCGGCAACGTGGCACTGACTGGCAACGGCAACTCCGTGGCCCGCATGCTCAGCAGCGCGAACGGCGAAGTCGCGATTGGCATGGGCAGCGGCCGGATCAGCAACCTGGTGATGGAACTGGCGGGGCTGGACGTGCAGGAAGCGCTCAAGTTCCTGCTGACAAAGGACCGACGCGTGCCGATCCGCTGCGCTTGGGGCGACTTCGCGGTGGCCGATGGACTGATGACCGCCCGCAGCCTGGCCTTCGACACCACCGACACCATCCTGGTCGGCGAGGGGCGCATCAGCCTGCGCGACGAGACGTTGGACCTAAAGCTGCGGCCGCGCCCCAAGGACCGCAGCCTGCTCGTGTTCCGTTCGCCCCTGCTGGTCGGCGGCAGCTTCCGGGACCCCTCGTTCCGCCCCGATCTCGCCCGCGTCGGCCTGCGGGCGGCATTGGCGCTGGCGTTGGCCAACATCGCCCCGCCCGCCGCGCTGCTGGCGACGTTCGAGCCCGGCCCCGGCAGGGATTCGAACTGCGGCGGGCGTTACGCGCGCTGAGCCATGGCCGGCGGCGGCCGGCGCCGACGTTGTACCCGGAGCCGCGGCATCCTGCCCGCCGGCTACGAGGCCAACGTGGACACCAATACCAAGAACACCCTGAAAGCACAGATCACCGCGCTCTCCGCAGCCAACACCGGCTTCAAGACGATGCTGGGAATGCCGCCGCCGATGGTGATGGCGGGGATGCCGCCGATGCCCGTGTCGCTGCAGCCTGCGCTGGCCCCGTACCTGGGGGCGATGAAGACCCACGCCGACAACTACGACAAACTGCTGAAGCTGCTCGCGGACGTGATCGACAAGAGCTGATCCGCCGGGCGGCGGCGCCCGCGAGCCTCAGGAGGCGATGTAGCGCTGCAGCTGGTCGATATCGCGCCGCTGCAGTTCGATGACGGTCTTGACCAGGTCGCCGATCGACAGCACCCCGATCACTTCGCCGCCGTCGACCACCGGCAGGTGGCGGATGCGGCGGTCGGTCACCAGCTGCATGCAGTGGTCGATGCTGTCGCCCGGCGCCACCGTCACCACCTCGGCGGTCATGATGTCGCGCACCGGCGTGTCCCGCGACGAACGTCCCTGCAGCACGATCTTGCGCGCGTAATCGCGTTCGGAAAGGATTCCGGCCAGGCGCGCGCCCTGCATCACCAGCAGCGCGCCGATGCCGCGCTCCGCCATCAGCCGGATGGCATCGATGACCGGCGCCTCCGGCCCGATCGCGATGATCTCAGGCGACTTCGCCTCCAGCAGCTGCCGCACCGTGCGCATGGCGGACTCCTTTCGACTCGGGAAGAAGATCAGGATGCCGGCCCGAGGATACTCCCTCCGCAGGCCGCCAGGCGTCGACGAGATACAGCGGGCGCTGCTTGGATTCCTCGTAGAGCCGGCCCAGGTATTCGCCGATCATGCCCAGCGCCATCAGCTGCACGCCGCCCAGGAACAGGATCACCGCCATCATCGACGGCCAGCCCGCCACCCGGTCGCCCCACAGCAGCGCCTTCAGGATGACCCAGCCGCCGTAGCCGAACGCGAACAGCGCGGTCGCAAGGCCCGCATAGGTCGCCATCCGCAGCGGCACGGTGGAAAAGCCGGTGATGCCCTCCAGCGCGAAGTTCCACAGCTTCCAGGCGTTGAACTTGCTGCGCCCGGCCGCGCGCGCATCGCGCTGGTAGGGAATCGACACCGCGTTGAAGCCGATCCAGCCGAACAGGCCCTTCATGAAGCGATGCCGTTCGCGCAGCTGCCGCAGCGCCGCCAGCGCGCGCGGCGACAGCAGCCGGAAATCGCCAGTGTCGCGCGGCACCGGCGTCTTCGACAGCGCGCCGATGACGCGGTAGAACACGTGCGCGCTGGCGCGCTTGAACACGCCCTCGCCCTCGCGGGCAACGCGGGTGCCGTGGACGTCATCAAAGCCTTCCCGCCACTTCGCCACGAACTGCGGCAGCAGCTCCGGCGGGTCCTGCCCATCGGCATCCAGGATCAGCGCCGCACCGCGCTCGACCCGATCCAGCCCCGCGGTCAGCGCCGCCTCCTTGCCGAAGTTGCGCGACAGCCGCAGCAACGCCACCCGCGCGTCCTCCTGCGCGAACCGCTGCAGCAGCGCCCAGGTGCCGTCGCGGCTGCCGTCGTCGACGTACAGCACGCGCGCTTCCAGCCCGTCGCGCTCGGCCAGATCCAGCGCCGCGCGGATGCGCGGATGCAGGCGCGGCAGGGCATCCTCCTCGTTGAAGGCGGCGACCACCAGGGTCAGGCAGCGGTCTTCGGGCGCGAGTCCATGCATGCCGGGAAGTATGCCAGCCGCTCCCTCCCGCGCGGCCGCCCTGCCCTGAACTTGCTCCCGGCGCAGCTTCGGCCACCGCCGGAATGCCCCGATCGCGGGTGAACCCCGCCCCGCAGCCGCGCGCGCATGGCCCGCATGCGCCTAATCCAGCGTGCGCAAATAGCCCGCACCGCCGATCGCACCCATCTGCCGCTGGATGGCCTGCGCCCGCCGCTGCACGTACGGCCCCGGCCTGGCCGCGCTGTAACGCTTCGGACTGGGCAGCACCGCCGCCAGCCGGGCGGCTTCGGCGCGGCTGAGCCGCGAGGCGTCCTTGCCGAAGAAGCGCCGCGACGCGGCCTGCGCGCCATACACGCCGTCGCCGAACTCGGCGATGTTGGCGTACACCTCCAGGATCCTTCGCTTCGGCCACAACGCCTCGACCAGCGCGGTGTACCAGACTTCCAGCCCCTTGCGCAGCCAGCGGGTGGGTCCCCTGCCCTGCCACAGGAACAGGTTCTTGGCGGTCTGCTGGCTGATGGTGCTGGCGCCGCGGAGGCGCTTCACCGGCGCGCCGCGCTTCTCCGCGCGCGCGCGCATCTTCTCGTTGTGGGCCTGCGCCTTTTCGATGGCGGCGAAGTCGAAGCCGTGGTGGCGCGCGAAGTTCTGGTCCTCCGCGGCCACCAGCGCCAGCGGCAGGTTCGGCGAGATCGCCCGCAGGTCGCGCCAGTCATGGGCGATGCGGAAGCCGGGATCGCCAGCCAGGGCCGCGTCCACCCAGCGCGCCAGCATGAACGCGGACAGCGGCGGATCGAGGAACCGCAGCGCCAGCACCTGCAGCACGCTGAACGCCACGAACAGCAGCGGCAGCTTCCACCACCACCCGCGCAGGCGCCGCTTCCGCTTTGCCCCGCTCATGCGACCGCGCCTTGCGATCGGCACCCACGCACCCCATTTCGATCCATCATTCCCCCTCGCTGCCCGCCCATTATCCGCACGCGGGCACCTCCACGGTATCCACATGAGCATGATCCCCGACGCGCAGCTGCGCTTCCTGCTTCCCGCTGCCGGCGTCCGCGGCGTCGCCGTCCATCTTGGCGAAACTTGGCGCAGCATCGCCGCGCGCGCCGAATATCCCGCCGCCGCCGCCGAACTGCTGGGCGAGGCCAGCGCCGCAGCCGCGCTTTTCACGGGCCACGCCAAGGTGGATGGCCGACTGTCGGTGCAACTGCGCAGCGCCGGCGCCATCGGCACCCTGTTCGCCGAATGCACCGCCGCCGGCACGCTGCGCGGCATCGTCCGCCTGAACGAGTCCGCCGGCGCGCCCGCGCGCGACCTGCGCGCCCTGGGCGCCGACGCGCTGCTGGCCATCACCATCGAGAACCCGCCGCTGGGCAGCGGCGAGCCGATGCGCTACCAGGGGCTGGTGGCACTGGCGGCGGAACGGCTGGATATGGCGTTCGAGGACTATTTCCGCCAATCCGAGCAGCTCCCCACCCGCCTGTTGTTGGCCTGCGACGGCAATCGCGCCGCCGGCCTGCTGCTGCAGAAGCTGCCGGGTGAAGAGGGCGACGAGGACGGTTTCCGCCGGGCCAGCGCCTTGTTCGACACCCTGGGCCACGCGGAGTTGCTGGCGCTGCCGCCAGCCGACGTCGTCCACCGGCTGTTCCACGAGGAAGGTCCGCAGCTGGTCGGCGAGAAGCCGCTGCGCTTTGCCTGTTCCTGCTCGCGCGAACGCGTGGAAGGCATGCTGGTGTCGCTGGGCCGCGACGAGGCCGATGCCGCGGTTGCGGCCGGCGATGGCAGGGCCTCGGTCCTGTGCGAGTTCTGCGGCCAGGGCTACGGCTTCGACGCCGGGGAGATCGACGCCCTGTTCAGCCGGGAAGCCAGCAGCCAGCCCGCAGCGCCAGGCCTGCAATAGTGCCGGCGGGCAGGCCGGACCACCCTGCCCCACCCGCCCTCGGCTGGCCGATGCGGCGGGGAGCCGTCGCGCTATTGTTAAATAAACATAAAGGGGCTAGGATTTTCCTGCACGCTTTCGTTTCACCCGGGGAACTTCGGCTTAACGAGCCGGTCACATCAGCATGACCCTGCGCCTCCTGCCACTTGCCGTCGCCGCGCTTGCCCTGGTGTTCGCCAGCGGCAACGTCGATGCGCAGGCGAAAAAGGCCAAGCGCAGCGACTCCCGGGTCGTGCCGGTGCTCAACCGCGACAGCCTCAAGCTGGAAGCCGTGCTGCTGCTGGAACCCGCCACGGGCGGCACCGGCGCAGGCGCGCGCTGGCGCTTCGGCAAGACCACCCTGGAAGCCACCTACGGTCTGCAGACCGGCGATTCGCTGGCGCTGCTGTGCGACCGCCGCAACGGCATGGCGCCGGCCATCGGCCAGCTGGCCAGCAACTGCGTACTGGCCTCGCTGGAAGGCGACAAGCCCGGCTCCAACAGTCGCCATGCCAGCGCGGGCGTCAGCCTGGCGCGCAACGGCGGCAAGCTGGGGCTGAGCTTCGGCAATGGCCGCGATACCCTGCCGGCTTGGCTGGCACCCGGCCAGATCGGCGGCGCGCGCTACAGCCAGAACGATTTCTCGCTGTTCGCGGAAAAGGCGATCAGCCGCGAAGGCTTCGTCAGCGTCGGCGGCACCGTCGCCCGCGCCCGCCTGGTTCCGGCAGCCGATGTGCCGGAGATGGCAGACCAGTGGAATACCCGCAGCCTCAGTGTCGGCGGTGGCTACGGCGCGTTCGGCGCCAATATCGTCGGCCGGGTGGTCAACGTCCCGGGCGAAAGCGAGGTCTGGAAGGGCCTGGGCCTGGGCCTGACCTGGCGCACCCCGTGGAACGGCCAGCTCAGCGTCGGTGCCGACAATGTCGTCACCCGCGGCAAGAATCCATTCCCGATCAAGGGCAATCCGGGCGAAGAAGGCACCGTGCCCTACGTGCGCTACCAGCAGGACCTCTGAGGCGCTCCCTTGGCACGGCCGCCCGGCCGCGCCCCCGGTTTCCGGCACGTTCGCCGCTCATCCGAAAAAAAGGCCGCATCGAAGGATGCGGCCTTTCGTGTGGCGGCGCCGACCCCGACCGTTACGGCATGATCAGGCGTGCGTCGCCGGAGAAGGTCTGCAGGCGCACATCACCCCTGCCCGCTCCGTAGCGCATGCGGAAGCTGGAACCGGGACCGAATTCCTCCTTGCGGATCTTCGCGCCAGGCGCGGCCAGGTCGCCACTGAAGCTTTCGCCCGAGACCTGCGCCGACAGGCTCGCCGGCAGACGCAGGCGCAGATCGCCACTCACGCTTTCCATGCGGATCTCGCCGTCCTCGGCCAGCCCCAGGGTCAGGTCCATGTCGCCGGACACCGAACTGGCGGAGAGCTTGCGCGCACGCTCGCCCAGCGTGTCGAGGCGGATGTCGCCCGACACGCTTTCCAGCGCGATGGTGCCGCCCAGCCGGCCCTGCACCGCCAGCTGGCCACTGACCGTCTCCGCCCGCAAGCTGGGGCTGTTCATCGCCAGCCGGATGTCGCCGCTCACCGAACTGATTTCGCCGCGTCGCGGCGCGCCGTTGGCGACGATGTCGCCGCTGACCGATTCAAGCTCCAGCTCGCGCGAAGCCATGCCGGTGACGCCGATGTCGGCCGAGACGGTTTCAATCTCCAGGTCCGCCAGCAGCGGCATATGCACCACCAGATGGCTCGGTTCCGCAGCACGGTTGCGCGACGGGTACTGGACCTTGATCCGGAGCACGCGGGCATCGCCTTCGACCGAAAGCCGTTCCACCCCGTCACCGAGGGTGCCGGACAGTTTCACCTCCGGGCGCTCCCACGCGACCACTTCGACCTTGCCCTTGAGGTTCTCGATCTCGACCCGGCCTCGCGCGTCCAGGGGGCGGGTCTGGCTGATCGGGGTTGCCGCCATGGCCGGCAGCGCGGTGGCGCAGGCCAGCGTGGCCCACAGCATTCTGGCAAGCATTTGCATCGTCGGGGTCCTCAGGAAAAAAGGGCGCGGCGCGACAGGGCGAGCCGGCGGGCATAGATCTGGCGCAGCTGTTCCAGCAGCTGTGGCGACTGCGGGCTGTGGCGGAGGGCGGCCAGCACCTGCTGGGCACCGTGATCAAGCGCCTCCAGCCCCGGCTGCCAGCTGGCCGGCATCGCGCCAGCATCGAGCTCGCGCAGTGCTGCCTGGTAATGCAGGGTCAGCGCCTCCGCTTCGCTGGCCACCGGCGTGGTCCCGGCGGGCGCAGCCGCTTCCACCGCCACCGGCCGCGCCAGTTCCGGCGCTCCTTGCCGGGCCAGGCCCAGGGCCAGCAATATCGACGCCGCCATGGCGAAAGGCCAGATGCGCTTGGCCGGGCGCGCCTGCGCCGCCTGCGGGGACAGCCTTGCCGAGATGCCCGGCCAAAGATCCCGCTCCGGCTCGATAGCCCGGCGCAGCGCCTGCAGCGCCATTCGCAGCGAGGCCTCGCCAATGTCGTGTTGTCCGCTCATGCCACTTCTCCGATCCGCGCGCGCAGCAGTCCCCGCGCGCGATGCAACTGCGCCTTCGAACTTCCCACCGCCATGCCCAGCTCGCCGGCGATTTCCTCGTGCTTCCAGCCTTCGACGTCGTGCAGCACCAGCACCGCGCGCGCGCGCGGCGGCAGGCTGGCGACCGCGCGCTCCAGGTCGCGGCCGAGCACGGCGCGGCCGGCGGTGTCCGGGGTTGCCACCGTTTCCAGCGCGTCGTCGTCATCCTCGGGCCACGGGCGGCTGCGGCGTGCGCGCATCTCCATCAGCGCGGTATTGACCGCCAGCCGATGCAGCCAGGTCGACACCGCGCTCTCGAAACGGAAGGCCGGCAGCGCCTGCCAGGCGCGCACGAACGCCTCCTGGGTGAGATCCTCCGCGCGGGTCCCCGCCTGCCCGACCAGCCGCACGATCACCCCATGCACGCGGCGGTGGTGGCGGCGGTAGAGCTGCTCGAATGCAGACACGTCGGCACGCGCCGCGCGCCGCGCCAGCCGGGCGTCGTCGTCGGATTCAGTGGCCTGCGGTAGCGGCATGGTCTGCATCAGCATGCCCACTGTGATGCGGGCACGCCGGAATTGGTTTAAGACTCCCGATCGGGAACATCCACGCCCCCCGCCCGCAGCGCATCGATCAGGGGGTGCAGGTACGCCGCGTAGGGCTCCCATTTCGGCCGCTCGCGTCGAACCACTCCTTCCCGAACCTGGACCGCGCTGGCGGTGGCTACCGACCGCCGGCTGCTCCTCGGATCCCGCATCGAGTCGCGGTACTCGATCCCGCAGAAGGCCGCCACTTCCCGCATGGTGGCTTCCGGGTCCTGCACTAGCCGCGAGTACGACACGTCGAGGATGCGCCCGGGAAACATCCCATGCCAATGCGACATCAGCCGGCGGTACTGGAGGAAGTAGTCGGCCAGCTCCTGCTGATCGTATGAGTACGGATTCGCGTCGGAGAAGAGCTCACGCAGGTTGGAGAAGCAGGTTTCGAGCGGATTCCGCACCAGGTGCAGGATCTTCGCCTGCGGAAGGGCCCGGCAGATGAAACCCGTGTTGAGGAAATTCGATGGCAGCTTGTCGGTGAAGAACCGCATTCCACCAAGCCGCCATGCCACTCCCGCCATGTAACGCCTGCCCACTTCGGGCAGATTCACCTGTCCGGCCCTCGCGACCACGACCCGGTCGATCACGCCCCTGCAATGATGGTCGGTGGCCTCGCGCAGCGCGGACGTGAAGTCATAGAGTTCGCCAACCCCGAGGACCTGCCCGCTCGCATCCAGCAACTGCTCCAGCAGCGTGGTCCCCGAGCGGTGCATGCCCACGATGAAGATGGGCACGCTTTCCTCCGTACACGCGGTAGAGGGCCGTGGCGGGCAAGGCGCCTCCAGCAGCGCATCGATCAGCGCGCGGGTATCCGCCGCGTCGTAGCGCAACATCGAGCGCTTGGCGGTGCAGCCTTGCTGCAGCGCCTGCCACGCACCGGCGACGTCGCCAAGGTCATCAAGCTCCTTGTGCAGGGCAAACGCACCGTAGGCCACGTCGGCGGCACCGAGCCCCACCCGGGACAGCAGCATTCTCAGCTCCCCGGCATGGTTGGATTCCACGGTCTGGCGCCGCAGCCGGGACAATGCCCACCAGGCAGGCATCAATCCCGGGATCCGGCGGACACACCAGTTGAAATCGTCCTCCGCACCGGGAATATCGCCGTGCTGCGCGCGCATCTGGCCACGCGCCATTCGGGCGGCGATCGATGATGGATCGATTGCCACCGCCCTTCCCGCGCACTCAAACGCAAGGGCGTGGTCATTCAGGTTGCTCAGCTGCACGGCGGATGTCGCGAGCAGGCCAGCGTCCGCGCGCGGAGCCTCCAGCAGCCCCCGAGCGACCTTGCGTACCCCCTCCGCATCGTTGAATGTGCGAAGGCGCGCGATCAGGTCGGCGACGTCGTCGCGCGTGTGCAACGGCAGGCCCTTCGCCCTGCCAGCCGCGGCCCTTGCCGCGCGGTAGTGGCCGAGGAACGATTCCGCGTAGGACAACTCAAGCCACAACCGGGCCGACTGCGGCGGGACGAGGGCGAGTTGTCGCAGGCCCGCGGCCGCCGTCGCCCAATCCTCGCGCCGGACGGCTTCGTCGACCTGCGCACGCAACTGCTGGGGCATCAGGCTCCGCCTCCTTCCTGCAGCGCGTTACAGCGAAGCACCCAGCTCCCGCAACCGGTCGGCGAATGGCCGGAGCCTGGCTTCATGGTGTCGCCATTCCCCAACTCCGCGCTGATGGATCGGCGAGCGGATCTGGGAAGCACTTGCGGTAGCGGAGGGGCTCGCGTTGCGCGTGATGTCCACGAATGCAGGATCGAACTCCAGCCCGCAGAATTCGAACACCGCTCGCCCGACGGTGATCGGGTCCTCCACCAGTGACTCGTAGGACACCGCGAGGAAATTGGACGGCAATCGTTCCTGCCAATGCGCGACCACCGCCTGGAAGAGTGCATAGCGGTCCGCCAACTGGCGCTGATCGTAGCTGTAGGCAAAAGCCCCGTTCTGGAACAGTTGGCGAAGGTTCGAGTAGGCGGTGTCCATCGGGCCGCGCACCAGGCACAGGATCTTCGCTTGCGGCATCGACCGGGCGATGATCCCTGCGACGAAGACATTGCTGGGGGACTTGTCGATCACGCAGCGAACCCCGTCGGCGTAATACATCCCCGTCCGCCGCATGTAGGCCTCTGCGATCTCGGTGGCAGGAATACCTCCCACCCGTGACGCGTCATCCGGCTTGAGCGGAAGTTCGATGAAGCGATCCATGGCCTGCGACAGGGCATGCTCCAGCGCAGCCAGTTCGCCCGCATCCGCGACGGCCGGGTGCGCGGAAACGATCCGGCTCAACAAGGTGGTGCCGGTTCTCGGCATGCCCGTGATGAAGATGGGCACCCGTCCTGCTGCATCGGGCTCCCCGGCTGCTTCGGCGGCGCCGGCTGCCGCGGGCTCCACGAGTGAATCCGGGAGACGGGTGGGCGGCAGGAAAGGGCTATGCATCAAGGCCGCCCCCTTCTCCAGTTCCGCCCATGCCGCGTCGCGTTCGTCGGCGTCGTCCAACTCCTTGTAAAGCGCGTAATGCAGCATTGCGCGCTCCAGACTGTCCTGGCTCCGACCCAACGCGGAGCGAATGCGATCCAGCCTGGCGCCGGGAACACCGGATGGCGCGTGGTAGGCAAGCGACCAATGCGCCAGCGCGAAATCAGGGGCCATCCGGATGCATTCCTCGAATGCGCGACTCGCCTCCTCTCCGCGGCCCAGATGCTGGAGGGCCATGGCTCGCGAATACGACAGCCTGTGGTCCTTGCCACCCCGCCGCGCCACCAGATCAAGCATCCGCAGCGCCGCGGGCGGGTCTCCGCAGAGCCACAGCTGCTGGGACAACACCACCGATTGCCCGAGGACACGGGGGTCGTCCCAGTCGGACTGAAGGATCAGGCCGCGCACCAATTCACGCTCGTCGAACACGAGCATGTTGGCGGTGACGAAGGCAAGTCCCTCCCAGCGCCGTGTCATCGAAATCGTCGCGCCAGCTTCCAGTGCGTGGCGCCGCGCCTCGCGGTAACGTCCAGTCCGCTGTTCAAGCTCGGAAAGCTTGACCTGGACCATGATCTGGCGCGGGCTGTTCGCCAGGATTTCCTGATAGGCGCTACGCGCCGAATCCAGGGCGCCCTCTTCTTCATGCTGTTGGGCCGCGTGCCAGAGTACTTCGAGCTGTTCCGGGGTCATGTGCGCCTGTGCGTACTTCGTGTCGCGATGATCACGACGGTATCAAAAAAAGCGGCCGCCCGAAGGCGGCCGCGAATCACTTATGAAACGTGGAGCTTAGAAGTCGTACTGGACCATGAAGCGGACCGAACGCGGGGTCTGCCACGCGGTCGGGGTCAGGTACGTATTGGCGACCGGAACCGGGTTGCCGCTGGCGTCTTCGCCGATTTCGTTCACCGAAACCGGCTTGTCCGCGTTGAGGACGTTGAACACGTCCATCTTCAGCTGCAGGCCCTTCATCCACGTCGGCCTGTAGGACAGGTTCAGGTCAAGCGAGGTGGTCCACGGCGTGCGGCCGACGGTACCGCGGGACACGATGGTGTCGCCGTTGTTGCCGTTGGCATTCGGTGCACCCGGGTCGCAGGAGAAGTGGATGTTGCCGTAGTGGCTGACGTCCAGACCCTTGTACACGCCGATGCAGCTGATCGGACGGCCCGACTGCACCAGCAGGTTGGTGCCGATCGACCACTCTTCGCTGATGTCGTAGTTGCCGAACAGCTTCAGCGAATGACGACGGTCGTTGGGCGTGTAACCGTAGGCGCCGATCATCGCGGCCAGGTAGTCGAAGTCCGAGGTGGTACCGGTATCGGCCTGGCCGTTGTCGGAGCGCACGCCGCCTTCGGTGTTGCCGATGGACTTGGCGTAGGTGTACGAGCCCTGCAGGAACATGCGGTCCCAGTTGCCCTGCACGAAGAACTCCAGCGCGGTGTACTTGCGCTTCGACTTCAGCGAGAGCTGGTCGCCCGGGATGGTCTTCTCGGTGGCGACGCCGTCACCGTCCCAATCCGCCAGGATCACCGCATCCTTGCCCGGGTTGAACAGGAAGCAGTAGTTGAACTTCGAGCCCGGACCGTTGCCTTCGACGTAGTTGAACAGGGTCGCGTAATCGCAGTTGTCATCGATCGCGGCCTTCAGGTCGCGACGGATGGCGCGGACACCCAGCGAGAGGTTGTCGGTCAGCTGCTTCTGGAAGCCCAGGATGAACTCGTCCTGGTACATCGGGCTGAGGTTCTTGATGGCATAGCCCGCAGCGAACTTCGGGTTGCCGTCTTCACCGTTCAGATAACGGGTTGCACTGCTACCCGTCGAAGGATTCACGACGCGGGTCAGGCCGGTGGGTGCACCCGTAGCCGGGTCCACGCCGGTGTAGGCGTAGTAGATCTCTTCGTACAGCGACGCGGAGGCGGCGCGGGTGGCGACGCCGGCGGTCAGCGGCAGCGCGTAGCGACCGGCGTTACCGAAGACCTTGAAGGTGGAGTCGCCGAAGACGTCCCACGAGAAGCCCAGGCGCGGCGCGAACTGGTTCTTGATCTCGACGTACTTCTCGCCTTCACCGTTCAGGTTCTGGAACGTATCCCAGCGCATGCCGAGGTAAGCGATGAAGTTGTCGGTCACGCTCCAGCTGTCTTCGATGTAGTACGCGCGCTGGTCGACGCCGACGTTCGCGCCGGAGCGGAAGCTGCGGTAACGCACGCGGTTGCCGGTCGGGCCGCAGGTCGCGGCAGTGGCGTTGCACGACTGGTAGACGTAGCTCGCGCCGCCGCTGTAGGCGACGCCGTCGAGCGAACGGAACTTGTCGTTGTCGATGCCGAAGCGCAGCAGGTGGTCACCCAGCACCCACTCGGCGTCGATACGCCACTGGTCGCGCTCGTCGAGGGCGTCGCGGCGGCCGAGGGTATTGATGAACGAGCAGCCCTTGATCGCGGCAACTGCACCGGTCGACACGCCGGTACGGCTGTCGCTGATGATGGCGCAGCCCGCGACCGGGCCGGTCAGGTTGCCGCTGTATTCCTGCACCTGGCCGTTGGCGGAGACGCCGTAGTTCGAACGGCTGAACTCACCATGGCCGTAGAGGGCGGACAGGGTGAAGTTGTCGGTCAGGTAACCGGTGTACTTGGCCACCCAGCTCTCACCGCCCGCCTCGTTGAAATCGGTACCCTTGTAGGTGCCGAAGACGGTGGTCGGGTTCGGACCGATGGTGACCCGGCCGGTAGTCGAGTTGGTGGTGCTGTCCGGGAAGCTGGCGGTGTAATAGTCGTCTTCGAACTTGCGCTTGTCGGAGAAGGCGGTCAGTTCAAGGCTGTGGTTGTCGTTGATCTGCCAGTCAACCTTGGCCAGCCACTGCGGACGCTTGCTCGAGCTGTCCAGGTTCACGGTGCCGAAGCGGCTCGTGTACGACTCGCTGGAGGTCTTGCCGTACTGGATCAAACCGTAGGCGAACAGGCGATCCTTGATCAGCGCACCACCCGCCCACACGGCGGCGGTGGCTTCCGAGCCCTTGTCCTTGGAGTTGTTGGAAACCCACAGACCGTTGTTGTAGTACAGGTCCGGGTTGGTTTCAGCCAGCGAGGACGGCTCCTCCCAGTAGATGCTGGCGCCGGCCTTGAAGTCGTTGGTACCGCGCTTGGTGATCATGTTGATCACGCCGCCGGTGGAGCGGCCGAACTCGGCGCCATAACCACCCGTCTTCACCTGCGACTCGGCGATCGATTCGAACGGGATCTGCGCGAAGTTCAGGTTCTTGAAGGTGTTGGTGACGTTGAAGCCGTTGATGTAGTACTGGTTCTCGGCGACCGACGAACCACCGAACGACGGCAGCGAACCGAAGCCCGCGTTGGCCGCGCCACGGACGGTGCCGGGGGCGAGCAGCGCGACGGAGGTGATGTTGCGCGGGACCGGGATCTTGGCGACCTGCTCGGCGGTCAGGATGGTGGTGGACTCGACCGACGAAATGTCGATCGGGTTCACCGCACCGGCGCCGACCACGGTGACGGTATCAAGCGTGGTGGCATCGCCGCTGGCGAAGTCGATGTTGGCGGCCGTACCGACGTTCACGGTCACGGCACGCGCAGAACCGCCGTTGCGGCTGATCTGGTACTGGCCGCTGGGCAACTGGGAGAAGCGGTAGGAACCGCTTGCATCCACGGTGATGGTGCGGTTGAAGCCGGTGGACGGGCTGGTGATCGTGATCGTGTCGCCAGACACGGCACGACCCGTCACCGCACCAGCGGTATTGGTCTGCGCCTGCACGCCGCCGACGAAGCACATACCCAGAGCGACGGTGAGCGCGCTCCGCTTCAGGCCTTTCGCAAGGTAGTTAGAAGCCATTTTGTTGTAACCCCCATAGGGACGAAGTGACAAAGGGAACAAGTACGCCCGACCTCAGACGGCCTGACTCGCCGACTATAGAACAGTCAACATTTATTTAACAACCCCCTTAGCCCGCATTCATGCACTGAACTGCCCATTCAGTTTCACACGAAACGGCAGGGCCGCTCATTGCCGTTGACCGTCCCGATGCGACGAGAAAGTGTGCGCGATTCAGCGCCAACGTCCGCAGGCATGAAGCACCTACCGGACAGTGATGCAGACGCCCGCAACATCAGGGGGGTCTGGAACCGCCTGCCAGCAAGGGCGGCTCAGTACACTGACCCCGACGAATACCCCGATGGCCACCCGAGTTCCCATGACCGGCACCAGAGACGCTGTTGCAGATGCATTCGAACTGCTGGACAGCGACCCGGCGCAGGCCAAGCGCCAGGCTCATGAAATCCTGAAGGCCACTCCGGGACACCCGGGCGCGCAACTGTTGCTGGGCATGGCAGCGAGCGCGGAAGGCGACCACCTGAATGCCGCTGCGATCCTGGCGCGACTGACAGCAATGCAGCCCCGGTTCGCGATGGCCTGGCTGGCACTGGGCGTGGCCTACAAAGGCGCAGGACAGCCGGGGGCCGCGATCGATGCGCTGAGCAAGGCGATTGCATTGCAGCCCAGCCTCCCGTGCGCGTGGTTGACGCTGGCGGAGGTGCGCCTCGCATCCGGTGATGACATCGGTGCAGATGCCGCATATCTGCAGCACCTGCACCAGAGCCATCGCGACCCGGAACTGATGAGATGCCTCGGGCTGTTGACCAAGCATCGCCTTCAGAAAGCAGCGTAGCTCCTGAGCGCGAGCTTGCGTCGGCAGCCCGGCGATGTCGCCGCAATGCGCATGCTGGCCGAAGTCGAGAGAAGCCCCGCACCAGCGGGGCTTCCCGGAATGAATCCCACGCCCAGACCGGCTCAGGCCAGCGCTGCCGCGATGCGCGCCTGTTCGTCCAGCAGCGCCCGCGGCAGGCGCGGGCCGTACTCGGCCAGGTAGTCGCCGATGCTGGCGAACTCGGCCTGCCAGCCGGCGTGGTCGAGGCCGAACAACTTGGCGCGGGCTTCGTCGGACAGGGACACGCCGTCGAGGTTGAGGTCGGCCGCGCCCGGCAGGTGGCCGATCGGCGTTTCAACCGCGCCGCCCTTGCCTTCGACGCGGCGGATCATCCATTCCAGCACGCGCAGGTTGTCGCCGAAGCCTGGCCACAGGAACTTGCCGTCGTCGCCCTTGCGGAACCAGTTGACGTGGAAGACCTTGGGCAGGTTCGCGCCGGGCTTGTCGAATGACAGCCAGTGGGCGAAGTAGTCGGCGAAGTTGTAGCCACAGAACGGCTTCATCGCCATCGGGTCGCGGCGCATCACGCCGACGGCGCCCGTGGCCGCGGCGGTGGTTTCGGAACCCATCGCGGCGCCGACCAGCACGCCGTGGGTCCAGTCGCGGGCCTCGAACACGAGCGGCACCAGAGAGGCGCGGCGGCCGCCGAAGACGATGGCGCTGATCGGCACGCCCTGCGGGTCCTCGGCCATCGGCGAGTACGACGGGCACTGCTTCGCGCTGACCGTGAAGCGCGCGTTGGGATGCGCGGCCGGGCGCACGGCGGCGTCGTACGGCTGGCCCTGCCAGTCGGTGACCGGGACCTGGCCGTTGTCGATGCCTTCCCACCACGGCTGGTTGTCGGCGGTGACGCCGACATTGGTGAAGATGGTGTTGGTCTGGATGGAGGCCAGGGCGTTCGGGTTCGACTTGTGCGAAGTGCCCGGCGCCACGCCGAAGAAGCCGGCCTCGGGATTGATCGCGTAGAGGCGACCGTCGTTACCCGGACGCATCCAGCAGATGTCGTCGCCGATGGTCCAGATCTTCCAGCCGTCGCGACGATAGCCTTCCGGCGGAATGAGCATGGCGAGGTTGGTCTTGCCGCAAGCAGACGGGAACGCCGCGGCGATGTAATGGGTTTGCCCCTGCGGGTTCTCCACGCCGAGGATCAGCATGTGCTCGGCCAGCCAGCCCTCGCTGCGCGCCTGGTGGCTGGCGATGCGCAGGGCGTGGCACTTCTTGCCCAGCAGGGCGTTGCCGCCGTAACCCGAGCCGTACGACTTGATCGTCAGCTCCTCGGGGAAGTGCATGATGTAGCGGCGGTTGGGATCGAGCTCGCCGATCGAGTGCAGGCCCCTCACGAAGCTGCCGTCGCGTTCGATGCGCGCCAGCGCGGCGGCGCCCATGCGGGTCATGATCCGCATGTTGGCGACCACGTAGGGCGAGTCGGTGATTTCCACTCCGCAGCGGGAGAGCGGCGAGTCTATCGGGCCCATGCAGTACGGGATGACATACATCGTGCGGCCCTGCATGCAGCCGTCGAACAGGGCGTCGATCTTGGCGTGGGCTTCGTCCGGCGCCATCCAGTGGTTGTTGGGGCCGGCGTCCTCGTGATGGGCGGTGCACACATAGGTCAGGTGTTCGACGCGGGCCACGTCGTCCGGATGCGAGCGGTGCAGGTAGCTGCCGGGATGGGTCTCTTCGTTGAGCCGGTGCAGGGTGCCGTCGGCCAGCATCTTGTCGATCAGCGCCGCATTCTCGGCGTCGCTGCCGTCGCACCAGTGGATGGCACCTGGCCGGGTGAGTCGCGCCACCTCGGCAACCCATTGGTTCAAGCGGTCGAGTTTGCTGGTCATGAAGTCGGAGTCCTTCGCCTGTCGCGGGCAGTCGTTGAAATCGTTTGCAGGAAACGCCGCGCCGCGCCCGTGGCGCCGCGCGGCAGCGATCAGTGCCTCTGTGGCACCAGGGTCGCCATCATGTGTTCGACGTAACCGTCGAAACCCTCGATGGGCTGGCGGGCCTGGAACCGGGGCAGCTCCAGCTGCAGCACGCCCACGTACATCGCGTAGGTCATGCGCGCCCGGTTGAGTGCGTCCTTCTGGCTCAGGCCGGCCTGGCGGAACGACGTGAACAGGAAGCCGATGCGGCGCTCCAGCACGTGCCCCAGCACCGCGTCCACCGCCGGATGCCCGGCGGCCTTGAGCAGTTCGGAATAGATGATGTGGGTCTTGTTGTGATGCGCGATCAATCGGAACAGGGTGCGCAAGCGTTCGGTCGCATCGTCGATCGCCTCCAGCGCGCCGTAGGCGGTCTGCTCGTCGCGCTCCCAGCGCTCCAGGGCGGCCTGCAACAGGGCATCGCGCGAGGGGAAATGCCAGTAGAAGCTGCCTTTGGTCACGCCCAGCCGGCGCGCCAGCGGCTCCACCGCGACCGACGCGACGCCTTGTTCTGCAATCTGGTCGAGCGCCTCGCGGGCCCAGTCGTCGGCGCTCAGGCGCCCGCTGCGGGGTGCGGTTCCGGTCATCGTGACGCTCGTTCCATACGCTGTCGACGGGGGGCAGTATGCTGAGTTTTCACTCGGTTTTCGCGCGTTGACAGTCTCGCCGCAAGCGCCATACTAGCCCGTATGGTAGGCAGGGCACGCCCTGCGCGCAATGCCTGCCGCCCCATGACCGCCGTGCTACCGGGAGCCCCGCCATGAGCTTCGTCCTGCCTTTCGTCGTCATTTTCGCCGCGGGTGCGTTCGCCGCCTACCACCGGCTGCGGCTTGCGGTCTGGGCCGCGCTGACCGTCACCCTGCTGGTGGCCTGCTGGCTGCTGGGCGCCCATCCGGCGGCTACCGCCATTGCCGCCGCGCTGGTGGCGCTGGTCGCCGTGCCGCTGCTGGTGCCGGCCATCCGCAAGCCGCTGCTGACCGCACCGGCGCTGGGCTTCCTGCGCAAGGCGCTGCCGCCGCTGTCGCAGACCGAGAAGATCGCGCTGGAAACCGGTTCGGTCGGCTTCGAGGGCGACCTGTTCTCCGGCAAGCCCGACTGGAACAAGCTGCTGGCCTACCCGAAGCCGCAGCTGACCGCCGAGGAACAGGCCTTCCTCGACGGCCCGGTGGAAGAGCTGTGCAAGCGCATCAACGACTGGGAAATCACCCACGTCCACGCCGACCTGCCGCCGGAGCTCTGGGAGTTCATCAAGAAGGAGAAGTTCTTCGGGATGATCATCCCGAAGCAGTACGGCGGCCTGGGCTTCTCCGCGCTGGCCCACCACAAGGTGATCCAGAAGATCGCCTCGATCTCCAGCGTGGTCAGCGCCACCGTGGGCGTGCCGAACTCGCTGGGCCCCGGCGAGCTGATCAACCACTACGGCACGCAGGAACAGAAGGACTATTACCTGCCGCGGCTGGCGATCGGCCAGGAAGTGCCCTGCTTCGGCCTGACCGGCCCATTCGCCGGCTCGGATGCCACCTCCATCCCCGATTTCGGCATCGTCTGCAAGGGCGAATGGAACGGCGCCAACGTGCTGGGCCTGCGCCTGACCTTCGACAAGCGCTACATCACCCTGGCACCGGTCTCCACGTTGATCGGCCTGGCCTTCCGCATGTACGACCCGGACGGCCTGATCGGCGATACCCGCGACATCGGCATCACCCTGGCGCTGCTGCCGCGCGACACCGAGGGCGTGGACGTCGGCCGCCGCCACTTCCCGCTGAATTCGCCGTTCCAGAACGGCCCGGTGCGCGGCAAGGAAGTGTTCATCCCGCTCAGCCAGCTGATCGGCGGCGTGGACATGGCCGGCAAGGGCTGGAACATGCTCAACGAATGCCTGGCCGTTGGCCGTTCGATCACCCTGCCCTCCACCGCCAGCGGCGGCGCCAAGGCCGGCGCGGTGGTGACCGGCGCCTACGCGCGCATCCGCAAGCAGTTCGGGCTGTCGGTGGGCCGCTTCGAAGGCGTGGAGGAAGCGCTTGCACGGATCGGCGGCAAGGCCTATGCGATCAGCGCGCTGTCGCAGGCCACCGCCGCCGCGGTCGACCGCGGCGACGTGCCGTCGGTGCCGTCGGCGATCGCCAAGTACCACTGCACCAACGCCGGCCGCGACATCGCCAAGGACATCATGGATGTCATCGGCGGCAAGGGGATCATCCTCGGCCCGCGCAACTTCGCCGGCCGTTCGTGGCAGGCCGCGCCCATCGCGATCACGGTGGAAGGCGCCAACATCATGACCCGCAGCCTGCTGATCTTCGGGCAGGGCTCGATCCTCTGCCATCCGTACATCCTCAAGGAAATGCGGGCGGCGCAGGACCCGGACGTGAAGGCCGGGCTGGAGGCGCTGGACGGCGCGCTGTACGCCCATGTCGGCGGCGCGATCTCGAACGCGGTGCGCTCGTTCTGGCTGGGCCTGACCGGCGCGCGCCTGCAGGCAACCGCGGGTGATGCCTACACGAAGAAGTTCTTCCGCAAGCTCAACCGTTACGCCGCCAACCTGGCGCTGCTCACCGACGTGTCGCTGGGCGCGCTGGGCGGCCGGCTGAAGTTCAAGGAGTCGCTGTCCGGCCGGCTCGGCGACGTGCTCAGCCACCTCTACATGATGGGCGCGGTGCTCAAGCGCCACCATGACGAGAACTGCCCGGAAGCCGACAAGCCGCTGCTGGCATGGGCGTTCCACAACAGCGCCTACGAGATCGAGCTGGCGCTGTCGCAGGCGCTGCGCAACTTCCCGATCAAGCCGCTGGGCTGGCTGCTGTGGCCGCTGGTGTTCCCGCTGGGCCGCCGCGCGGTGGCCCCGGGCGACCGCCTCAGCCATCGCGTGGCCATGCTGCTGATGGCGCCGAACGAGGCGCGCGAACGCCTGGCCGACGGCGTGTTCCTGACCCCCGGCGAGCACAACCCCGGCGGCCGCATCAACAGCTACCTGGCCAAGGCGATCCTGGCCGAGCCGGTCGAGCGCAAGTTCCTGAAGGCGCTGAAGACCAAGGACATCGAGGCGCTGGACTTCGCCTCGCAGCTGGACGAAGGCGTGCGCGAGGGCTGGATCAGCACGGACGAACGCAAGCAGCTGGAAGAGCTGCACGCGATCACCCTGGACACGATCACCGTGGACGACTTCGACGCCCACGAGCTGCGCGCGGCCAGCTATTACGACGGCCGCGCGGACGGCAGCAGGCGCGCGGTCGCCTGAGCGTCCTTGCCGTCCCGGCCCGGTGCCGGGACGGCAACGCCGGTAACCCATGTCCGTCCTCTCGACCTACCGGAATCTGGCTCGCTGGCCCGCGGGCCGCTGGCTGTTTTCGCGGCTGGTGTGCTGGAAGGCGCCGTATTTCTCCAGCATCGCGCCGCGCATCGAAACGCTGGAGCCGGGTCGCTGCATCGCAACCCTACGGCATCGGCGCGCGGTGACCAACCACATCGGCACGGTCCACGCCATCGCCCTGTGCAACCTCGCCGAATTCACCGGCGGGCTGGCCTGCGACGCCGGCATCCCGGCATCGATGCGTTGGATTCCCAAGGGCATGGCCGTGGCCTACCTGAAGAAGGCGATGGGCACGATGCGCGCCACTGCCACCCCGGCGTTCCCGCCTCGCGAAGCGGCGGAAGGCTATGAATTGCCGTTCGAGGTGGTGGTGCAAGACTCGCGCGGCGAGACGGTGTTCCGCGCCCGCATCGCGATGTGGGTCTCGCCGAAGGGTTGAGGCCGGAGCGTGCTCAGCCGCCCTCCGGCGCGCGTGCATCCGGCAGCTTCTTCGCCTCGGCCGAGACCCGCCACGCGCTGAAGGTGAAGCCGCAGGCCACCAGCAGGCCGGCACCGAATACCGCGGTGGAGCCGAATGCCGCCAACAGCTTGTGCGTCCACACGAAGGTCAGGTCGCCACCGCGGTAGATCACGGTGTCGATGGCCGCGCCGGCCTTATAGCGCCACTCGCGGGCGACCCGGGTGTAGATGGTTTCGCGCGCCGGCTTGCCCAGCGCGAACTCCCCGCTGCGGGTCATCACCTGCACCACCGCCACCAGCAGCGGCAGCGGCGATGCCGCCAGCGCGGCATAGCCCAGCACGATGGCGAACCCCGGGACCAGTAGCGCCGGCGCGATGCCGAAGCGCGACAGCAGCGCGCGGGTGACGAACAGCTGCACCAGCAGGGTCACCCCGTTCACCGCCAGGTCGATGCTGGCGTAGTAGGCGGTGGCCGCCTTCGGATCGGGATAGAACTGCCGCACGATCGCCGCCTGCTCGTTGTAGAGCAGCGTGCCCACCCCCACCCCGAGCACGCACAGCATCGCCAGCCAGCGCAGCAGCGGCTCGCTGGCGACCAGCTTCAGGCCGGCCCAGACCGCGCCGCCCATCGGCACCTCGCCACTGGCAAGCCGGCGGCTGGCCTCGCGGCGCACGGCGTAATGGCGCAGACGCAGCAGGCAGACCACGCACAGCACCAGGAACGCGGCCGACACCAGCATCAGGTTGGCGATGCCGATGCGCTCGACCAGCACCCGCGTCAACGCCGGCCCCAGGATCGCGCCCACGGTGCCGGCGGCGCCGATGTAGCCGTAGCTGCGGCGCGCCTCCGCGTCGCTGAAGACATCGGCCATGAAGCTCCAGAACACCGCCACCGCGAACAGGTTGAACACCGTGATCCACAGGAAGAACGCCATCCCGCGCCCGGGCATGCCGCTGTCGAAGGCGACATAGAACAGCAACAGCGTCGCGATGAAGAAGCCGTACACCGTCGGCAGGAACACCCGCCGCGGCCAGCGGCTCACCAGCCAACCATACACCGGCTGCAGCGCCAGCATGATCAGGAAGGTGCAGGTGAACAGCACCTGCAGCTGCAGCTCCTTCAGGGCGATGCCGCGCTCCGCGAAGAAGGCGATCATCGACGGCGGGAACAGTGCGGTAACGTCGCTGGACGCGCCCATCGCCTCGCGCACCGGGCGCAGCACGTAGTAGCCGGTCAGCAGGCAGAAAAAGTACAGGAACGACCACAGCAGCGGCGGCGAATCGCCCAGCGCGGCTTTGAAGCGACCGAAACTGCCGGCGACGGCGGGGCGTTGGGACATGGCTGCCGGAAGGCGGAACGGTGCGCAACGGTAACCGCTGGAGCCCCGTCCGCGCCACCCCGCCAAAGAGCATTTGCTCTAGCAGTGGCGCATACGTTCGGACGGTCATCGCAGGGGGCGCACGTGTACGACTACATCATCATCGGTGCCGGCTCCGCCGGCTGCGTGCTGGCCAACCGCCTGAGCGAGGACCCCGCGACAAAGGTGCTGCTGCTGGAGGCCGGCGGCCGCGACTGGCACCCGTTCGTGCACATGCCGGCCGGCCTGGCCCGGATCGCCGGGCTGAAGTCGATCAACTGGGACTACGCCACAGTGCCGCAGCCGCAGCTGGGCGGGCGCGTGCTGTGGTGCCCGCGCGGCAAACTGCTGGGCGGCTCCAGCTCGATCAACGCGATGTGCTACATCCGCGGCGTCGCCGCCGACTACGACGCCTGGGCTGCCGGTGGCGCCGAGGGCTGGCATTGGGACAACGTGCTGCCCTACTTCCGCAAGTCCGAGGGCAACACGCGCGGCGGGGACGCCTTCCACGGCGCCGATGGCCCGCTCAGCGTGTCCGACCTGCGCCACGTGAACCCGCTCACCCGCGTCTTCATCGAAGCCGGGCAGCAGGCCGGGCTGTCGGTCAACGACGACTTCAACGGCGCGCACCAGGACGGCGTGGGTCTGTACCAGGTCACCCAGCGCAACGGCGCGCGCTGCTCGGCGGCGGTCGCCTACCTCGACCCGGTCAAGGCGCGACCGAACCTGACCATCCGCGCCCACGCCGAGGTCAACCGGATCACCTTCGCGCGCGGCCGCGCCAACGGCGTGGTCTGTTCGATCAAGGGCCAGGGCTTCCATTTCGAAGCCGCGCGCGAAGTGATCCTCAGCGGCGGCGCGATCAATTCGCCGCAGCTGCTGATGCTGTCCGGCATCGGCCCCGCCGACGAACTGCGCCGGCTGGGCATCGAGGTGCTGCACGATGCGCCGGGCGTCGGCGCCAACCTGCAGGACCACCTGGACGTGACGACGCTGCAACACTGCACCCAGCCGATCAGCTACGACCGGATCAGCGAGGTCAAGACCGCGCTGCAGTATTACCTCGGCGGCCATCAGGGCCCGGGCACCAGCAACGTGGCGGAGGGAGCAGGCTTCGTACGCTCCAGTCTGGCGCCCGACGCGCGCACCGACATCCAGCTGCACTTCATCCCGGCGATGATCGACGACCACGGCCGCAACCGCCTGCGCGGCGACGGCTACACCCTGCACGCCTGCTTCCTGCGCCCGCGCAGCCGCGGCAGCGTGCGGCTGGCCAGCAACCGCGCCGCCGACAAGCCGATCATCGACCCCAACTACCTTGGCGATGCGGAAGGTTTCGACCGCCGGATGCTGGTGGAATGCGCAAAGCTGTCGCTGGACATCCTGGCGCAGAAGGCATTCGATCCCTATCGCGGCGCGCCGATCTTCCCCGCCACCGCCCCGCGTACCGACGCCGACTTCCTCGAGTTCGTGCGCAGCCGCGCCGAAACCGTCTACCACCCCATCGGCACCTGCCGGATGGGCAGCGACGGTGCCGCAGTGGTCGACCCGCAGCTGCGCGTGCGCGGCGTCGACGGCCTGCGCGTGGTCGATGCCTCGGTGATGCCCGAGCTGCCGGGCGGCAATACCAACGCGCCGACCATCATGATTGCGGAGCGCGCGGCCGACCTGATCCGGGCCGCCACCCACTGACCCGTATTGCGAACCACACCATGATGCGCCCGCCTACCGGAGGCGCGCAGAAAGGGCCGACGCCCTTCGCGAGATTTCAAAGATGCCGTGCGCTTCGCATGAGCGCGCGAGAGCAATGGGTTTGGCTTGACCTCGCGAAAGCGCTCGCGCCCCTGCGGTGCGCCTACGAAAGCAAGAGGCGGGGTGACCGAATCTGGCGCGAGGCGACCGATCCCCCTGCTTCAGGCGCGATGCCTCAGGCCTGATGCTCCAGCACCGGCGGCAGCGGACAGTGGAGCACGCCGCAGATCGTGCGCAGCAGTTCGGCTTCGGCCACGCGGATGCGGCCGTCGCTGCTGATGGCGTCGGTGACCGCTTCCACCATCGCCTGCTTGGCCAGCGGATCCAGCGCGTCCAGCGGTTCCCACACCGCGTCCAGCGCCTGCACGCCGGCCATCGGCGGTGCATAGGCGAGGTGGTCGCGCGGGAGCACGCGCTGCAGCCCGGCGAGGTAGGCCCGGCGCGCAGCCGCTTCGTCGTCATGGCCGTAGCGCGCCACCACCGCCAACAGGGTGGCGAACTCGTTGCGCACGTTGCCGGGCTTGCGCCGCCCGAAGCGGGCGTAGCGCGCCGGATCCAGCGATTCGCGCACCTGCACCTGCAGCAACCGCGCCAGGCAGTATTCGAACAACGACACTTCGCCGTCGGCGTCGATCGCGGCCTGCACGGCATCGAGGAAGCGTTCCAGCTGCGGACGCGGCCGCAGCCGCAGCACCGGGAACGCCAGCGCCGCCAGCGGCAAGCGCAGCGCCGGGTGCAGATCGGCGGTCAGCTGCTGGTGGATGCGCAGGGCGTGGTCGGCGACAACCCCGCCAAGCCGTTCGGCGATCAACCCGCGCTGCGCCTCCAGCACGTCGTCGGCCCCCGCCAGCAACAGCGCCAGCAGCAGCGGCATCACCGCCTCGCGATCACGGGCCAGATCGCGCAGTGCTTCCGGGATGGCATCGACGATGGCATCGGCGCGGCGGTAGTCGTCCGACGCCGGCATCGCTACCTGCGCGGCCACCTGCGGCGGCGACACCCGCACCTGCTCGCGCGCACCCGGCAGCGGCCTTGCGCTGGCGTCGGCCAGCCCCAGCGCGATGTCTTCCCGCAGGCCGTCCGGCGGCGCCGCCCGCCATTCGGCGCGCAGCCGCTGCAGCTGTTCGTCGCGGAACCCCGGCTCCAGCGCGCGAATGCGCTCCAGCAGCGGCGGGTGGGTGGCGAACAGGCTGGAGAACCCCACCCCGTCGCCGAACAGCATGTGGCTGACTTCCTCGGCGTCGCCGCGGTGGCTGAGCCGCGAGCCTTCGCCCACCCCGGCGATCTTCTTCAGCGCGCCGGCAAGCCCCGCGGTCTGGCGGGTGAACTGCACCGCGCTGGCGTCGGCCAGCCGCTCGCGCGAACGGCTGACGCCGGCCTTGATCAGGCGGCCGAAGAACAGCCCCACGTAGCCGATCACCATCGCCACCAGCGCGGCGACCAGCAGGGCGCCGGCGTTCCTGTTGCGGCTGCCGCCGAAGCGGCCGTATTCCAGCACCTTGCGGCCGATCAGGCCGATCATCAGGATGCCGAACAGCACCCCGATCAGGCGCACGTTGAGCCGCATGTCGCCGTTGAGGATGTGGCTGAACTCGTGCGCGATCACGCCCTGCAGCTCGTCGCGGTTGAGCCGCTCCAGCGCGCCGCGGGTCACCGCCACCACCGCATCGGATGGACTGAAGCCGGCGGCGAAGGCATTGATCGCCGCCTCCTCTTCCATGACATAAAGCTTCGGCACCGGCACGCCGGAAGCGATGGCGATTTCCTCCACCACGTTGCGCAGCCGCCGCAGCGACAGATCGGTGGTGTCCGCCGGCACCAGCGTGCCGCCCATCTGCTGCGCCACCGCTTCGCCGCCACCGCCCAGGCTGGCGATGCGGTAGAGCGAGCCGAACAGGATCGTCAGCAGGGTGACGCCGCTGGTGAAGGCGAGCATGCGCCACGAAGGCGCGACCAGCCACGCCGCCAGGTCGACGGCCGCCACGATCCCGAGCACCGCCAGCACGAACAGGAACACCAGCCGCGCGGAGGCGCGGCGTGCGGCGGCCTGGTGTTCGAAGAAATTCATGGCGGGAAGGCGTCCCTCATCCAGCCCGTGGCCACGTTCTCCCCGCGCGGCGGGGAGAACGAGCGCATGCGATCAGAACTGCACCTTCGGCGCTTCGCGCACCTGCGCCTGCTTGTCGGCCGGGATCTCCAGCAGGGTGGCCGGCTGGAAGCCGAACATCCCGGCGAACACGCTGTTCGGGAACACTTCGCGCTTGTTGTTGTACGCCATCACCGAATCGTTGAACGCCTGCCGCGAGAACGCGACCTTGTTCTCGGTGCTGGTCAGCTCCTCGGTGAGCTGCATCATGTTCTGGTTGGCCTTGAGGTCCGGATAGGCCTCGGCCACCGCCAGCAGGCGGCCCAGCCCGGCATTGAGCTGGCCCTGCGCGGCGGCAAGCTGGGCCATCGCCGCCGGATCGCCGGGACTGGCCTTGGCCGCGGCCAGGCCCGACTGCGCGGCGGAACGCGCCGCAATCACGGCTTCCAGCGTCTCGCGCTCGTGCGCCATGTATTTCTTCGCCACTTCGACCAGATTGGGGATCAGGTCGAAGCGGCGCTGCAGCTGTACGTCGATCTGCGCAAAGGCGTTCTTGAACGCATTGCGCGCGGTCACAAGGCCGTTGTAGATGCCGATGGCCCAGACCACGAGTGCAACCACGACCGCTGCGACAATCGCCAGGAAAATCAAAAAGCTACCCATTGAAGCTCCCCTCATTCATGCATTCGTGGAAACAGGCGCTAGAATCGACCCGTCGTCGCAGCATACGCAGGGGGCACAGCCGATGAAAGAGCGCACCCGGGCACATGTCTGGAAGGCCGGCCTGATCGCAGCACTGCTGCCGCTGGCGGCCGGCTCAGCCACCCAGGGCAGCGTGCCGTCCAGCGGCACCATCGCCCGCGCCGCCGCCGAAACAGACCTGCCACCGGCGCTCTCCCTGCCCGCCCCGGCCCACTCTCTCGACATCGCCCGCTTCGAGGCGATCGCCGAAGCCCTGGTGGCCAACGGCCGCATCCCGGGTCTGGCGATGGCGATCGTCAAGGACGGCCGCATTCTCAGCGCACGCGGCTACGGCATCACCGATACCCGCGCACCGGAGCCGGTCGATGCCCACACGGTGTTCCGGCTGGCCTCGTTGTCGAAGTCGTTCGCCGGCACCATGACCGGGATCCTGGTCAACGACGGCATGCTGCGCTGGGACAGCCACCTCACCGACTACGTCCCCTCGTTTCGGATGTCGATGCCGGACGCCGCCCAGCGGATCACCGTGGCGGACATCCTCAGCCACCGCATGGGGCTGACGCACAACGCCTTCGACCGCGACCTGGAAGGCAATGCGAACTACCACGACCTGACCCTGCGGATGGCCAACGCGCCGATGACCTGCGCGCCCGGCGACTGCTACGCCTACCAGAACGTGGCCTTCAGCCTCATCGGCGACATCGTGTTCGCCACCACCGGCCAGTTCTACAGCGAGGCGGTGGCGCGCCGCATCTTCAAGCCGCTGGGCATGAACGACGCCAGCTACGGCCTGGAAGGCATCGAGGCCAGCGCGCGCTGGGCCCGCCCGCACGTGCGCGGACGCGGCGGCTGGGTATCGCTGACGCCCAAGCCCACCTATTACCGCGTGGCGCCGGCCGCCGGCGTCAACGCCAGCATCAGCGACATGGCGCAGTGGCTGCTGGCGCATACCGGCCACCGCCCCGAAGTGCTGCCGGCGCCACTTCTGGCGACCCTGCATGCGCCGGTGGTGGCGACGCCCAGCGAGATCCGGGGCGCCTCCTGGCGGCGCACCCGGCTGACCACCGCCGGCTATGCGCTGGGCTGGCGCGCCTACAACTATTCCGGCCACCAGGTGGTGTTCCACGGCGGCGCCGTGCAGGGCTATCGCGGCGCGATGGCGCTGCTGCCGGAACAGGACCTGGGCGTGGTGATCCTGTGGAACAGCGAGAGCGCCCTGCCCGGCGGCCTGCTGCCCACCATCCTGGACAACGCGCTGGGCATGAGCGACGGCCAGTGGCTGGACGACGAAACGCTCGACGGCTCCGAAGACGTGCTCTATGCCGAGCGCAACGTCGCGCCGTCCGGCGCCAGCGCGTCCGCATCGAAGGCGTCCCCGCCCTGAGCCACGCATGACGGCGTAGCTGCACGACGACAAAAAAAGAAACCCCTCCCGCCTGGGCAACGGGAAGGGGTCTTCAGGATCTTGCTGACGCCGGCACGGGCAGCGCCCGCGCCGGTCGCGACTTTCTTACAGCGTCGGCACCGGAGCAGCCGGCATCTGCGGAGCAGCGGCGGGCTTGGCCTTCTTGGCAGCAGGCTTCTTCGCGGCCGGCTTCTTGGCAGCGGCCTTCTTCGCCGCCGGCTTCTTGGCGACAGCCTTCTTCACGGCCTTCTTGGCAACGGCCTTCTTGGCAACCTTCTTCGCCGCCGGCTTCTTGGCGACAGTCTTCTTCGCGGCCTTCTTGGCGACCGGCTTCTTGGCAACGGCCTTCTTGGCGACCTTCTTCGCCGCCGGCTTCTTGGCGACGGCCTTCTTCACCGCCTTCTTGGCGACCTTCTTCGCCGCCGGCTTCTTGGCGACAGCCTTCTTGGCGACCTTCTTCGCCGCCGGCTTCTTGGCGACGGCCTTCTTGGCAACCTTCTTCGCCGCCGGTTTCTTGGCGACGGCTTTCTTCGCAGCTTTCTTAACAGCCATGGGATGGCTCCTCGTCATTGGGTAAATCGGTAAAGCCCAGTTACGAAAGACACCGCAGGTATCGGACCTGCGATCGACCGCCGGCGCGCCACGCGCGCCGGAACGGATGCTGCTCCGATGCGGGCGACCAGCGCCGCATCGGCAGGCGACATTTCCATCCCACTAAAAAACCTGCGGCGCGACACGCGGCAGGCTTCTGGAGAGATACCGCCGGAACCGGCAAGCAGGCATTCGCGTGAGGGACGGGGCGCCTGCATCCACTTTCCGCAGCAGCGGGTGGAGTCGGTTGTCGCGCCGTCGGCTGTTGCGTTCTGCTTGCTCACTTGATTCCGCAGGAAATGTCTGCTGGGCGAAACCTAATCACGCTTTTTTCTAGTGTCAACAATCTTTCGCGAAGTTTTTCTCCGCTGCGTCCGCGAACGCAGCGCGCACCACCGCCTTCACGCCGCATGCGCGCATGACGTGCCGGCGCGCGCTGCGTCGACGCGCGCCGCATCGATGCCACGCACGCAAGCAATGGCGCGGCCTGCAGCGATTCCATGCGACTCGCGCGCGTCGCCATGGATGCCATCGCGACGCGCGCGGAACGCGCGCGCGCCACATCCACAGACAGCCCGCGCACCGTTGCGATTCGATCCAGGATTTCGCGTCGCACAAGCGCGTTTGCGCGAAAACTGCGCGAACTTTCCGCGGCGTTCGCGCCTGCGCGCAGCGTTCGCAACGGACATGGAGGAGGCGCGCGCATCTCGGCGCATGGCCGCGACCGCGCGACGGAAGATGCGCCCGGCGTGGATGCCTTGCACGAAAAAACCCGCGACGCTTCCGCCGCGGGTTTCGGGTTGCCGATGAAAGCGCGATCAGTGATCGTCGCTTTCCAGCAGCTCGGCATAGTCGTCCGGGCCCAGCAGCTCGTTGAGCTGTTCGGCATCTGCCAGCTCCACCACGAACAGCCAACCGTCGCCGTAGGCGTCCTCGTTGATGGTCTCCGGCTTGTCGGCCAGCGCCTCGTTGACTTCGAGGACCTTGCCGCCCACCGGCGCGTAGACGTCGGACGCCGCCTTCACCGATTCCACCACCGCGCAGGCGTTGCCGGCCTCGACGGTATCGCCGACGTTGGGCAGCTCCACGTAGACCAGGTCGCCGAGCAGGCCCTGGGCATGGTCGGAGATGCCGATGACGGCCCGGCCATTGCCTTCGGCGCGGACCCATTCGTGGGATTTGAGGAACTTGAGATCGCCGGGGATGTCGCTCATCGGGTGGCTCCTGTTGCGCAGTGCGTGGGGGGGGTTGGGGAAGTCTAGCTAAGCGGTGGCGGAAAGGTCAGATGCCGGGCTGCACGGTGTTGTCGCGGACAAACGGGAACTTCACCACCCGCACCGGCACCTCCTTGCCGCGGATGTCCACGCGCACCTCGCCGGGTTCGCCGGCGGGCACGCGGGCGAAGGCGATCGCCTTGCCGATGGTGGGGGAGAACGTGCCAGACAGGATCTCGCCCTCGCCGTTGGCGGTCAGTACCTTCTGGCCGTGGCGCAGCACGCCCTTCTCGTCCATCACCAGACCGATCATCTGGCGCGCGGTGCCGGCCGCCTGCTGCGCTTCCAGCGCGGCGCGGCCGATGAAATCGCGGCCCTCGTCCAACGAGACCGTCCAGCCCAGCGCGGCCTCGAACGGCGTCACGTCCTCGTCCATGTCCTGGCCGTACAGGTTCATGCCGGCCTCCAGCCGCAGGGTGTCGCGCGCGCCCAGGCCGGCAGGCGCGACGCCCGCCGCCAGCAGCGCGTTCCAGAACGCCACGGTCTGCGCCTCCGGCACGATCACCTCGAAGCCGTCCTCGCCGGTGTAGCCGGTGCGGGCGACGAACACGTCCACGCCGTCCGTGGTCTGCGCGGCACGCGCGGAGAAGCGCGCCAGCTTGGACACCGGCGCGCGGTCGTCCTCGCGCAGCAGCCCGATCACCTTCTCGCGGGCATTGGGGCCCTGAACGGCGACCATGCCGAACTCGGGACGCTCCTTCACCGCCACGTCGAACGTCTTGGCCTGCGCACCGATCCACGCCAGGTCCTTGTCGCGGGTGGAGGCATTGACCACCAGCCGGAACCACTCCTCCGACATGAAGTAGATGATCAAGTCGTCGATCACCCCGCCACGCTCGTTGAGCATGCAGGTGTACAGCGCCTTGCCGGGCTTCTGCAGCTTGTCGATCGCATTGGCGACCAGGTGGCGCAGGAACTCGCGCGCGCGCGCGCCCTCCAGGTCGACCACGGTCATGTGGCTGACGTCGAACATGCCGACGTCGCGGCGCACCTGGTGGTGCTCGTCGAGCTGGGAACCGTAGTGGATCGGCATGTCCCAGCCGCCGAAGTCCACCATCTTGGCGCCGAGCGCGCGGTGGGTGTCGTTGAGGATGGTCTTGTCGGTCATGGGGGGCCTGCCTGCGTGGGGAGTCGCATTATCCCAGACGCCCGCGCCCTACGCGCCGGTATGCGGCGCCGGCTCCACCTGCAGGGTCATGGCGTCGCCCCCGACGATGCGGACATGGCTGCCCGCGGGCAACGCCGGCCCGGTGACGTCCCAGTAGGCGTCGGCGATCTGCACGCGGCCGCGGCCGTCGACGATGGCGCGCTCCAGCGGCACCACCCGCCCGACCAGCGCCGCCGTGCGGCGGTTCAGGGCGGGCTGGTCGCTGGGCCGCTCACGGTTGCGGAACCAGCGCCGGTACACCTGGATGGACACGAAACTGAGCGCGACGAACGCCGCCACCTGCACCAGCAGCGGGATCCCCGGCACCAGCAGCACGCCCAGCAGCACCGCCACCGCGGCGAAGCCCAGCCACAGCATGAAGGCGCCGGGCGCCATCGCCTCGGCCG
The DNA here is from genome assembly GCF_036409385.1 of Thermomonas sp. LB-4. NCBI lineage: Bacteria > Pseudomonadati > Pseudomonadota > Gammaproteobacteria > Lysobacterales > Lysobacteraceae > Thermomonas > Thermomonas sp. LB-4. Next base: position 212,773 of record NZ_JAXOFT010000003.1, on the reverse strand, counting down.
CGAACAGCAGCAGCGCGAATGCCGCCCAGGCGAACACGTCCCAGCGCATGGTCAGCTCCCCTGCTTCGCCTGGATCGACGGCTGCTTGCCCATCGCCTCGCGCGCCAGCTCGGCGATGCCGCCCAGCGAACCGATGATCCCCGACGACTCCATCGGCATCATCACGAACTTCTGGTTGGGCGCCTGCGCCAGTTCCTTGAACGCCTCGATGTACTTCTGCGCGACGAAGTAGTTGATCGCCTGCACGTTGCCGGAGGCGATCGCGTCGGACACCATCTGGGTCGCCTTGGCCTCGGCCTCGGCCAGGCGCTCGCGCGCCTCGGCCTGGCGGAACGCGGCCTCCTTCTGGCCTTCCGCCGACAGGATCGCCGACTGCTTCTCGCCCTCGGCCTTGAGGATCTCCGCCTGGCGGAAGCCCTCCGCTTCCAGGATGTTGGCGCGCTTCTCGCGCTCGGCCTTCATCTGGCGCGCCATGGAATCGACCAGGTCGCGCGGCGGCTGGATGTCCTTCAGCTCGATGCGGTTGACCTTCAGGCCCCAGGGGTGGGTGGCCTGGTCGACCGCGTGCAGCACCTTGGTGTTGATCTCGTCGCGCTTGGACAGCGATTCGTCCAAGTCCATCGAACCGATCGCGGTGCGGATGTTGGTCATCACCAGGTTGAGGATGGCCACCTCCAGCTGGGCCACCTCGTAGGCCGCCTTGGCGGCGTCCAGCACCTGGAAATAGACCACGCCGTCCACCTTCACCACGGCGTTGTCCTTGGTGATGACGTCCTGGCTGGGCACGTCCATCACCTGCTCCATCATGTTGATCTTGCGGCCCACGCCGTAGACCACCGGCATCAGGAAGTGCAGGCCCGGCTCCATCGTATGGGTGTAGCGGCCGAACCGTTCCACCGTCCACTGGTAGCCCTGCGGCACCATCCGCACGGTCTTGGACAGCAGGATGATGCCGGCGAGCAGCAGGATCAGAGCAAGTGCGGGTGCCATCGGATGTCCTCCCTGGATGATGCGCCCAGTATAGGTACCGTGCCCCCGGATGGGGGCGGCAGCACGCGCCTGCCGTGGCGGGGCCGCGGGGGCCGCCGCCGCGAACGACGGACATTTGAGCCGTCGCCGCGCGCGCCCTATCCTGCCGGTCTACGGGGGAGATGCGTGAACAAGATCGGACTGGAGCTGCGGGAGTTCTGGCAGCAGCTGCGCGCACCGCCCGACGCGCTGATGCTGGAACTGGGAGCCGGTGGCGAGCTGCTGGTGGCGAAAGTGCGCGCGGCGCTGTCGCTGGCGCTGCTGCTGTTGCCGCTGGTCAACATCGTCACCGGCGAATACATGCCCACCGAAGGCATCGCCGGGATGTTCGGGGTGATCCTGGCCGTGGCCGCTTCGCAGGTACTGCTGCTGCTGGCGCGCCAGCAGCGCCGCTTCCGCTGGCTGCCATGGGTGACCACCAGCTACGACGTGTCGCTGACCACCTTCGTGCTGGCGCTGCTGGCGCCGTCCTCGCTGGCGGCCAGCCTCAACAGCATGGTGGTTTGGGCGTTCTACCTGGTCGCCGTCTGCATGACCGCGCTGCGCAACGACGGCCGGCTGACCCTGTACACCGGCGCGCTGGCGATGCTGCAGTACGCGGCGCTGGCTGCCGCGGTGTTCGCGCTGGCGCAGACGCCCGAACAGTTGGCATCGGCCGATTACGGCACCGCCCGCGTGTCCAACGTGCTGCAGCGGGTGCTGCTGATCGCCATCGTCACCGCGATCACCGCCGCGGTGGTCTATCGCATGCAGCGGCTGGTGGAGCTCTCCGGCACCGATGGCCTGACCGGCCTGCCCAACCGCACGCTGCTGGTCCACCATTTCCCCGCGCTGCTGGACGGCGCGCGCGAGCAAGGCGGCTCGCTTGCACTGGGCCTGATCAACCTGGACTTCTTCCGCCGCATCAACGACGAGGCCGGCCACGCCACCGGCGACCGTGCGCTGCGCCACGCGGCGGGGGTGTTGCGCGAGGGGCTGGAGCCCGGCGACCTGCTGGTCCGGCTGGGCGGCGAGGAGTTCGTGCTGCTGATGCCGCTGCCCGCCGGGCGCGCGTGGGAAAGGCTGGAAGCGCTGCGCCGCGACCTCGCCACCCGTCCCTTCGTGGCCGATGCCGATGCCGATGCCGACCTGCTGCGGATCACCTTCAGCGCCGGCCTCGCCAGCTGCCCGCAGGACGGCGCCGACCTGTCGCAGCTGATGCGCCGGGCCGACCTGCGCCTGTCCCAGGCCAAGCTGGAAGGCCGCAACCGGGTGGTGGCGCGCTGATCCCGCCGGGTTCCGCTTGCCCGCAATGCCCGCCATGACTAACCTGCGCCGTGCAGGCGCACCGTACCGCCTCGCATGGGAGACTCCGTGAGCCTGAAGCTGCGCCTGACCATCATGAACTTCCTCCAGTTCTTCGTCTGGGGGGCGTGGCTGATCACCATCGGCCGCTACTGGTTCGAGAACCGTGGATGGTCCGGCACCAGCTTCGGCGCGATCTTCTCGACCATGGGCATCTCCGCCTTGTTCATGCCCTCGCTGCTGGGCATCGTTGCCGACCGCTGGATCAATGCCGAAAAGCTGTACGGCGCCCTGCACATCCTGGGCGGCGTGTTCCTGTGCCTGCTGCCGCAGGCCTCCGATCCCAACCAGTTCTTCTGGCTGATCCTGGCGACGATGCTGTGCTACATGCCCACCATCTCGCTGGCGATCGCCGTGGCCTACAACGCCCTGAAGCGGGAAGGCCTGGACGTGATCCGCGACTATCCGCCGATCCGCGTCTGGGGCACGGTCGGCTTCATCGCCGCGATGTGGACGACCAGCCTGCTGGGGCTGGAGAAATCGCCGGGGCAGTTCTACGTCGCCGCCGGGGCCGCGTTCGCGCTCGGCCTGTACGCCTTCACCCTGCCGCCTGCGCCGCCGCGCATGGCGCTGGCCGAAAGCCGCTCGCTGCTGGACGTGCTGGGGTTGACCTCGTTCCGGCTGTTCCGCGACCGCAACATGGCGGTGTTCTTCGTGTTCGCGATGCTGCTGGGCGCAGCGCTGCAGCTGACCAACGCCTATGGCGGCACATTCCTCGGCGAGTTCGAGAACAACCCGGCCTATGCCGACACGCTTGCGGTGAAATACCCCGCCATCATCATGTCGATCTCGCAAATCAGCGAGACGCTGTTCATCCTGACCATCCCGTTCTTCCTGAAGCGCTTCGGCATCAAGACAGTGATGACCATCAGCATGGTGGCCTGGTTCCTGCGCTTCGGCCTGTTCGCCTACGGCGACCCCGGCCCGGGGCTGTGGATGATCGTGATGTCGTGCATCGTCTATGGCATGGCGTTCGACTTCTTCAACATCTCCGGCAGCCTGTTCGTCGAACAACAGGCCGACCCGAAGATCCGCGCGTCGGCGCAGGGCCTGTACATGCTGATGACCAACGGCGTCGGCGCAGTGCTGGGGAGCCTGGCCGCCGGTTTCGTGATTGATCGCTGGTACACCGACGCCGCCGGCGTCAAGGACTGGCAGGGCATCTGGACCGCCTTCGCGCTGTATGCGCTTGCGATGGCGGTGGCCTTCGTGCCGCTGTTCAAGCACCGCCACCAGCCGCACCGGGTGGTGCCGGCACATGGTCCGGCCGACGTGGGCAACCCGTGAGCGCCGCGCGCGTCCTCATCGTCGGCTCGTTCAACGTCGACCACGTCTGGCGGGTGGCCTCGCTGCCCGCCCACGGCGCCACCCTGAGCGGCAGCTACGCCACCGGGCCTGGCGGCAAGGGTTTCAACCAGGCCGTCGCGGCGCGCCGTGCGGGCGCGGCCACGCGCTTCGTCTGCGCGCTGGGAGAGGATCTGGGTGCACAGCTGGCGCGCGCCCTCTGCAGCGCCGACGGTATCGACCTGCGCGCCGCGGTGGTCGCCGACCCCACCGGCACCGCCGGCATCTACGTGGACGCACAGGGCCGCAACTGCATCGTGATCGGCGCCGGCGCGAACGCGACCCTGGCCGCCGACCATGTCGCGGGCGCGCTGGGCGACGCGGCAGCCGCCGACGTGGTGCTGGCGCAGCTGGAATCGCCGCTGGACGCGGTCGCCCGGGCACTGGATGCGGCCCGTGCCGCCGGCGCCACCGCGATACTCAACCCGGCCCCCGCCAACGTCGCCATCGACGAGACCATGCTGGTGCGGGCCGACATCCTGACCCCGAACGAAACCGAATTCGCCGCCTTGGTCGGCCGCCACGTCGGGGAACGGATCGAAGCCGACGCCGTGGCCAGCCTCGACCAGCCGCGCCTGCACGCGCTCTGCCGCGAGCTGCTGCCGCACGGCAGCGTCATCGTCACCCTCGGCGCCAGCGGCTGCTTCGTCTCGCACGCGGATGCCGTACCGCGCGGCGACACCGCGCCCTGCTACCGCATCTCGGCGGAGCCCGCGCAGGCCATCGACACCACCGGCGCCGGCGACGCCTTCAATGGCGCGCTGGCCGCGTCGCTGGCACAGCGACCCGAGTCCGCCTTCGTCGAGCACGTCCGCTTTGCCAGCCGTTATGCCGCCCGCTCCACCGAACAGGCCGGCGCAGCACTGGCGATGCCGAGACTGGAGGTGGGTTGAGTCCGATCCGGAAACCGACTGCTGCGCGGCAATGGTGGGTTGGCTGGGAATCGAACCCAGGACCAGCGGGTTGAGTCCGATCCGGAAACCGACTGCCGTGCGGCGATGGTGGGTTGGCTGGGAATCGAACCCAGGACCAGCGGATTAAAAGTCCGATGCTCTACCGACTGAGCTACCAACCCGTTGAGACAACACCCGGCATTGCACCGGGGCGCGCATTCTAACCGATGCCGGCGCTGGCGTAGCGGGTGGGATCGATGATGCCGGCTTCGGCGAAGCCCTGCGCGCGCAGGCGGCAGGCGTCGCAATGGCCGCAGGCGCGGCCATCGGCATCGGCCTGGTAGCAGCTGACGGTCTGCGCGAAATCCACGCCCAGGCGCAGGCCCTCGCGGGCGATGTCGGCCTTGGACATCCGCATCAGCGGCGCGTGCACGCGGAAGCGGCTGCCCTCCACGCCGGCCTTGGTGGCCAGGTTGGCCAGCGCCTCGAAGCCGGCGACGAACTCCGGCCGGCAATCCGGATAGCCGGAATAATCCACCGCATTGACCCCGCAGAACAGGTCGGTGCTGCCCAGCACCTCGGCCCAGCCCAGCGCCACCGACAGCATGATGGTGTTGCGCGCAGGCACGTAGGTGGACGGGATGCCTTCGCCGATCACATGGCCATCGGCGTCGGTGGGAACCTGGATCTCCTCGTCGGTCAGCGCCGAACCGCCGATGCTGCGCAGGTCCACGTTGACGGTCTTGTGGGCCACCGCGCCCAGCGCCGCGGCCACGCGCGCGGCGGCGTCCAGCTCGGAAGTGTGGCGCTGGCCGTAGCGCACGCTCAGGGCGTACGGCGCAAAGCCCGCCTCCTTCGCGATGGCCAGGACGACGGCGGAATCCATGCCGCCGGACACCAGGACGACCGCGGGTTTTGAAGATTCGATCATTGCCGGGGATCCTTGAAACCGTCATTCCCGCGCAGGCGGGAATCGCGCTTGATGTTGCTGTCGCCGTTGCTTCGGGGGAAGCGAAGAGCAGGAGCGATTCCCGCCTGCGCGGGAATGCCGTCGAAGGCGCTCATTTGCCCGGCTCGTCGTTCCACAGCAGCTTGTGCAGCTGCATCTGGAAGCGCACCGGCAGCCGGTCGGCCACGATCCAGTCCGCAAGTTCGCGCGCAGCCACCTGCGCGGCGCTGGGCGAAAACAGTACGTCGCAGCACTCGTGCAGGCGGTGGTCGGCCAGCACGCCCTTGGCCCAGTCGTAATCCTCGCGCGAGCAGATGACGAATTTCACCTGGTCGTGCGGGGTCAGCAGCGGCAGGTTGCCCCACAGGTTGCGCGCCGCCTCGCCCGAGCCCGGCGTCTTGATATCCAGCACGCGCGAGACGCGCGCGTCGACGCCGGCGATGTCGAGCGCGCCGGAGGTTTCCAGCGAGACCACGTAGCCGGCATCGCACAACCTTTCCAGCAGCGCGAGGCAGCGCTTCTGCGCCAGCGGCTCGCCGCCGGTGACGCAAACGTGGCGCGCGCCAAGGCGGGCCACTTCCGCCAGGATGGCGTCGATGTCCCACCACTGCCCGCCGTGGAAGGCGTAGGCGGTATCGCAGTACTGGCAGCGCAGCGGGCAGCCGGTCAGGCGCACGAACACCGTCGGCCAGCCGGCATCGCGGGCTTCGCCCTGCAGCGACAGGAAGATTTCGGTGAGCTTGAGGCGCTCTGTCTGGCTGGCCGCCGATGCGGCGGCCGCATCGGCAACGGCGTTCATGCGGGTATTTTAGCGGTTGCCGGCCAGATGCATCGAGCGCAAACGATCATCGGCGATGCGTGCGGCATCGCTGCCCGGATAGCGCTCGGCCACCTGCCGCAGCGTGGCCATCGCCGCCTCGTTCTGGCGCAGCCCGTATTGGGCCAGGCCCAGCTTGAGCAGCGCACCGGGCGCCTTGTCGTTGCCGGGATAGCGGTCCAGCAGGGCGCGGAACTGATCGGCGGCCAGCGCGTAGTTCTGGGTGACGTAGTAACTCTCGCCGAGCCAGTACAGCGCGTTCGGCGCCAACTGCCCGGCCGGGAAGGCGGCAAGGAAATCGCGCAGGCGGCGCGACGACTCGACGTAGTCGCCGCTCTTCAATGCTTCGAAGGCATGGGCGTAGGCACCCTGCTCGTTCTGCGCGCCCGCGACCGGCGTTGCGGCCGCTGCGGAAGCGGGCTGGGCCACCGGCGGCGCGCCGGCCGCGACCGGCTCCCCCGGTTGCGGCGCAGTGGCCGGAGCCGGGGCGCCGCCCTCCAGCCGGTCGAGCCGGCCGCTCAGGTCCAGGTACTGCACGCGCTGGCTCTGCCTGGCCTGCTCCAGCTGCTGCTGCAGTTCTTCCATCTGGCCGCGCAGCGCCTGCACTTCCGCCTGCAGGGCGGACACCTGGTTGACCAGCGCGACGCCGTTCTGGTCGCCGGCGCCGCGGGCTTCAAGCGCCGCGACGCGGTCGGCCAGGCTGGCGCGCTGGGCCACGGCCAGCGGCGATGCCAGCAGCATCGCCACCAGTGGCAGCAGGATCGCCGGACGCATCACTTCTCGCTGTAGACCAGTTCGACGCGGCGGTTCTTCGACCAGCAGTCTTCGCCGGACTCGTTGCAGACCGGGCGCTCCTCGCCGTAGCTGATGACGGTGAGCTGGCTGGCGCCGCCGCCGTTGGCCTGCAGGGCCGAGGACACGGCATTGCCGCGGCGCTCGCCCAGGCCCATGTTGTATTCGCGGCTGCCGCGCTCGTCGGCGTTGCCTTCCAGGCGCAGGCGCGCGCTCGGACGGTCGCGCAGGTACTTGGCATGGCAGGACATGGCGGCCTGGAATTCCGGCTTCAGCGCATCCTGGTCGAGATCGAAGTACACCACCCGCTGGCGCAGGCAGGCGTCGCTGTCGAGGTCGGCCGGGGTGTAGGCGCCGGGCGTGGTGCTGGTGACCGGCGTGGTGGTGGCGCCGGTATCGACCGGGGTTTCGGCCGGCGGGGTTTCCTTGACCTTCTTGGAGCAGCCCACAGCCACGGCGGAAGCCAACACGGCGAGGGTGAGGAAGCGGCCCACGTGCGAAAGCGAAACAGTCATCGGAATATCCTCGTCTTGGATGCGGTGAAGCTGAAGATGAACAGGGAGTCTAGCCGGTTCCGGCGTGACGATGGGGTGAGTCAGCGCTTGCGGTAAGGCGACCACGCAGGCTCGCGCACGTCGCCGTCGCCCAGGCTCAGGCGCTGGCGCACGCGGCCGTCGGCGGACACTGCATACAGCACGCCGCGGCGGCCTTCGCGCGCTGCGTAGAGCAGCATCGCCCCGTTCGGCGCGAAACTCGGCGACTCGTCCAGCGAGCCGGGCGAGAGCATGCTCCAGCGCGCGCCGCCGGTGCTGCGGTCCATCAGCGCGATGCGGTAGGTATTGCCGGCGCCCTGCGCGGTGGCCAGCTTCTTGCCGTCGAACGACACCGAGGGGCTGGCGTTGTAGCTGCCGTCGAAGCTGACCCGGGTGGCGCTGCCGCCACTGGCGGGCATCTGGTAGATCTGCGGGCGGCCACCGCGGTCGGAGGTGAAATAGAGGCTGGCGCCGTCGTGGCTCCAGGTCGGCTCGGTGTCGATGCCGAAATGATTGGTGAGCTGGGTCAGGTGCTTGCTGCCCAGGTCCATCACGTAGATGTCGGGATTGCCGCCCTTGGACAGGGTCATGGCCAGGCGACTGCCGTCGGGCGAGAACGCGGGTGCGCCGTTGATGCCGCGGAAGCTGGTCACCTTGTCGCGGCTGCCGGTGGCGATGTCCTGGATCCAGATCCCGGAGTTGCCGCCCTCGAAGCTGACGTAAGCCAGCTTGCGGCCGTCGGGACTCCAGGACGGCGACAGCAGCGGCTCGGTGGAATTGACCACGGTGCGCGGGTTGTAGCCGTCGGCATCGGCCACCACCAGCGCGTAGCGGGTGCTGCGGCCCAGTCCGCTGGCGGTGACATAGGCAATCCGGGTCCAGAACGCGCCGGGCACGCCGAGGATCTTTTCGTACACCGCGTCGGCGATCTGGTGGGCCACGTCGCGCATCGCGCCAGCCGGCGCGGTCAGCGCGAAGCCCAGCAGGCGCTCCTGCTTGGCCACGTCGAACAGTTCGTATTCGGTGCGGTAGCCGCCGCCACCGGGGACGCAGCGACCGATCAACAGATAGTCCTGCTTGAGCATGCGCCAGGTCGGATAGGCCACCTCGCTGCCCTGGGTGGGCCGCTCCGGCAGGCTGGCCGGGTCGGGGCTGCGGAACTGGCCGGAGCGGCCGAGGTCGGCGCGCACCACGCCACCGACATCGGTATCGCCGCAGCTGCCGCCGAACGGCACCACCGTGATCGGCAGGGCCGCGGCATTGCCGCCCACGATGTCGATCTCAAGACTGCGCGACTGCGCCAGCACCGTGCATGCGGGCAGCAACAGCAGCGGGACAAGCAGGCGGCGGGCGATGCGCTTCATGCGGCCTCACTGGCAGGAACAAGATGAATAGGTTGGACGATCAGGGTGATGGCTGGATGAACGCCAGCGGACTGCGGGAGCTTGCCACGTGCCGGCGCACGCCGCGGTGACGGTCAGCGGTCTTCCGCCACGAAATTCAGGTCGAGGTTGCGGTTGAACACCGTCTCGAAGCCGGCATAGGGCAGCGGCGAGGCCTTGTAGATGGCGCGCTCCACCGACTGCCGGCCCGCCGCGTCGTACGGGCACGACGGCGACACTTCGACATCGACCACCTCGCCGCCCTGCAGCTGGCGGATCGAGATGCGGCAGCGCTGGCCCAGCGCCACGGTTTCCGGGCGGATCCACTGGCGCAGGATCGCCTGCTGCAGCGCGGCGGCGTACTTGGCCTGCAGGCCCGGGTCGGTGCCGCGGTTGCCGGGCGGCGGTGGCACGGTCGATGTGCCCGGATTGCGCGCATCGGCCAGCTGCTGCGCGCGCTGCTCGGCCATGCTGCGCTCGCGCGCGGCCTGCTCGCGCAGTCTGCGGATTTCCGCAAGCTGGCGCTGTCTTTCGCGTTCCTGCTCGGCCTGCTTCTTCGCGTCCAGTTCGGCCTGGTCGGGCTGCCGGCGCTTCTGCTCCTGCTCGCGCGGCACCTTGGCCACCTCCGGCGAAGGCGCGTCGCGCTGCACCTTCTCCTGTTCCACCGGCGCGGGCTCCGGCACCGGCGGCGGCAGCGCCCTCGGCTGCGGCGGGGGCGTCACCTCGTCGGGCACGGGTTCTGGCAGCGGTTCCGGTGTTTCCGGCGCCGGCGGCGGCGCGGGTTGCGCCTTGGGCGCGCGCTGCAGCGCGCGCTGCATGGAAGCGCTGAGGTCGGACACCGCCACCAGGTCGGCTTCGATGGGATCGCCCTGCGCGGCCTCGGCCACGCTGTGCTGCGACCAGCGCAGCCCGGCGAACATGAGCACGAACAGCAGCACGTGCAGGGCCAGCGCCTGCGCGAGGGCGGTCCAGGTGTCGGTGCGCGTCTGCTTCACCCGCGGCCCGTCACGGCTTCGGTTCGCCCATCAGTCCAGCGCGCGCGACCTTGGCATCGCGCTGCAGCAGCGACAGGATTTCGTAAACCGACTGGTAGCTGACGTCGCGGTCGCCGGCCACGTATACCGCCAGCTCAGGATCGGCATCGACGAAGGCGCGCACCTTGGCGACCAGTTGTTCGGCATCCACCGCCTGCGGGCGATCCACGCCCTCGTAGGTCAGCGCCAGCGCGCCGTCCTTGCCGACCTGCACCACCACCGGCTTCTTCTTCTTCTGCTCCAGGGTCTTGGCATCGGCCTGCGGCAGGTTCACGTCCACGCCCACGTTGAGCAGCGGCGCGGTCACCATGAAGATGATCAGCAGCACCAGCATCACGTCGATGTAGGGGACGACGTTGATCTCGGCCTTGAGCCTGCGCTTGCGCGCGCGGCGGGTGGATGCGGTGGCCATGCGCGCCTCAGTCGTCGCCGTGGGTCTGGCGCTGCAGGATCGAGGAGAACTCCTCGCCGAAGGTCTCGTAGCGCACCGCGATGCGCTCGGCGCGGGTGGCATAGCGGTTGTAGGCCCAGACCGCCGGGATCGCCGCAAACAGGCCCATCGCGGTGGCGACCAGCGCCTCCGAGATGCCGGGCGCGACCGTTGCGATCGTCGCCTCCTTCATGCTGGCCAGGCCCTGGAACGAAATCATGATGCCCCACACGGTGCCGAACAGGCCGACGTAGGGGCTGATCGAACCGACGTTGGCGAGGAACTCGAGGTTGCGCTCCAGCCCGTCCAGCTCGCGCGAGGTGGCCGCGCGCATGCCGCGCTGCGCGCCTTCCAGCTGCATCCGCGCGTCCACGCCGCGGCGCTGGCGGATGCGGTTGAACTCGCGCATGCCGGCCTCGAAGATCGCCTCCAGACCTTCGACGTTGCGGTGCCGCTCGGTGGCGGATGCATAGAGTTTGGTCAGCTCGGTGCCGGACCAGAACGTCTCCTCGAAGCGGTCGGCCTCGCGTTCGGCGCGGTCCAGCACCCGCTTCTTGCGCAAAATGATCACCCACGACGCCAGCGAGGCCAGCAGCAGCAACAGCATCACCAGCTGCACCGGCAGGCTGGCGTGCAGCACCAGTTGCAGGATGTCGATGCCCTGGTCGCTTTGGACCGCAGCAGCCTGCGCGCCGGTACTGGCCAGTTCCACGGTGCCGGCGGCGGCGGTATCGGGCAGCGCTTGCGGCAGCGATTGCAGCATCGTCGATGCGAGCATCAAGGGTTCTCCAACAGCGGCTTGAGTTTCGATGACAGGGAGTCCGGCAACGGACACGGGCGGAAGCTCGACGCGCGCAGCGCGGCGATCTTCACCGAAGCTGCGACCAGCAGCGCGCCGTCGCGTTCGATCCGCTGCGCCAGCACCAGGCTGGCGCCACGGCATTCCAGCAGACGCACGCTGACCGACAGCTGATCGTCCAGCCGGGCCGGGGCGCGGAAGTCCACGTCCATCGCGCGCACCACGAACACCAGGTCGGCGTCGCGCTTCATGGCGTCCTGGTGCAGGCCCAGCCCGCGCAGCCATTCGCTGCGCGCGCGTTCCATGAAGGCGAGGTACTGCGCGTGGTAGACCACGCCGCCGGCGTCGGTATCTTCCCAGTACACGCGCACCGGCCAGGTGAACGGCTCAGCCATTGTCGGCCTCGAACAGCCCCGGCGTGGTCGCCTTGGGCTTGAAGCCGAGGTGACGGTAGGCCTTCGGCGTGGCCATGCGTCCACGCGCGGTGCGCACCAGGAAGCCCTGCTGGATCAGGTAGGGCTCGATCACGTCTTCCAGCGTGCCGCGCTCCTCGCTCAGCGCCGCGGCCAGCGATTCCACCCCGACCGGCCCCCCGTCGAAGGCGTCGATGATGATGCCGAGCATGCGCCGGTCGAGTTCGTCGAAACCCTCCGGGTCGACCTTCAGCATGTCCATCGCCGCGCGCGCGATGGCTGTGTCTATAGTGCCGTTGCCCTTGACCTGCGCGTAGTCGCGCACCCGCCGCAGCAGCCGGTTGGCGATGCGCGGGGTGCCGCGCGAGCGCCGCGCCAGCTCGCCGGCGCCCTCGGCGTCGCAGGCGATGCCGAGGATCTGCGCGGAGCGGCGCACGATTCGCGCCAGTTCGTCGGCCGAGTAGAACTCCAGCCGCTGGACGATGCCGAAGCGGTCGCGCAGCGGCGCGGTCAGCAGGCCGGCGCGGGTGGTGGCGCCGATCAGGGTGAACGGCGGCAGGTCCAGCTTGATCGAACGCGCGGCCGGGCCCTCGCCGATCATGATGTCGATCTGGCAGTCCTCCATCGCCGGGTAGAGGATTTCCTCGACCACCGGCGACAGGCGGTGGATCTCGTCGACGAACAGCACGTCAAACGGCTGCAGGTTGGTCAGCAGCGCGGCCAGGTCGCCGGCCTTCTCGATCACCGGCCCGGAGGTCACCCGCAGGTTCACGCCCAGCTCGTTGGCGATGACGTGGCTCAGCGTGGTCTTGCCCAGCCCGGGCGGGCCGAAGATCAGCACGTGGTCGAGCGCTTCGCCGCGGCCCTTGGCCGCCTCGATGTAGATCTGCATCTGCTCGCGCACCGGCTGCTGGCCGAGGTACTCGGACAAAAGCTTCGGGCGGATGCTGGCTTCCAGCGCCTCGTCTTCGCGAGTGGCGCCGGGGGCGATGATGCGGTCGTCGGTCATGCGTCGATTATCGCCTGCCGCGCCGCATCGTGCCGTGCTGGCTGGCGCGACCGTCTGTTGCGGGCCTGCTGCCTGCCACCTATGCTGCAGGCATGACCCACGCCGCGACGGGCCCGGCCGTCCCGATAGCCCGACATTTGCCCTGGTTTGCCTTGTTCGCGGCGGCAATGGCAGCCTGTGGCTGGTGGTCGATCCACCTGGCTGCGGGCCCGTTGGGGTTCTCGATGTTGTGGTTGCCGGGCGGCGTCCTGTTCGGCGTCCTGCTGTCCGCGCCCAGGCAGGCATGGGGCGGTTATCTGGTCGCCGCACTGTTGGGAATCCTGGCGGCCAACGTCCAGCGCAACGGGTTGGGACTGGTGACCCTGGTGCTGAGCCTGTGCGACGTGATGGAAACGTGGCTTGCGGCGGCGCTGGTGGTTCCACGCGTGGACGTGCGCCAGCTGGGCAACATCAATCGCACCCTGCGCGTCAGCGGCCTTGCCGTCCTGGTGTCCTGTGCCTTGTCGGCGCTGGTGGCGGCGGCCGCGCGCCACATCCTGCTGCCGCAGTCCTTTGGCTTCGCCCCCCTGTTCAAGACCTGGCTGGCCTCGCATGCGCTGGGCATGGTGATTTTCGGCGCGCTGACCGTCATCGTCCGTGCGGAAGGACGGCGCATGCTGGGCCCGCCGGCGCGACGCCTGGAACTGGTGGTCACGCTGCTGGTCATCGCGATCAGCAGCTGGCTGGTGTTCGAGCGCGGCCAACTGCCGGTTGCCTTCCTGCTGCTGCCGCCACTGATGGTCTGCGTGCTGCGGCACCACTTCAGCGGCTTCGTCCCGGCCATCGCGGTGATCGCCCTGATAGCGGCCATGGCCACTTCCGCGGGACGTGGCCCGTTCGTGCTGGGCTCGGAAACCAATGACCTGGTCCGCTCGTACCAGCTGCAGCTGTACCTGCTGTGCTGCTGCTGGGTGGCCTTCCCGGTGGCCTCGGTGCTGGCGGAGCGACGGGTGCTGACCCATCGGGTGGCACGCAGCGAACGACAGTACCGGATGCTGGCCGACTATTCCCGCGACCTGATCATCCGCGTGGGCACCCATCGCAACCTGGACTACATCTCGCCCTCGGTGACCGAGCTGCTGGGCTGGACGCGCGAGGAATACGACCAGCAGCGCTGGGAGCTGATCCACCCGGAAGACGTAGCGATCCTGCGCGACACGATGGACTCCCTGTATGAAAAGGGCGGCTTGGCCAGCATCGTGTACCGCTGCCGGCACAAGCAGGGGCATTACATCTGGCTGGCGGCCAACGTGCGCAGCGTCACCGACGCCAACGGCCGCGCCGCGCTGGTGTATTCCGGCCGCGACGTGACCTCGCGCGTGGAAGCCGAACTGGCGCTGGAGCAGCAGATCCGGCGCGACCCGCTCACCGGGCTGGCCAATCGCCTGCTGTTCGACGAGCGCATTGCGCTGGCGCTGGCGCGCGGCGGGCGCAACCGCACCCGGGTGGGACTGCTGTACATCGACCTGGATTACTTCAAGTCCGTCAACGACACCCATGGCCACGCGGTTGGCGACCTGGTGCTGCGCGAGTTCGCGCGGCGCCTGAGCGGCTGCATTCGCTCGGTGGACCTGGGCGTCCGGCTGGGCGGCGACGAATTCGCGGTGCTGGTGGAGGACATCGCCACCACGCAAAGCCTGCAGTTCGTGGCGAACAAGCTGGCGACCGCCATGCGCGAGCCGATGACGCTGGGGGAGCTGACCCTGCATGTCACCGCCAGCATCGGCGTGGGCATGAGCGGATGCGGCCAGACCGACGCCGCCGCGCTGGTACAGCTCGCCGACGGCGCGCTGTACCAGGCCAAGGCCGCAGGCCGCGACACCTGGCGGCTGGCAGTGGCCGAAGGCCCGAACGACTGCGACGGCAACGCCTGAGCGGGTGCGAATCCGGCCCGCGCCTCAGATCTCGACCTGCGCGCCCAACTCCACCAGCCGGTTGCCCGGAATACGGAAGAAGGTCGTGGCCGGCGCGGCGTTGCGGTGCATGAAGACGAACAGCTTGTCGCGCCAGGTCGGCATGCCGCGGCGGTGGCCGGCAACAATGCTTTCGCGGCTGACGAAATAGGTGGTGTCCATCGGGTTGAAGGTGAGGTCGCACTGGTCGCAGCTGCGCATCAGCGCCAGCGGCACGTCGGGCGTCTCCATGAAACCGTAGCGGATCAGCACCCGGTGGAAATCCTGGCCGCCGATGGATTCGATCTTCAGCCGCTTTTCCTCCGGCGCGTACGGCACGTTGAGCGTTTCCACCGTCAAGAACACGTTGCGTTCGTGCAGCACCTTGTTGTGCTTGAGGTTGTGCAGCAGCGCATGCGGCACCACCACCGGACTTGCGGTGAGGAACACCGCGGTGCCCGGTACCCGCACCGGCGGCGCCAGCATCAGCCCGGGCAGGAAGGTATCCAGCCGGATCCCTTCCTTGTGGATCTCCGCGTTGAGCAGCTCGCGCCCACGCCGCCAGGTCCGCATCATGGTGAACAGCACGATGCCCAGCACCACCGGGAACCATGCGCCCTGCAGCAGCTTGGCGCCGTTAGCGGCCACGAAGGCCACGTCCACCACCAGGAAGCCCAGGCACAGCGCCACGATCCAGTGCCGCGCGCGCGGCCACAGCATGCGCGCCACCAGCGCCAGCAGCAGGGTGTCGATCAGCATCGTCGCCGATACCGAGATGCCGTAGGCCACCGCCAGGTTGGAGGAGCTGCGGAACGCCAGCACCAGCCCGAACACCAGCAGCGCCAGCCCCCAGTTGATGCCTGGGATGTAGATCTGCCCGATGGTGTCGTGCGAGGTGTGCTTGATCCGCATGCGCGGGATGTAGCCCAGCTGCATGGCCTGCCGCGACACCGAGAACGCGCCGGTGATGACCGACTGCGAGGCGATCACCGCCGCCATCGTCGCCAGCACGATCATCGGATACAGCGCCCACTCCGGCACCGCCTCGTAGAACGGGTTGGACACCGCGCCGGGGCGCTGCAGCACCACCGCGCCCTGGCCGAGGTAGTTCAGCATCAGGCAGGGCAGCACGAAGAAGTACCAGCCGTGGCGGATCGGCGGCGCGCCGAAATGGCCCATGTCCGCGTACAGCGCCTCGCCGCCGGTGACCGCAAGCACCACCGCGCCGAGGATGAACACGCCATGCCAGCCATGCTCGACGAAGAAGCGCGCCCCCCACCACGGATTGAACGCCTTCAGCACCTCGGGGGTGGCGATCACGTTCCACACCCCGATCGCCGCCAGCGCCAGGAACCACACCACCATCACCGGGCCGAAGACCTTGCCCACCCGCTCGGTGCCGAAACGCTGCGCGGCGAACAGCCCCGCCAGTACCACCAGGGCGATCGGCACCACGAAGCGTTCCAGCCCTGGCGCCGCCACCTCAAGCCCTTCCACCGCGCCCATCACGGTGATGGCGGGGGTGATGACGCCGTCGCCGAAGAATAGCGAGGCGCCGAAGATGCCGAGGATGCCGACCACGTAGGCCGAGCGCGACCCCTTGCTGAGGGTGCGCTGGGCCAGCGCCATCAGCGCCATGATCCCGCCCTCGCCGTCGTTGTCGGCGCGCATGATGATGGTCACGTACTTCAGAGTGACCACGATGTTCAGCGCCCAGAACGCCAGCGACAGCACGCCCAGCACGGTGTCGTGGTCGTTGCGCAGGCCGTAGTGCGGCGAGAACGCCTCCTTCAGCGTGTACAGCGGACTGGTGCCGATGTCCCCGAAGACGACGCCGATGGCGCCCACCACCAGCGCCAGCCCGGCAGCCTTGCCGGACTGGACGCCATGCGCATGCGACGGCTGTGCGGGAGTGCTCATGGGTGCTCGCAGGGAAAGACGGGGCAGCGGGAGGCGGTTCAGCGCAGCGCCGACTGCAGCGCCTTGCGGATGATGGTTTCGGCGGCGTCGCCGTCGGCGGCGGCCTTCTTCGCCATGCGCTCGGCCTCGGCGGGTTTGTAGCCCAAGGCCTGCAGGGCGGTAATGGCCTCGGACAGCGGATCGCCCGGCATCCCGGCGCTGGCCGCGACCGGGCCGCCGGCCAGGTCGGCCGCGCGGTCGCGCAGCTCCACCACCATGCGCTCGGCGGTCTTCTTGCCGATGCCGGGGATGCGGGTCAGCGCGGTCACGTCGGAGGTCTGCACCAGCCGCGCGAACTCTTCGACGGACGCCCCGGACAGCACCGCCAGCGCGATCTTCGCCCCGATGCCGGAGACCTTCTGCACGTCGCGGAACAGCCGGCGCTCGGCTTCGCGCAGGAAGCCGTACAGCGAGACGCTGTCTTCCTTCTGCGCGTGGTGGGTGAACAGGAACACCTCGCGGCCCACGTCCGGCAGGTCGTAGAAGGTGCTCATCGGCGCCTCCAGCTCGTAGCCCACGCCGTGCACGTCCACCACCAGCCACGGCGGCGCCTTGTGGATGAGGATGCCTTTCAGTCGCCCGATCATCGCCTACCCCTGCCCTTGCGGCCCCAGGCTGCGCGCGCATCCACGCCCAGCCGGTTGGCGCTGGCGCGGACATGCGCATGGGTGATCGCCACCGCCAATGCGTCGGCGGCGTCCGCCTGCAGCTTGCCCGGAAGTCCCAGCATCACCCCCACCATGTGCTGCACCTGCAGCTTGTCGGCGCCGCCGCTGCCCACCAGCGCCAGCTTGATTTCCTTGGCGGCATATTCGCTCACCGGCAGGTCGCGGGCCACGCAGGCGGCCACTGCCGCGCCGCGGGCCTGGCCCAGCTTGAGCGCGCTCATCGCGTTGTTGGACAGGAACACCTGCTCCACCCCAACCTCGTCCGGCCGGTACTGCTCGATCAGCGCCCACAGCCCGTCCAGCAGCTTGCGCAGGCGAAGCGGGAAGGATTCGGCGTCCAGCAGGACCAGCGGCTGGTGGTGGACGTGCGTCACTTTGCCGTCGGCAGCGACATCGATGATGCCAACGCCGGTGCGCTGGGAACCGGGGTCGATCCCCAGCACCCTCACCGTCGCCGCGCGCCCGCTTCCGGATTGCAGATTGGAAACCATCGGACAGCGCGGCCTCAGGCGGGCTCAGCCCAAGCCGGCCGCGTTGGAATAGACGTCCTGGACATCGTCCATGTCTTCCAGCCAGCGCAGCAGCTTCTGCACCTGCTCGGCGGTCTCGCCGGCCACCGCGGTGTCGTTGTCGGCGCGCATGGTGACTTCGGCGAAGCCCGGGGCCAGCCCGGCCGACTCCATCGCCGCCTTCACGCCGGCAAAGGCCTCGGGCGAGGTCAGCACGTCGATGGCGCCGTCTTCCGGGTACACCACCACGTCATCGGCGCCGGCCTCGATGGCGGCCTCGGTGATCGCGTCCTCGTCCGCGCCGGCGTCGTAGCTGAGCACGCCGAGCTTGTGGAACATGAAGGACACCGAGCCCTCGGTGCCGAGGTTGCCGCCGAACTTGCCGAACGCATGGCGGACATCGGCCACGGTGCGCACGCGGTTGTCGGTCAGGCAGTCGACGATCACCGCCACCCCGCCCGCGCCGTAGCCCTCGTAGCGGATCTCCTCGTAGACCACGCCTTCCAGCTCGCCGGTGGCCTTCTTGATGGCGCGCTCGATCACGTCCTTGGTCATGTTGACCGCCAGGCCCTTGTCGATCGCCGAGCGCAGCCGCGGGTTGCTGTGCGGATCGCCGCCGCCGGCGCGCGCCGCCACCGAAATTTCGCGGATCACCTTGGTGAAGATCTTGCCGCGCTGCGCGTCCTGCGCGTTCTTGCGGGCTTCGATGGAGGGGCCACGTCCCATGACAGTATCCGGCCGGAAATGCGAAGCGGCGGATTATACGGCGACCGCTCCGACTGCGTGCTCGAATCTCAGGTGCCGCTTAACATGGCCCGTCTTACCGTGCCGCAAGCCCCTTGCCGGATACTCCATGGCCGCCACCGTCCGATCCGTTCTAGCCATCCTGGGCCGAAGCCTGCTCCTGGGCTGCCTTGCGGCTGCGACCACCGCCTGCGCCGCCACCGAACCCGCCCCTGCGGCCATCGACGGCGACGGCCCCTACGTGTTCCGCGCGCCGGGCAACCGCCTTGAGGCGCTGTGGGTATGCAAGGGAAAGGTTGTGCGCCGGAGCTTTCCCGCGCGCGACGGCACCCGCATCAAGCCACGCTGCGGCTATCCGCGCGCGCTGGCGATCCCGGCGCGGATCGCCGCGGGCGAAGCGCCGCTGCCCGCGGGCGCGCGCATCATCGCCATCTCCGACCTCCACGGCCAGTACGGCCTGACGCTGCGGCTGCTGCGCGCCAACGGCGTGATCGACGGGCAGGACCAGTGGAACGCCGGCCGCGACCACCTGGTGGTGGCCGGCGACGTGTTCGACCGCGGCGAGGACGTGGCCGAAACGCTGTGGCTGCTGTTCCAGCTGCAGCAGCAGGCGCGCGCTGCCGGCGGCGCCGTGCATTTCCTGCTGGGCAACCACGAAACGATGGCGCTGTACGGCAGCACCCGCTACGTGCACCCGACGCTGATCGACAACGCCCGCCGGCTGGGCCGCAAATACGACGCCCTGTACGCCGCCGATTCGGTGCTAGGGCAGTGGCTGCGCACGCGCCCGGCGCTGCTGCGGCTTGGCGACACCCTGTTCGTGCACGGCGGTATCTCGCCGGCCAACCTCGAACTGGCGGTCGCTGCGGCCGCGACCAATGCCGCCTACCAGCACAGCCTCGGCACGCCCAAGGCGACGCTGGAGGCCGACCTGCGCCTGGCCCGCCTGTACGACCACAAGGCCAGTCCGATCTGGTACCGCGGCTATTTCGACGGCCAGCTGGACACGCCCGCCGTGCGCGCGCTGGCGGCGGAGCTGGGCGTCGCGCGGATCGTCGTCGGCCACACCACGGTCGGCGAAGTGGCCAGCTTCCACGACGGCCGGGTGATCGCCATCGACGGCGGCCTCAAGCGCGGCCGGACCGGGCAACTGCTGTTCATCGAGGGCGACCGGCTCAGCCGCGGCCTGCTGGATGGCCGCCGCGAGGCGCTGCCGGCGCTGCGGGAACTGCCGGCCGATCGGGACTGAGGCGGACGCCGGAGCGGATCGTCAGAGCGCCGGGAGGAACCGGCCCGCGCGCAGGAAATGTCCCGCCTGCCTTGCCGCCTCCGCCGACCACACCAGCCCGGCATGGCTGCAGTGGACCACGCAATGATCGGCCAGCCCGGGCAGCCGGGTTTCCTCCAGCGCCACGGTGCCGTCGGACGCGCCGTCGAAGCGGGCGAACAGCCGGCCCATGCCCTGCGCCACATCGCCCGCGACCACGCCCAGCGCCGCTGGCCCCTCCCAGGACGCCAGTCCGGCCTGCAGCAGCGCCGCACTGCGGCCCAGCAGGGGCCGCGTCCATGCACGCGCCGCCACGTCGCGCGCGATCCGGCTTCCGCGCAGCGGCGAACCGAGGCAGACCACCCGCGACACCGCTGCATCGGGTGCCTGCCGCAGCGCCTCCAGCGCGATCAGGCCGCCCAGGCTGTGCCCGACGACGCCGTCGACCGGCGCGTCCCGCAGGCGTCCGACCAGGGATCGGATGGCCCGTTCCGGGCCGCCCACCACGCTGGCATAGCCGAACGGCTCCGGCTCGAAGCCCTGGCTGCGGAGCCGCGCAGCCAGCGGCACCAGCCACCAGCGGGCGTTGTGCAGGCCGTGGACAAGCAGCAGGCGACGCGTCATGGGGCAGGCGATCAGCGGATGGTTCCGGACAACCTGTGGCCGCCACCGCAGCGCCACAAGTCCGGGTAGGCGCGAGTTACGGTTGCGCAGGCCGCCGGTACATGAACTCGCGGTCGCGCTGGGCGCCCACGATGAACGCGTATTCGCCGGCGAAGGCGAAGCCGTAGCGCGCGTAGAAGCGCTGCGCGCCGGGATTCTCCGACCACACCGACAGCCACAGCGTGCGCGGACCGTCGCGCAGCAGCCACGCCATTGCCGCATCCATCAGCGCGCGGCCGGTGCCGGCGTTCTGGATGCCCGCACGGACGTACAGGCGCTTCAGCTCGCCGTCCTCCGGCCGCACATCGGCATGCGGCAACCCGCACGGGCCGGCCTGCGCATAGCCGATGGCGCGGCCCGCATCGTCTTCGGCGATCCACAGCGCGTAGCGCGGATCCGCCAGGGTCTTGGCATACGCTTCGACGCCGTGGCTTTCGTCGAGGAACGCCTGCAGGTCTTCGGGCGTGTACAGATGCCCGAAAGTCTCCACGAAGGTCGCCGCGCCCAGCTCCGCCAGCACGGCGGCGTCGGCAGGCGCGGCGCGGCGGATCGTGGCGCTCACGCCTGCGGCCGCACCTGCACGTGCACTTCCGCCAGCTGCGCGTCCGCGATCTTTGAGGGCGCATCGGTCATCAGGCACTGCGCGCCGGTGGTCTTGGGGAAGGCGATGACGTCGCGGATCGACTCGGTGCCGGCCATCAGCGCGGCGATGCGGTCGATGCCGAAGGCGATGCCGCCGTGCGGCGGCGCGCCGTACTTCAGCGCGTCCAGCAGGAAGCCGAACTTGGCGCGCTGCTCGTCGGCGCCGATGCCGAGCAGGTCGAACACCGCCGCCTGCATCTGCGGGCGGTGGATGCGGATCGAACCGCCGCCGATCTCGTTGCCGTTGAGCACCATGTCGTAGCCGCGGCTCACCGCGGTGCGGGCGTTGGCGCGCAGGTCGTCGATGGAATCCACCGCCGGCGCGGTGAAGGGATGGTGCAGGGCGACAAAGCGCTGCTCTTCCTCGTCCCATTCGAACATCGGGAAGTCGGTGACCCACAGCGGCGCCCAGCCGTCGGCGACAAGATTGAAATCCTTGCCGGCCTTCAGCCGCACCGCGCCCATGAAGTCGCTGACCTTGTTGTAGGCGCCGGCACCGAAAAACACGATGTCGCCGTTGCCGGCGCCGACGTGCTTGAGCACCGCCTCGAACGCGCCTTCGGCGAAGAACTTGGCCACCGGCGAAGTGACCGCGCCGGCCTCGTCGATCTTGGCATAGGCCAGGCCCTTGGCGCCGTACTTGGCGGCGTGCGCGGCGTACTCGTCGATCTGCTTGCGCGACAGCGCGGCGCCGCCGGGGATGCGCAGCGCCGCTACGCGGCCATCCGCGTCGTTGGCGGCGCCGGTGAACACCGAGAACTCGCAATCCTTGACCAGTTCGGCCACGTCCACCAGCTCCAGCGCGATGCGCAGGTCGGGCTTGTCGGAGCCAAAGCGGCGCATCGCCTCGGCCCAGGTCATGCGCGGGAACTGCGCTTCCAGCTCCGCGCCGATCACTTCGCGGAACACGCTGCGGATCATGTCCTCGGTGAGGTCCTGCACGTCGCGCTCGGATACCCAGGCGAACTCCATGTCGAGCTGGGTGAATTCCAGCTGGCGGTCGGCGCGCAGGGCCTCGTCGCGGAAGCAGCGGGCGATCTGGTAGTAGCGGTCGAAGCCCGCCATCATCAGGATCTGCTTGAACAGCTGCGGGCTCTGCGGCAGCGCGTAGAACTCGCCGGGGTGCATGCGCGCCGGCACCAGGAAGTCGCGCGCGCCCTCGGGCGTGGCCTTGGTCAGGATCGGGGTTTCGATGTCCTGGAAGCCGCGCGCGTCGAGGTAGTGGCGCAGCGCCGACACCAGCTTGGTGCGGGTGCGCAGCTTGCGCTGCATGTCCGGGCTGCGCAGGTCCAGGTAGCGGTACTTCAGGCGGATGTCCTCGCCCGGGTTCTCGTGGTGGTGGAACGGCAGCGGCTCGGCCTTGTTCAGCAGCTCGATCGTCTCGGCCACCACTTCGACCTGACCGGTCCGGATCTTGTCGTTCACCGACTGGCGGCGGCGCACGGTGCCGGTGATGCGCAGGCAGTCCTCGTAGCCCACCGCAGCGGCAGCGGCCAGCATGCCGGCATTGCCTTCAGCCTCCGCCGGTTCGGCGACGATCTGCACGATGCCCTCGTGGTCGCGCAGGTCGATGAACACGATCTGGCCCATGTTGCGGGCGACGTCGGCCCAGCCGCAGAGGGTGACGGTCTGGCCGATCAACGCGTCGTCGATCAGGCCGCAGAAATGGGTACGCATGGAAGCTCCGGGGGGCGCAGGGGCGCGCGGGCGTGGCGCCGGCGCGAGCCGGGCATTTTAGCCGATGCGGGAGCGGCAGCCGCGCGCGCCCCGGACGGTCTGGCGCCGAGGGTAGTGCGGGGTTCGGCCGGCAGACGCGGCACGCTTGGCCGAAGGGGTATGTGGCGAGACGGAGGGAAAAGCGCCGGTCATCCTGACGGCGGAACAGGGGAGGCCGCGCAAGTCGCGGCCCGATATCCGCTGGGTTGCGCGGCCTCCCCCGCCCCGCCGGGAAGATTTGGGCGACTCGTGACATTGAAAGCCGTAACGCTCGTCACTCCCGCATGGGCGGCCGTCCTGATTTTTCGCTTTTCGAGACACGGCTTGCCCGCCTGCGTGGGCATGACGGACCCAATTGGCGTGGACTCAGTCGCCGCTGGCCGGCTTGCTTTCCGCAGCGGGCTTGGCCGCCTCGGGCTTGCTCTCCGCGGGCTTGGCGGCGTCGCCGGCCAGGTTGCGCTTCTTGTCGCCGTCCTTCTTGAAGTCGGTTTCGTACCAGCCGCCGCCGGCCAGGCGGAACTGCGGGGCGGTCAGCTGCCGGCGCACCTGCCCTTCCGCGCCGCAGGCCGGGCAGGCGGCGGGATCGGCGTCGGACAGCTTCTGCAGCTTGTCGAAGTGATGGCCACAGGCGGCGCAGGCGAAGGCGTAGATCGGCATGGCAATGGCGGCAGGGAAACGACGGGAGCGAGGTGGGGACGGAAGGCGCGGTTTCAACACGCGCGTCGATCAGGCCGCGGACAGGTCACTGTCCCCACGGTGCCGGCGGCAGCGGCACCGGCGCGGTGAGGTCGAACTCGACCTGGAACAGGCGCCCGCCCGGCCGGCGCAGCTCGTACAGGAAACGCTTGCCCGGCTCGATTTCCATCGCCCAAGCGTTCTGCAGCGAGGCGCCCAGGCCCTCGCGCTCGAACATCGCGCGGGATTCGGCATCCACCGGGAAGACCTGCCGCAGCGGCGTGCCCGCATCGATGGTATCGCCGCCATACAGGGTCACCGCATCCGGGCTGCCATCGGCATGGCGGTGGTCGTGCTTCAGACGCAGCCCATCGGCGGTGCGGGTCAGCACCCAGGTGCGCGAACGATCGTCGCCGACGTGGAAGGGGATGCGCAGCCCTTGCGCCGGCGCCTCGCAGCCGCGCACGTGCATGACCAACGGCTTGCCTTCGAATGCGTCCGGCTTCTCCTGGCGCGGTTCGTTGGCGACGATCCGCCCGGCGTACGCCTTGCCGCAGTGCGTCGCGATGGCCGCCAGGAAGGCGTCGGCGGGCGTCGCCGGGGAAGGCGCGGCCGCATGGGCGCCGAAGACGAGGGCGAGGAGGACGGCAGGGACAATGCGCAAGCGGGGCTTCATCCGCACAAGCTACCCCGCCGGCATCCGCCGGACAAATCGGTCAGGCCCGCCCGATGCGCCACAGCGGCAGGTCGCGCCGGGTGCGGAAGCCCATGCCCTGGTAGAGCGCGCGGGCGCGCAGGTTGCCGTGGCTGACGTGGAGGAGCGGCTGCAGCCCCTCGTCCTGCAGGCGGTTGGCCAGCCAGGCGGTCAGGCGCCGCGCAAGCCCGAGGCCGGTGAATTCCGGATGCGTGCAGATCGCGCTCTGCTCGCGATAGCCGGCACCCCCCAGGCGTTCGCCGATCATCGCCGCCAGCCTGGTCCGCCCCGTCGCGTCGGGCAGGTAGATGCCGAAGTAGCGGCCCAACGCCATGGTCCGCGCGCGGAAATAGTGCGGGTACACCAAGGCCGTCAGGCCGTGCGCATCGGCCTGCTGGCCGGCGCCCTGCAACGGCAGGATGGGCGGGCCGTCCGGCACCGGCAGGGCGGCATCGCAGGTCATCTGCGCCAGCAGCTCCGGCGGATCCAGCCGCCAGCGCGACGACAGCGCCGCCGGCGCCACCCCCAGCCTGACCGCGGGTTCGCGATCGGGCAGCAGGGTGTCGAGGGCGCCACCATGGCCACGTCCAGATGCGCAATGGCCACGAACGGCGCGATGTCGGGCGGGTAGTGCAGGACCTCGCCGGCACCCTGCGCGAAGGCCCCGTGCAATTCGCGCAGGGCGGTCCAGAACGGGTTGTCGAGCGTATGCGGCACGGGCGACGGATCTGGCACGGCGTCAGTCGTAGAGTGCCAGCAATTCCGCCTCGGCTTCGTCCAGTTCGGCGCGCAGCTGCATCTGCTGGCGCCCGATGTCGGCCACCCTGCCGGCGTCGGCATAGACCGCAGGATCGGCCATCTGCGCCTCGCATTCGGCCAGCTTCCCTTCCAGCCGTGCGACCCGTTCCTCGGCCTTCTGCAGCTTGTGCGGGTTGATCTTGGGCTTGGCCGGCGCGGGCGGCGGCGCGGGCTTGGCGAGCGCCGGCTCCGCCTTCGGGGCCGGGGTCTTCGGGTTGTCGCTGCCGGGCCGCGAGCGCAGCCACGCGGCGTATTCGTCGAGGTCGCCGTCGAACGGCTCGACCTTGCCGCCAGCCACGCGCCAGAAGCTGTCGCAGACCAGGCCGATCAGGTGGCGATCATGGCTGACCATCACGATGGCGCCGTCGAAGTCGGACAGCGCCTCGGCCAGGGCCTCGCGCATGTCGAGGTCGAGGTGGTTGGTGGGCTCGTCCAGCAGCAGCACGTTGGGCCGGCGGTACGCGATCAGCGCCAGTGCCAGCCGCGCCTTCTCGCCGCCGCTGAAGGTATCGATGACCTCGAAGGCGCGGTCGCCCGGGAAGTTCCACTTGCCGAGGAAGTCGCGCAGCTCCTGGTTGGCCACGTCCGGCGCCAGCTTGCGCAGGTGGTCCAGCGGCGTGGTGCCGGCCACCAGCGACTCCACCGTGTGCTGGGCGAAGTAGCCGATGCGCAGGTCCGGGTGGGCCTTGCGCTCGCCGGACAGCGGCGCCAGCTCGCCCACCAGGGTCTTCACCAGCGTCGACTTGCCGGCGCCGTTGGGGCCGAGCAGGCCGATGCGGTCGCCGGCCTCCAGCCCGAAGCTGGCATTGGAGAGGATCTTCGCATCCGCGCCGTAGCCGCAGTTGGCGTCGTGCAGCGACAGCAGGGAGTTCGGCAGCCGCAGCGGCTCGGGGAAATCGATCCGCAGCCCGCGCTCCACCCGCACCGCCTCGGTGCCGGCCAGCTTGGCCAGGCGCTTGACCCTGGACTGCGCCTGCCGGGCCTTGCTGGCCTTGGCCTTGAAGCGGTCGATGAACTTCTGCAGGTGGGCGCGCTCGGCCTGCTCCTTCTCGTGCGCGATCTGCTGTTGGCGCAGGTGCTCGGCGCGCTGGCGCTCGAAGTCGGTGTAATTGCCGACGTAGAGCTTCGCGGTGCCGTCGTGCAGGTGCAGGATGTGGGTGGTGACGTTGTCGAGGAACTCGCGGTCGTGGCTGATCACCAGCAGGGTGCCGTCGTAGCGCTTCAGCCACTCTTCCAGCCAGACCACGGCGTCGAGGTCGAGGTGGTTGGTGGGCTCGTCGAGCAGCAGCAGGTCCGACGGCGTCATCAGCGCGCGCGCCACGTTCAGGCGCACCCGCCAGCCGCCGGAGAAGTCGGACACCGGCTTCTCGTGCACATCGGCCGGGAACCCCAGCCCGTGCAGCAGGCGGCCCGCGCGGGCGGTGCCGTCGTAACCGTTCACTTCCTCCAGCCGCTGGTGCGCCTCGGCCACCGCCTCCCAGTCCTCGGCCGCGAAGGCGTTGGCTTCCATCTGGATGGCAGCGTGCACGGCGGCGTCGCCGGACAGCACGAAGTCGATGGCGGGGTCCGGCAGGTGCGGGGTCTCCTGCGCCACCGAGGCGACGCGCGCCTTGCCCGGCAGGTCCAGGTCGCCCTTGTCGGGCTCGACCTCGCGCATCAGCGCAGCAAACAGGGAGGACTTGCCGGCGCCGTTGCGGCCGACCACGCCGACGCGCCAGCCCGCGTGCAGGGCCAGGTCGACGTTGGACAGGAGCAGGCGTTCGCCGCGCCGGAGGGCGAAATTGCGGAAGGAAATCATGGGGCGGCGATTCTACCGTCAACGCCCGCCGGCCAACGCCTTCCGACCGGCGGCTTGCCGGCCGGTGGCGACGGGGCCGCCGATATCAAGGGTGCGAATCTCCATACCTTAGCGCATGTCCGCATGGCGCGGGCTTGTTTGCAGCGGGGTTAAGCCGGTGTTAAACAGGTGACTGTCGTCACCGAACCAGGAAGGCCCCCCATGCCCCGTATCTCCCCGCTCGCGCTCGCCCTGTCCTCGCTGCTGGCCGCCACCCCGGCGCTGGCGCAGGACGCCGGCAAGGACGCCCGCACCCTCGACACCCTGATCGTCACCGGCACCCGCGTGGCCGACCGCACCGTGGCCGAATCGCAGTCGCCGATCGACATCCTGACCCCGGAAACGCTGCAGGCGACCGGCACCACCGAGCTGGCCACCGCGCTGGCGCGCGCCCTGCCCTCGCTGAACTTCCCGCGCCCCGGCATGGCCGACGGCACCAGCGGGGTGCGCCCGGCGCAGCTGCGCGGACTCTCGCCGGACCAGGTGCTGATCCTGGTGAACGGCAAGCGCCGGCACATCTCGGCGCTGGTGAACGTCAACGGCACCATCGGCCGCGGCTCGTCGGCGGTGGACCTGAACACCATCCCGGTGGCCGCCATCGAGCGCGTGGAAGTGCTGCGCGACGGCGCCTCCGCGCAGTACGGTTCGGACGCCATCGGCGGCGTGGTCAACATCGTGCTCAAGGGCTCGGGCGAAGGCGGCAGCATCGCCCTCGGCGGCGGCCAGTATTCCGAGGGCGACGGCAAGCAGTGGCAGCTATCGGGCGATACGGGCCTGACCCTGAGCGGTGGCGCCGGCACCCTTCACGTGGCGGCGCAAACCGGCCATCAGGACATGACCAACCGCTCCGGCCCTTACCAGGGCAGCGCGCCGAACACCGGCAACTTCCCCAGCGTGGGGCAGAAGGCGTTCAAGCTGGGCGACCCGGATGTCGACCACTCGGCGCTCTCGCTGAATGCCGATCTGAAGATCGGCGAGAACAGCCTCTATGTCAGCGCGATGTCCAGCGCGCGCGACATCACCTCATTCGCGTTCTACCGCTCGAAGAATCACAACGGTCAGGGCGCGCTGCTTGCGCAGGTCTACCCGAACGGCTACGTACCGGAGATCAACCAGGACGCGCGCGACCGCAGCGTGGTGGTGGGCCTGAAGGGCGTGAGCGCAGGCGGCTGGAACTGGGACTTCAGCTACAACCTCGGCGACAGCCGGCTGGACTTCCGCACCCAGAACACCATCAACTACGCCCTCGGCGCCGCCAGCCCGCGCAGCTTCTACGACGGCGCGCTGCAGTACACCCAGCAGGTGGTGAACGCGGACTTCTCCAAGGCCGTGAACATCGGCCTGGAGTATCCGGCCACCCTCTCGCTGGGCGCCGAGCACCGGCAGGAAAGCTGGGAGCAGACCGCGGGCGAACCGGCTTCCTACTTCGGTTCCGGCGCGCAGGGTTTTGGCGGGTTCACGCCGCGCAACGCTGGCAACTACGAGCGCCACAATTACGCGGTCTACGCGGGCCTTGAAGGCGACTTCACCGAGAAGTTCTCCGCAGGCCTTGCCGGCCGCTACGAGGACTATTCCGACTTCGGCGACCAGTTTTCCGGCAAGCTGTCGGCACGCTACGCGTTCACCGAGGCGGCTGCCCTGCGCGGCACCGTTGCCACCGGCTTCCGGGCGCCGTCGCTGGCGCAGCAGCACTACCAGGCGGTCACCACCAACATCACCAGCGGCGTCGCTTACGAGACCGGCACCTTCCCCGCCGCAGGGGCAGCCGCACAAGCGCTGGGCGCGGAACCGCTGCAAGCGGAAACCTCGCTGTCCTACAGCCTGGGCCTGGTGCTGCAGCCGGCGGAGCGGATCTACCTGACCGTCGACGCCTACCGGATCGAGATCGACGACCGCATCGTGCTCTCGTCCAACCTCAACATCGCCAACAACGCGGCGGCACAGGCGCTGCTGGCCGGGCTGGGCATCACCAACGTCACCAGCGCGCGCTACTTCAACAACGCCATCGACACCCGCACCCGCGGCGTGGACGTGGTCGGCACCTGGAACGTGCCGCTGGCCGCCAGCAGCCTGAACCTGACCGCGAGCTACAACTACAACAAGACCGACGTGACCCGCATCGCGCCGAACCCGGCGGCGCTGTCGGCGCTGGGCGCCAACCTGGAGCGCATGGGCCGCGACGAACGCGGGCGCATCGAGGAGGGCTCGCCGCGCGACAAGTTCGCGCTGACCGCCGGCTGGAACCTGCAGCGCTGGGACTTCAATGCCGGCGCGACCCGCTACGGCGAAGTGACCGCCCGCCACGCCAGCAACCCGGCGCAGGACCAGACCTACGGCGGCAAGTGGACGCTGGACCTGTCGCTGAACTTCCGCCCGAACCAGCACTGGGTGGCAACGCTGGGCGCCGACAACGCGCTGGACGAATATCCGGATCAGAACACCTACGCCAACTCCACTTTCGGCATGTTCCCGTACAGCCTGTACTCGCCCTTCGGCTTCAACGGCCGCTACGTCTACGGACGCGTCGCCTACAAATGGTGAACTGAACCCGCATTCATTTTTCATCCCGACGCCCCGGATTTCCGGGGCGTTTTTGCCTCCGGCGCGTCTCCCGCCCGTGCGATCATCGGGACATCGACCCCGCGGAGCACCCATGCAGCATCACACCTCGCTCATCGCCATGCTCGTCTTCGGCTTCGTGCTCGCCTTCGGGCTGGGCGCGCTGGCCAACCGCCTGCGGCTGTCGCCGCTGGTGGGCTACCTGCTGGCGGGGGTGCTGGCCGGGCCGTACACGCCCGGCTTCGTGGGTGATGCGGAGCTGGCGCCGCAGCTGGCGGAGATCGGGGTGATCCTGCTGATGTTCGGGGTGGGCCTGCATTTCTCGCTGCGCGACCTGATGTCGGTGAAGAACATCGCCATTCCCGGTGCGGTGGGACAGATCGCGGTCGCCACGCTGCTGGGCTGGGGCATGGCCGAGCTGATGGGCTGGCGGCATATCGAAGGGCTGATCTTCGGCTTCTCGCTGGCCACCGCCAGCACCGTGGTGCTGCTGCGGGCGATGGAGGAGCGCCGCCTGCTGGATACCCGCCGCAGCAAGATCGCGGTGGGCTGGCTGATCGTGGAAGACCTGGCCTGCGTGGTCGCGCTGGTGCTGATCCCGGCGCTGGCCGGCGCATTGGGCGGCGGCGGGGAGGTCGGCGCCGCCGACATCGTCAAGGCGCTGGCGATCACCTTCGGCAAGGTCGCCGCCTTCGTCGCCTTCATGCTGATCGTCGGTCGCCGGGCGATCCCGTGGGTGCTGGAACGGATCGCCGGCACCGGCTCGCGCGAACTGTTCACGCTGGCGGTGCTGTCGATCGCGATGGGCGTGGCGTTCGGCTCGGCCGAACTGTTCGGGGTGAGCTTCGCGCTGGGCGCGTTCTTCGCCGGCATGCTGCTCAACGAGTCCGAGTTCAGCCACCAGGCCGCGCAGGATTCGCTGCCGATGCGCGATGCGTTCGCGGTGCTGTTCTTCGTTTCGGTCGGCATGCTGTTCGATCCGCGCATCCTCATCGAACACCCGCTGCAGGTGCTGGCGACCACGCTGATCATCGTGTTCGGAAAATCGGTGGCCGCCTACGCCATCGTGCGCGCGTTCGGCCATCCCAATTCCACCGCGCTCACCATCTCCACCAGCCTGGCGCAGATCGGCGAATTCGCCTTCATCATCGCCGGGCTGGGCCTGTCGCTGAAGATCCTGCCCAAGGACGGTCACGATCTGGTGCTGGCCGGCGCGCTGATCACCATCATGCTCAACCCGCTGCTGTTCATGGTGCTGGATCGCTGGCAGCGCCGCGAAGACGCGCGCGTCCTCGCCAACACGCCGCCGGAGCCGGACGTGGTGCCGGTGGACATCGGCGGCCATGCGATCGTGGTCGGCTACGGCCGCGTCGGCAGCCAGCTGGCCCAGCTGCTGCAGGAGCGTGGTGTGCCGGTAGTGGTGGTCGAGGACGACGCCGACCGGGTGGTGCAGGCCCGGGCCAGCGGATTCCCCACCGTCCGCGGCAACGTCGCCAATCGCCGGGTGATGCAGGAAGCGGCCCCGGAACGCGCCAACCTGGCGATCTTCGCGATGTCGCAGGCGCTGGAAGCCGGCGAGGCGATCGAGCGGCTGAAGGCGGTCAATCCCGCGCTCAGCGTGCTGGCCCGCGCGCACAGCGAAACCCAGGTCAAGCACCTGCTGCAGCACGGCGCGGACGCGGCCGTGCTGGCGGAACGCGAACTGGCCTACTCGCTGACCGAAATGGTGATGGCGACGCCGCCGTATCGGGCGCTGCGCCAGCCGCCCGCGCAACCCGCCAACGCTTAAGCCGGCGCCCCGGAGCCGGGGCGCGCGGCGGCACGGCTCAGGCCTTCGCCAGCGCCTGCTCCAGGTCGGCCAACAGGTCGTCGATGTGCTCGATGCCGATCGACAGGCGCACCGTGTCCAGCGACACGCCCGCCTTCTCCAACTCCGCCGCGTCCAGCTGGCGATGCGTGGTGGAGGCCGGGTGCGTGGCCAGTGACTTCGCATCGCCCAGGTTCACCAACCGCGTGAACAGCTGCAGCGCATCGAGGAAACGCGCGCCCGCTTCGCGCCCGCCCGGCAGGCCGAAGGTCAACACGCCGGAGCCGTGCCCGCGCAGGTACTTCTGCACCCGCGCGTGTTCCGGATGGCCCGGCAGCGCGGCGTAATTCACCCACGCGACCTTGGCATGGGCCTTGAGATAGTTGGCCACCGCCAGCGCATTGGCGTTGATTCGGTCCATGCGCAGCGCCAGCGTCTCGATGCCCTGCAGGATCAGGAACGCGTTGAACGGCGAGATCGCCGCGCCGGTATTGCGAAGCGGCACCACGCGCGCGCGGCCGATGTACGCCGCCGGGCCCAGTGCCTCGGTGTAGACCACGCCGTGGTAGCTCACGTCCGGTGTGTTGAGGCGCGGGAAGCGTTCGGCATGCTTGGCCCATGGGAACCGGCCCGAATCCACGATCGCGCCGCCAAGACTGGTGCCGTGCCCGCCGAGGTACTTGGTGAGCGAATGCACCACGATGTCCGCGCCAAAGTCGAACGGGCGCTGCAGGTAGGGCGTTGCCACCGTGTTGTCCACGATCACCGGCACGCCATGGGCATGCGCGACCTTCGCCACGGCCTCGATGTCGGTGATGTTGCCGCGCGGATTGCCGATGGATTCGACGAACACCGCCTTGGTGCGCGCATCGATCTGCGCGGCGATGGCTTCCGGATTGTTGGCATCGGCGAAGCGCGCGGTGATGCCGAACTGCGGCAGCGTGTGTGCGAACAGGTTGTAGGTGCCGCCGTACAGCGCGCTGGACGAGACGATGTTGTCGCCAGCCTCGGCGATGGTCTGGATGGCGTAGGTCACCGCCGATTGCCCGGATGCCAGCGCCAACGCGCCGATGCCGCCCTCCAACGCCGCAACGCGCTGCTCCAGCACGTCGGTGGTGGGGTTCATGATGCGGGTGTAGATGTTGCCCGGCACCTTCAGGTCGAACAGGTCGGCACCGTGCTGGGTGTCGTCGAAGGCGTAGGCAACCGTCTGGTAGATCGGCACCGCGACCGCGCGGGTGGTGGGATCGGGCGAGTACCCGCCGTGCACGGCGATAGTCTCGGGCTTCCAGCTTGACTTATTCATCGCTCTATCCGGATAAATGGATGGAGCGCGAAGGATACCCGGAAACGACGCCCTGTGGCGCAGTGCACCACCCCGTTCTGGGTGCGCGCCACCGGGCCACGCGCACAATCCGCGCGGCCCGGCGCGGCGCACATCTGGCTCAGGTCTTGGCGAACACCAGCTTGCCGCCCTCGGCGTCCACCTTGACCACGTCGCCGCTGGCGAACCGGCCCGACAGGATCTCCTGCGCCAGCGGGTTCTCGATCTGCTGCTGGATCGCGCGCTTGAGCGGACGCGCGCCGTACACCGGGTCGAAGCCGACGTTGCCGAGCAGGTCGTAGGCCTTGTCGCTCAGCTCGATGCGGATGCCGCGCTCGGCCAACCGCTTTTCCAGTCCGCGCAGCTGGATCCGCGCGATCTGCTTGATCTGCACCTTGTCCAGCGGGTGGAACACCACGATGTCGTCGAGCCGGTTGATGAACTCCGGGCGGAAGTGGGCCTGCACCACGCCCATCACCGCCGCCTTCATCTGGATGTAGGCCTCCGGACTGTCACCGCCCGACAGCTCCTGGATCTGGTGCGAACCGAGGTTGCTGGTCATCACGATGACGGTGTTGCGGAAATCCACCGTGCGGCCCTGGCCGTCGGTGAGGCGGCCATCGTCCAGCACCTGCAGCAGGATGTTGAACACATCCGGATGCGCCTTCTCCACCTCGTCGAGCAGGATCACGCTGTACGGGCGCCGGCGCACCGCCTCGGTCAGGTAGCCACCCTCCTCGTAGCCGACGTAGCCGGGAGGCGCGCCGATCAGGCGGCTCACGGCGTGCTTCTCCATGAACTCGCTCATGTCGATGCGCACCATCGCATCACTGCTGTCGAACAGGAACTCGGCCAGCGCCTTGCACAGCTCGGTCTTGCCGACGCCGGTGGGACCGAGGAACAGGAACGAGCCGCTGGGGCGGTTGGGGTCGGACAGGCCGGCGCGCGAGCGGCGCACCGCGTCGGACACCACCTTGATCGCTTCTTCCTGCCCGACCACGCGGGTGTGCAGCTGCGCTTCCATCTGCAGCAGCTTCTCGCGCTCGCCTTCCAGCATCTTGGACACCGGGATGCCGGTCCAGCGCGCGACCACCTGCGCGATCTCTTCCGCCGTCACCTTGTCCTGCAACAGCGTGAAGCCTTTCGTCTCGGCTTCCTGCGCAGCGGCCAGCTGCTTCTCCAACGCCGGGATGCGGCCGTACTGGATCTCGCTCATCGCGGCGAAATCCTGCTTGCGCTGCGCTGCTTCCAGCTCCAGCCGCGCGGCCTCGATCTGCTCCTTGATCTTCGTCGCGCCCTGCAGGGTGGCCTTCTCGGCCTTCCACACTTCCTCCAGGTCGCTGTACTCGCGTTCGAGTACGACGATCTCGCTCTCCAGGTCGGCCAGGCGCTGCCTGGATTCGGCGTCCTTCTCCTTCTTCAGCGCCTCGCGCTGGATCTTGAGTTGGATCAGGCGGCGCTCCTTGCGATCCATTTCCTCCGGCTTGGAATCGATCTCCATGCGGATGCGCGAAGCCGCCTCGTCCATCAAGTCGATCGCCTTGTCCGGCAACTGGCGGTCGGCGATGTACCTATTGCTGAGCGTGGCGGCGGCGACGATGGCCGGATCGGTGATTTCCACGCCGTGGTGCACGGCATAGCGCTCCTTCAGCCCGCGCAGGATCGCGATGGTGTCCTCCACCGACGGCTCGCCGACGAACACCTTCTGGAAGCGTCGCTCCAGCGCGGCATCCTTCTCGATGAACTTGCGGTATTCGTCCAGCGTGGTCGCGCCGATGCAATGCAGCTCGCCGCGCGCCAAGGCCGGCTTCAGCATGTTGCCTGCATCCATCGCGCCCTCGGCCTTGCCGGCGCCGACCATGGTGTGCAACTCGTCAATGAACAGGATGATCTGGCCTTCGTTCTTGGCCAAATCATTCAGCACCGCCTTCAACCGCTCCTCGAACTCGCCGCGGAACTTGGCGCCGGCGATCAGCGCGCCCATGTCCAGACTCAGCAGGCGCTTGCCACGCAGGCCTTCCGGCACCTCGTTGTTGATGATGCGCTGGGCCAGGCCTTCGACGATCGCGGTCTTGCCCACGCCCGGTTCGCCGATCAGCACCGGGTTGTTCTTGGTGCGGCGCTGCAGCACCTGGATGGTGCGGCGGATTTCCTCGTCGCGGCCGACCACCGGGTCGAGCTTGCCGCTCTCGGCGCGCGCGGTGAGGTCGATGGTGTATTTCTCCAGCGCCTGGCGCGCGTCTTCCGCATTCTCGTCGGTCACTTTCTCGCCCCCACGCAGTTTGTCGATGGCCGCCTCGAGCCTGGCCTTGTTGGCGCCCGCGGCCTTCAGCGCCTTGCCGGCCTCGCCGGACTCCTCCAGCGCCGCGAGCAGGAACAGCTCGCTGGCGATGTAGGCATCGCCGCGCTTCTGCGCCAGCTTGTCGGTGACATTGAGCAGGCGCACCAGGTCGTTGCCGGCCTGCACGTTGCCGGCCTGCCCCGTCACCTTCGGCAATTTGTCGAGTGCTTCGGTCAGGCGTTCGCGCAGCACCGGCACGTTGACGCCGGCCTGGGCGAGCAAGGGGCGCGCGCCGCCGCCCTGCTGGTCCAGCAGGGCCAGCAGCAGGTGCACGGGTTCGATGATGGTGTGGTCGCGGCCCACGGCCAGCGATTGGGCGTCGCTGATCGCCTGCTGGAAACGCGAAGTGAGCTTGTCCATTCGCATGACGGAGATCCTGTTGGCGGGGGCTATCGGCCCAATGTCCTCCACATGCGGTCCGCGCGCCGTGATTCAAGTCAAATCGCGCAACCCGTTGAGACTGGGTTATGGTCGCCGCTTTCCCTCCCGGAACGACACATGCTCCGCTCCCGCGCCCTGGCCTGCGGCCTGCTGCTCGCCCTGTCCGCCGCCCCTTGTGCCGGCGCAGCGCCTTCCGCCGACGAGCAGCGCCTGCTGGCCGCGATCGAAGCCGACCAGCCGCATGCGATCGCGCTGCTGGAGCGACTGGTCAACCAGAATTCGGGCACGCTCAACCTGCCCGGCGTGAAGGCGGCGGGCGACATGGTCCGCGCCGAACTGGAGCCGCTGGGCTTCGACGTGGCGTGGATCGACATGCGCGCGACCGGGCGCGCCGGCCATCTGGTCGCCACCCACGCGGGCAACGGGCGCGGCAAGCGCATCCTGCTGATCGGCCATCTGGACACCGTGTTCGAGCCGGACTCGCCGTTCCAGCGCTTCGTCCGCACGGGCGATACCGCCACCGGTCCCGGCATCGGCGACGACAAGGGCGGCGTGGTGATCATCGTCGCCGCGCTGCGCGCCATGCATGCCGCCGGCACACTGCGCGACGCGGACATCAAGGTGGTGCTGACCGGCGACGAGGAATCCGCCGGCACGCCGCTGGCGGCGGCCCGCGCCGATCTGGTCGCGGCCGGGAAATGGGCGGACGTGGCGCTGGAGTACGAGGGCCTGATCGTCGATGGCGGCCGCGACCACGCGACCATCGCACGTCGCGGCGTGGCCGACTGGGAGCTCACCACCACCGGCCTGACCGGCCATTCCAGCGGCGTCTTCGGCGAAGCGCTAGGCTACGGTGCGAACTACGAACTGGCGCGCATCCTCGACGGATTCCGGCGCGAGCTCCCCGAACCGAACCTCACCGTCAATGCCGGGATCATGGTCGGCGGCACCCCGGCGGTGCTCGAACCGGACGGCGCCCGCGGCAGCGCCGCCGGCAAGCCCAACATCATTGCGGAACGCGCGGTCGCGGTGGGCGACCTGCGGGCGCTGACGCCGGAACAGGAGACCCGGGCGCGGGCGCGGATGCAGGCGATCGTGGCGAAGCACCTGCCGAAGACGGGCGCGACGCTGGTGTTCGCGGATGCCTATCCGCCGATGGCGCCGACCGCCGGAAATCGCGCGCTGCTTGCCCTGCTCAACCAGGTCAACGCCGATCTTGGCCTGCCCACGATGGGCGAATGGGACCCGGCCAAGCGCGGCGCCGCCGATTCCAGCTTCGTCGCCGCCGACGCGGACGTGCTTGCCGGGATGGGCGCAGCCGGGTCGCGCGCGCACGCCGACGGCGAGACGGTCGACCTGGCGAGCATCCCGCGGCAGGCGCTGCGCAGCGCGGTGCTGATGGGGCGGTTGGCGCGCACGCCGCGATGACCGCGGGCTGGCACCTGTACCTGCTGCGCTGCCGCGACGGCAGCCTGTATGCCGGCATCGCCACCGACGTGGAGCGTCGCTTCCGCCAGCACGCTGCCGGCCAAGGCGCGAAGTACACCCGTTCGCACCCACCGGAATGCGTGCTCGGCAGCCGCGCCTATCCGGATCGCGGCAGCGCGTTGCGCGCCGAATACGCGCTCAAGCGCCAGCCGAAGGCGCGCAAGCTGGCGTGGTTGCTGGAAGGATCGACCGCGGCGCCATCGCCGCCTGCAAGCGCCCCCGATCCGTAAGAGCGCACCGCAGGGGCGCGATGGTCCTTGCGTGATCTGGCAAAGGCGCTCACCCCCTGCGCTCCGCTCCCACGAACTGGCGTCCGAGCGGCACGTGGCGGATCGCCTCGGCATCGGCCAACGGCTCCAGCCAGCCGTCGTAGCGGACCACCAGGCCGATCAAGGGCAGGCGCGCCTCGACCAGGAACTCGTAGCGCCCAGCGTGCTCGCGCTCGCGGCAGCGCACGCCCTCGAACCAGCCGGACGGCAGCGGCAGCAGCCCGAACGCGCGTACGCCGGCCACCTGCCACCACAGCGCCTCGCGGGCCGGATGCAGGCGGTAGCGGAATTGCAGCGGCCCCAGCCGTTCGCGCAGCAGGCCGCCCTTGAATGCAAGCCGGGTCTGCATGCGCACGCCGCCGAAATCGCGCCGCCAGGTCTCGCGCTTGGCGTCGGCGTCGAACTCGATGGCCAGCGGCACCTCCCGCATCGCCTTCGGCAGCCCGGCGATGCGCGCGCACAGCCGGGCCAGCGGGTTGCGGCCGCGCTCGACGCTGGCGATGCCGGCGTAACGCGCGTTGCCGCGCACCGCGTGCAGGCGGCGCACGGCCTCGGGAAGGCTGTAGAACGCCGCGCCCAGCGCCTGCTGGAACAGCGTCGCCGCCGGCGCCGCGCTCAAGGCGCGATCCAGGCCAGGGTGGCGATGCGGCCGCTGTGGCCGTCGCGGCGATGCGAGAAGAAGCGGGACGGATCGGAAATGGTGCACAGGCCGCCGCCGTGGACGTGGGTCACCCCGGCATCCAACAGGCGCTGCCGCGCCAGGGTGTAGAGATCGACGCGCCAGTGGCCGGGACGGGTGGGCAGGAACGCCATCCGCGCGCGGCCGTCGCGGACAGTGAAGGCTTCGAAGACCTCCGCGCCGACTTCATAGGCCTGCGGTCCGGCCGCGGGGCCGAGCCAGGCCACCAGCCGGTCTGCCGGCGTACGCATCGCCGCCACCGTGGCTTCCAGCACGCCGGCGCCCAGGCCACGCCAACCCGCGTGTGCGGCGGCGAGTTCACCACCGTCTTTCTCCGCCAGCACCACCGGCAGGCAGTCTGCGGTGAGGATTGCCAGCACGGTCCCCGGCGTGGCGGTCACCGCCGCGTCGGCCTCGGGCTCGTCGCCCGCGGGCTCGACGGCCACCGCCACGCCGTGCACCTGGCGCAGCCAGCGCGGCGCAGATGGCAGGGCCAGCGCGGCTTCCAGCTGGCGGCAGTTCGCGATCACCGCCTCCGGGTCGTCGCCGCAGCGCGCGCCGAGGTTGAAGCTGTCGAACGGCGGCCTTGATCCGCCCAGCCCATGCCGCAGCGTGGTCAGTGCACGGACGCCGGGCGGCGCCGGCCAGTCGGCCGGGAGGAACGCGGTCATCGCCGGGCGCGCTCGGCTTCGGCGTGCGCAGCCGCGTCCTCGCGCAGCACCCGCATCAGTTCGCGCATGTCTTCCGGCACCGGCGCTTCGCAGCGCACCGGATCAAAGCTGACCGGATGCGCGAACTCCAGCACCTCGGCATGCAGCGCCTGCCGCCTGAAGCCGCGCAGGACCGCGATCAGTTCTTCCGACGCACCCTTCGGCAGCTTCAGCGACCCGCCATACAGCGGATCGCCGAGGATCGGATGCTTCAGATGCGCCATGTGCACGCGGATCTGGTGGGTACGGCCGGTTTCCAGCCGGCACTCCAGCGCGGTATGGGCGCGGAAGCGCTCGCGCAGGCGGTAGTGGGTCACCGCCTCCTTGCCGTCCTCGCGCACCGCCATGCGCAGGCGGTCGCGCGGGTGGCGGTCGATGGCCGCGGCCACGGTGCCGCCGGACACCAGCGCGCCCACCACCACCGCAAGGTATTGCCGGTGCACTTCGCGCGCCGACAGCTGGGCCACCAGGGCGGTGTGCGCCGGCAAGGTGCGGGCCACCACCATGACGCCGCTGGTGTCCTTGTCCAGGCGGTGGACGATGCCGGCGCGCGGCAGCTTGTCGAGGCCGGGGTCGCGGTGCAGCAGCGCGTTGACCAGGGTGCCGGCCGGGTTGCCCGCGCCCGGATGCACCACCAGACCGGCCGGCTTGTCCAGCACGAAGACGTGCTCGTCCTCGTACAGCACGTCCAGCGGGATGTCCTCGGCGACCGCATGGGTCTGCACGTCCTCCACCACGGTCAGGGCAATGGCCTCGCCCCCGCGGACCGGATCGCGCGGCCGCGCCGGGGCGCCGTCCACCACAAGGTCGCCGGACTTGATCCAGGCCGACAGCCGCGAGCGCGAGTATTCGGGAAACAGCTCGGCCACCACCGCGTCCAGACGGCGGCCTGCGCATTGGTCGGGAACGAGGGCGGTGCGGGGTCCGGTCTGGGGCATGGGGGGTTCCGTAAGCCGCCGGCAACGGCGGGAAGCGCCCGGGCTAGATCGAAGCCGGGGGCTGGTATTATCCAGCCTTCATGCCCCCGGCGCCCGTTTGATGCCCATGATCCAGCGTTCCGCTCTGCTGCGCCCCGCCCTTGCATTCGCGCTCGTGGTCGCCGTCACCGGCTGCTCCGGCATCAAGACGATGTTCAAGGACAAGAACAAGAACGAGGGCCTGCCGGTGGGCGAGCTCTACGACCGCGCCCACGACAACATGCAGATGGGCCGCTGGGCCAACGCCAGCGAGGTCTTCGGGCGGCTGATCGCGCAGTATCCCTACGGCCCGTTCACCGAGCAGGCGCTGATGGAGCAGGCGTATGCCCAGTACAAGGCCGGCAAGCACGAGGACGCGATCTCCACCATCGACCGCTTCATCCGCACCTACCCGACCCACCGCAACATCGCCTACCTGTACTACCTGCGCGGCCTGTCCAACATGGCGCGCAACACGGTGTTCATGGCGCGCGCCTTCAACCTCGACACCAGCACACGCGACCTGGCCGCGCCGCAACAGGCCTACGCGGACTTCAATACCGTCGCCACCCGCTACCCCAACAGTGCCTATGCCGGCGATGCCCGCCAGCGCATGGTGTTCCTGCGCAACGAGTTCGCCCGCTTCGAGATGAACACCGGCCTGTACTACCTGCGCCGCGGCGCCTGGGTGTCGGCCGCCGACCGCGCCACCTACCTGCTGGAAACCTACCCGCAGAGCGAATACCAGAATGACGCCGTGGCGCTGCTGGGCGAAGCCTACACGCGGCTGGGCAATACCGTGCTGGCCGCCGACGCTAGGCGCGTGCTGGAACAGAACGATCCGCAGCACCCGTGGCTGGCCGGCCACTGGCCGAAGGATCCGAGCATGCTCAAGCGGCTGAACCCGTTCACCGGCGAGTCGCGCTGAGCCAGCGGCACGCAGGCTGACCCCTTTCGCTTACTCGCGCCAGCCGCTGCTGACCGGATAGCGACGCTCGCGCCCGAACGCGCGCCGGCTGACCTTCGGCCCGGGCGCGGCCTGGTGGCGCTTCCACTCGCCGATCCGCACCAGCCGCAGCACCTTGTCCACGGTGGCGGCATCGAAACCGGCGGCCACGATCTCGGCGCGCCCCTGCTCCTGGTCGACGTGCCGCTGCAGGATCGCGTCCAGCACGTCGTAGGGCGGCAGCGAATCCTGGTCACGCTGGTTCTCGCGCAGCTCCGCGGACGGCGGCCGGTCGATCACCGCCTGCGGGATGACCCGGTCCCCCACCGTGTTGCGCCAGCGCGCCAGCGCGAACACCTCGGTCTTGTACAGATCCTTCAGCGGGGCATAGCCGCCGCACATGTCGCCGTAGATGGTGGCGTAGCCGACCGCGTACTCGCTCTTGTTGCCGGTGGTCAGCAGCAGCCCGCCGAACTTGTTGGACAGCGCCATCATCAGCGCGCCGCGCACCCGCGACTGCAGGTTCTCCTCGGTGACATCCGCCGGCTGGCCGGCGAACACCTGCCCAAGCGCCTCCAGATACCCCTGGAACGGCTTCTCGATCGGCAGGGTCACCATCGCCACACCCAGCGCATCGCACTGCTCGCGCGCCAGGTCGTTGGAAAGATCGGCGGTATAGCGCGACGGCATCCGTACCGCGGTGACGTTCTCCGCGCCCAGCGCGTCGGCGGCGATCGCCAGCACCAGCGCCGAGTCGATCCCGCCTGAAAGCCCCAGCCAGACCTTGTCGAAGCCGTTCTTGCGGCAGTAGTCGCGGGTCCCGCGCACCACCGCGCGCCAGGCCAGCGCATCGCGGCTCTCGTCGCCGTCCACCGTCCACTGCAGCGGAGCGAAGCGGCGCATCGCGGGATCGAAGTCCACCACCAGCCACTGCTCGTCGAACGCCAGCGCGGCCGGATGCACGTTGCCGTCGCCATCCGCCACCACCGAGGCGCCATCGAACACCAGCGCGTCCTGCCCCCCGACCAGGTTGAGGTAGGCGAATGCGGCACCGGTCTCGCCGGCGCGCTGCGCCAGCAGGGCGTCGCGCTCGGCGTGCTTGTCGTGCTCGTAGGGCGAGGCGTTGGGCACCAGCACCAGCCGCGCGCCGGCGGCGACGGTGGAGGCGATGGGTTCGGCGAACCACAGGTCCTCGCAGATCACCAGGCCGACCCGGGTGCCGTTGACCTCGAACACGCAGTCCTCGCGGTCGGGGTCGACGTCGAACCAGCGGCGTTCGTCGAACACCGCGTAGTTCGGCAGCTCGCGCTTGCGGTAGGTCGCCTCGATAGCGCCGTCACGCAGCACGCTGGCGGCGTTGTAAACCACGCTGCCGGCCGCCTGCGGCCAGCCCACCACCGCGACGATGCCGCGCGCCTGCGCCGCGATGTCCGCCATCGCCGCCTCGCAGGCACGCAGGAATGCCGGCCGCAGCAGCAGGTCTTCCGGCGGATAGCCGGACAGCGCCAGCTCGGGGAACAGCACCAGGTCGGCGGCGTATTCGTCGCGGGCGAAGGCGATCATCTCGGCGATGCGCGCCGCGTTCCCGGCGACATCGCCGACCGGGAAATCGAACTGCGCCATTGCGATGCGGAGGTTTTGCGTCATCGGAAGCATCCTGAAGCGGTGCGGATCCGCCCGGGCCACGCCGCGAAAGCGTCGGCGGAGGGCGCTGCAAGGATACAGGCTCCATCCCGGCCCTTCTTCGCGTGCGCGCCGGCGCCCCGCGCAGCAGGTAAAATGCGAGGCCTCCCCCCTCTATCCACCGCCGCGCCCTGCCGGGTGCGGCACGCACGTCGGAGCAACCCACATGGGCCTGGACCTCGTCCCCACCGGCAAGAACCCGCCGGAAGAAATCAACGTCATCATCGAAATCCCGAAGGACGCCGAGCCGGTCAAGTACGAGGTCGACAAGGCCTCCGGCGCGATCTTCGTGGACCGCATCCTGTCCACCCCGATGCGCTATCCGTGCAACTACGGCTACGTGCCCTACACCGTCTGCGGCGACGGCGACCCGGCCGACGTGCTGGTGATCCTGCCGCTGCCGCTGGTGCCGGGCTCGGTGATCCGCTGCCGCCCGGTCGGCGTGCTGAAGATGAGCGATGAGGCCGGCAGCGACGAGAAACTGCTCGCCGTGCCGATCGACAAGGTGTTCGCCGGCTACAGCCACATCGATGACATCGAAAAGGTCAGCAAGCACTGGCTGCAGCGCATCGGCCACTTCTTCGAGCACTACAAGGACCTCGAAGACGGCAAGTGGGTGAAGCTGGACGGCTGGGGCGGCAGCGCCGAGGCCAAGCAGATCATCGTCGAGGCGATGGCGCGCTACCAGGCGAGCGACGACAAGCCCAAGTTCTAACCGCCGCGCCCCGCCCGGCGATCCACGATGAAAAAAACCGCCGGCAGGATCTGCCGGCGGTTTTTGTTTCCCGGGGCGCTGGACGCTGCGCTCAGAAGTCGTACTGCACCGAGAACGTCACCGCGCGCGGCGCGACGAAGCCGCGCGGATGCAGGTAGGTCGAGAGCGGCGCGCCGGCGGTGCCGTCATCGCGCACGTCCTGCACGCGGTAATGGTCCTTGCTGTCCAGCACGTTGCGCACGGCCATGCTCATCTTCAGGCCTTCCGCCCAGGCCGGGTCATAGGTCAGGCGCAGGTCGAACTCGTGCGCCCAGCCAACCCGGCCAGCCGTGCCGCGCGGCTTCAGGTAGGACTGGTAATTGCCGCCGCCGGTGCCCGGATGGTAATAGCCGCAGTAGAACGACTCCGCGCCATAGTCACCCGCAGTCGGATTGGGCCCGCTGTCCGGGTACACGCCGAAGCAGTTGTACGGACGCCCGCTCTGGATCAGCAGGTTCGCGCCCAGCGTCCATTCCTCGGCCAGCTTGTACGCACCGAACACCTTCAGGCTGTGGCGGCGGTCGTTCGGCAGGTAGCCGTAGCTGCCGTCCATCAGACCGGGGAAATCGAACGACGAGGTGATGCCGGCATCGTCCTGGCCGTTGTCGGAGCGCACGTAGCCCTCGGTGTTGCCGATGCTCTTGGCCCAGGTGTAGGACGCCTGCAGCGACCACTTGTCGTCCCACGAGCGCTCCGCGAACACTTCCAGCGCGGTGTACTTGCGCTTGGCCAGCGGGAAGCCCAGCGCCGACGCCGGCACGTCCACGCGCACCAGTTGGCCATCGCCCTTCAGGTCGGCGTTGATCGACAGGTCCTTGCCCGGGTTGGTGAGGAAGCAATGATCGATGGCGTCGCGGATCGCCTGCGCCTCGCCCGGCGTGAAGCCGTTCGCCGCCGCCCACGCCTGCGCGCCGGCACCGTCGCACACGTCGTCCATGCCCGACTTCAGGCTGCGGTGGATGCCACGCACGCCCAGCGACCATTTTTCGCCCA
The DNA here is from genome assembly GCF_036409385.1 of Thermomonas sp. LB-4. Classification (NCBI taxonomy): domain Bacteria; kingdom Pseudomonadati; phylum Pseudomonadota; class Gammaproteobacteria; order Lysobacterales; family Lysobacteraceae; genus Thermomonas; species Thermomonas sp. LB-4. The sequence goes on along the minus strand of NZ_JAXOFT010000003.1, from coordinate 169,012 downwards.
GCGCCATTTGCATGCCCACGATGTACTCGTCCTGGTACATCGGGGTCAGTTCGTTGTCCACCACGCCCTTCGGATCGGGCACCCCGCCCTCACTGTTGTGGAAGCGATCCCCCAGCTTGGTGCCGAGCGTCGGCGCACCGGTAGCCGGATCGATCCCGCTGAAGGTGTAGTACTCGATGTAATCGAGTTCGGAGCCGGCCAGGCGGACGTTGGTGTTCGCATAGACCGGGATGTAATAGCGGCCCGCGTTGCCGAACACCTTCAGGCTGGAATCACCACGCACGTTCCAGGAAAAGCCCAGCCGCGGTGCCCAGGTGTTCTTCACGTCGATGAAGGCACCACCCAGCGAGTTGAGGTTGGTGAACGACTCGTTGCGGATGCCGACATAGGCAAGGAAGTTGTCGGTGACGCTCCAGTTGTCCTCGAGGTACCAGGCACTGTTCTTGGTCACGAAATTGCCGCCGTTCTCGAAATAGCGCAGGCGCACGATCTCGGTGACGCCGCCCGGCACGATTGCGCCGTTACCGGGCAACGCCTGGCCGGGCAGCACGTTGGAATAGCGCCAGAACACGCCGCCGGGCGTCTCCGGCTCGTGGCTGGTGCCGGAGTACACGTTGCCGTCCACCGTCGAGAACTCCTCGCGGTCCACGCCGAAGCGCACCAGGTGGTCGCCCAGCGCCCACTCGCCGTCGAAGCGCCAGGCCTTACGCACGTCGCCGGCATTGGGGTCGCTCACGATACCGCCGCCGATCCAGCAACCGGCCACGCCCAGCGGCCCGACCGTGGCGGAGGTGCGCGCATCGATCACGATCGGGCAGTCCACGGAATTGGTGTCGGTGGCCGCGCGCGAATACTCACCGCGCCCGTACAGCGCCGAGAGCGTGAGGTTGTCGGTCATGTAGCCGGTCCAGCGCAGGACGTGGTTCTCGCCACCGGTCTTCGCATAGCCGCGGCCGTTCTCGGTGCCGCCACCCAGGCCGAGGTCACCGGCCGCGCGCTGGTAGTTCACCGTGTTGGTTTCCAGCGTGTCGCGGAACGTGGTGAACTCCAGGCTGTGGTTGTCGCTGATCTGCCAGTCCAGTTTCACCAGGCCCTGCGGCGAATCCTCCCGGACCTTGCCGCTGCCGCCTTCGAAGATCTGGTCGGCGTCGTTCTTCTGGCCCTGGTACAGGGCGAACACGAACAGCCTGTCCTTCACCAGCGGGCCGCTGGCATACAGGTTGTAGCGCAGCGCGTCCTGCGTGCCGCCTTCCTCGACGGTATAGCTGCCGTCGCGCTGCGGGTCGTAGGCGAAGCGCGCACCGCTGGCCAGCGATCCCGGGCTCCAGTAGACGTTGCCGCCGAACTTCCAGTCGTTGGTGCCGCGCTTGGTGATCATGTTGATCACGCCGCCCAGCGAGCGCCCGAACTCGGCGCCATAGCCGCCGGTCTTGACCTGCTGCTCCTGCAACGCCTCGAACGGAATCTCGCTGAAGGCCAGGCCCTTGACGATGTTGGTGACATTGAAGCCGTTGACGTAATAGACGTTCTCGGCCACCGACGCGCCACCGAACGAGGCCAGGTTGCCGAAGCGGCCGTCGCCGCGCACCGTGCCCGGCGCCAGCAGCGCCACGCTGGTGGCGTCGCGCCCCACCGGCAGGCGGTCGATCTGCGCCTCGGTCATGATTGTGGTGGATTCGACCGAAGACACGTCGATGGGATTCACCGCGCCGCTGCCGACCACGGTCACCGCGTCCAGCGTAGTGGCATCGCCACTGGTGGCGAAGTCGACGCTGCTCGCGGTGCCGACGTTGACGGTCACGCCGCGCACCGCGCCGCCGTTGCGGCTCAGCTGGTACTGCCCGGTCGGCAACTGGGCGAAGCGATAGCTGCCGTCCGCGCCCACCGTGATCGTGCGGCTGAAGCCGGTCGCCGGATTGCTGATGGTGATGGTGTCGCCAGACGCGGCGCGGCCGGTCACCGCGCCGGAGGTATTGGTCTGCGCCTGCGCGCCGGCGGCGAAGCACAGGGCCACGGCGAGGGCGAGCGCCTTGCGATGGCAGCGATTGGAACGGCGGATGCTTTTCACTTCGGTTCTCCAGCGTGATGGTGGTGGTGAACCCGATGCCGCATTGATGCGGCTTCAGGATTTTTTAACGATTCGATGCTAGGTGCGCGGCATGTCCGGCTGCTTTGCCGGAATTGGCGGATTGCGCGACGGCGCGGCTGCCGCATCCGCATGCCGCAGCCAGGCAACGAGGCTTCCGGTATCACGCTGCGAATCGACGGCCGGACGCGACGCACGCGGCAGCATTCCAGCGGAGCGCGCGTGCTCGCGGCGGGCGAACTGCCGGTAGCGGCGCACCCAGAAGAACAGCGAGCCTTCGCTGACCCCCAGCGCGCAAGCCACGTCGCAAACGCGGAAGCCGTCCTCCACCACCCGGCGCACCGCCTCGACCTTGCAGGCGGCGGAATAGCGGAACCGGCTCATCGCCCGCCCCGCATGCAAGCCGGGGACGCCACGCATGCGCGCTTCCGTGGCGCGGCATCGCCACCCCGAGCATGGCGCAGGCGGTATTCGGAGGCACTCATCCCGAAGCGCGCGCGAAACGCGCGCGCGAAGCTGCACGGATTGTCGAAGCCGCAGGCCGCCGACACCTCCGTCACCGGCAGGCAGGTGGTCGCCAGCAGCCGGTGCGCGTGCTCCAGCCGCATCCGCACGGAAAACTGCAGCGGCCCGATGTCGTACAGGGCCTGGAACACCTTGCTGAAATACCACGGCGAAAAATGGATGCGCCGGGCCAGTTCACCGATGCGCAGGCCGCCGTCCATCCGGCCTTCCAGGCACAGCCGCGCGCGCTGCATGCGCACCATCACCTGCCGCCTGCGCCGGTCCGAATGCCCCGGGCAACGATCGATGCGACCGATGAGGTCCGCCTGCAGGTCGGCGAGGAACTCCAGCAACGCGCCACCGCCCACGCCGCTGCCCGGATGATCGTCCTCGAAGGCACCGTTCGCCCGCCAGGACCGGAACGCATGGCCGCGCGCACGTGCAGGCATCCGGCCGCGCGCCGGAAACAGCAGCATCCCGCCCCACCGACGCTTCAGGTCCGGATCGAGATCAGCGCCAAGCAGCAGGGTGCCGGCGCGCCCCAGGGCATGCGGCGCCGAATCGCCGTCGAGCGCGATCCAGTCGCCCGGCCCGAGCAGGAAATCACCCTCCTTCGCCCGCACTTCCACCTGGCCGCGCAGCACCAGCCAGAACACGGCCGCATGCGCGGATGCCGCCAGCGCCCGCGCGCCGGCAACCACCGTGAGATGCAGCCGGCCGGCAGTCGGCGCGGCGCGCGCCGGCACCGGCCCAATGAATGGGGAAATGGAAGACACGGCCGGCTCCTGTCGAAGGCTCGGCCGCCATCACTGCGCCGGCACTACCCGGCGGTCAGGAAATCCCGGCGAAAGTCACCCGAAATTTTTCCGAATGCTTTTGAATCAACGCGTTGCAGCACCAGCCGCCGCCAACGCATCGAGATCCATCAGGCCGATGTCGCTGTTCTCCAGCCCCGTCGTCATGCTCGCGTAGAGCCATTTGCCATCGCCGGACGCCATCAGCGCCAGCGATGGCACCCCGCGCCGCTCCCGGTCGAGGCAGCCGGGATCGGCCGGCCCGCCCTCGCCCAGCCAGTGCCAGTTCGCCAGGCACGCCGGCGCGGCCGTGCGCAGGGCAAACGGCCGGCCGTCCAGCACGCCCCAGCGACGCAACCAATAGCCAGCCGGCTGGCGCGGGTCCACCTGCACCGGCGCACGCAGCTCCAGCCCGGTTCGCCACAGCCCCGGCTGCCCGCTGCGGACGAAGTACAGGTTCCCGCTGTCGCGGTCGAAGCGCGCTTCGCCCACGTCGTCCAGCACCGCAACCACCTGCGATGGCGAAGACGACGCCACGATCCACAGCGACAGCCGCCCCGCGCCGCGATCCACCACCAGCAGCAGGCGGCCGTCCGGCAGGTATTGCGCGAAATACGGCGTCGCGTCCGCGATCGCCAGCACCCGCGCGCGGCCGCTGGCGACATCGATCTCGTGCAACTGCGGCCGATGCCCACCACCGGCAACAGCGGCTTCGCCGATCACCAGCAGCCGGCGTCCATCGTCCGACCATTGCGGCGGATGCCGCGCCACCGGCGTGATGCCTTCGATCATGCGCAATTGGCCGGGCTGTCCCGGCGCGCCGAGCCATAACCGCACTTCACGGCTGCGGTCGGACAGGAACGCCAGCAGCGTCCCGTCCGGCGAAGGCGACGGCAGCATGTCATCCCCGGTCGAGGGGAACAGCGCTTCCGGATTGGCGTCCGTGCGCAGCGGCAACGGGTAACGGAACATCGCGGTGTGCGCATCGTCGACGGCGAACACCATCACGCCACGCCGCGCCGCAACGTCCAGGCTCCTGGCAGGGAACCGGCCCAGTGCCCGGGTGCGGCCGCTGGCCAGGTCGTGCCGGAACAGCAGCGACGGATTGCCGTGGAAGCCCAGCAACAGCGTCTGCCCATCCGGCGTCCAGGCCCAACCGGTGATGTTGCCCTGCAGCCGGGTCAGCCGCGTCGGCGCGCCTCCCGCCGCCGGCATCACCCACAGATCCGAATGGCTCAGGCCGCGACGGAACGCCAGCCGCGTGCCGTCCGGCGAGAAATGCGGATCGAAATCCGCTTCGCCGGCCCCGACCGGATACCGCATCGGCTGCCATTGCCCGCTGTCCAGCCGCAGCACCGACAGCGGCGCAGGGCCCCCGCCCTCCAGCTTCAACCCGGCGACGATGCCGCTGCCGTCGGGCAGCCAGTCGTAGCGGCCGTTGAGGCGATCGCAGCGCCCGACCGCGCGGGTGGCACCACCGCTGGCCGGCATCAGCAACAGCTCACAGCCACCCGCTTCGTCGATGCGGGCAAACATCAGCTGGCGCCCGTCCGGCGACCAGCGCGGGAGATGATCGGAATGATCGGCAGGAGGCGTCGTCAGCTGACGCGGCGGCGTGGGCTGCGTCGCCTGCAGGAAAATCGCCGGCGCGCCATCGGACTCGGCGGGCGGCATCGCGTACGCCACCAGCGCGCCATCCGGCGACAGCGCGGGTTGGGTTTCCGGGCCCGGGCGCGCAGTCAGCAGGGTGTAGGGCAAATCGACCGGCAGCGCGGCGTCACTTCGCGGCGGCGACACGGGCGATGGCTTGCGCCAATGCAGCATGCCCCACGTCGCCGCAATCACCGCCAACACAACCAGCATGACAAATAGCCACGGGCGTCGGCGGGCAGCAGGCAACATCGGCGCGCCAACGGCATCCGACTGCCATTCGACCTTGGCCAGTAACCGATAGCCGGCCTTCGGAATGGTTTCCACGTAGGCCGGCGCATCGCGATCGTCACCCAGTGCCTTGCGCAGCAGGGTGACCGCCTGCGTCACCACGTCGTCGGTCGGCAGGGTGCCCGCCCACACGGAGTCCAGCAGCGCCTCGCGGCTCACCACCTGCCCCGAGCGCTCGGCCAACAGCAGCAGCACCGCCATCGATTTCACGGTAATCCGCGTCTTGGTGCCATCTGCGCGCACGACCTCACGCAGCGAGACATCGACCACGCACTCTCCGACCCGCAGGCGGTTCACCGGCGGCGCGTCGGTCGGGTTCGGACGGGATGGCGGCATGTGGTCGCGTGCAGGCCACTGGGAGCCGCATCATACGTGCGGCCCTCGCCATGCACGCAAGTACGCGCGGCCCGGCCATTCCGACAAATCGGGACAATCCCTGCATCGCCGCGCCGGCATACGCTGCGCATCTCCTCCCAATCCACCGGCTTCGCCATGCCCATTCGCCGCACCTGCCTGCATGCCGTCTTCGCCCTCGTGCTCGCCGGGCTGGTCGCAATCCCGGCACAGGCACATTGCATCTTGTCCACCGAGGCCCAGGCTTCACTCGATCGATGGAAAGCCAGCGGCTTCACCATCGACCACGATGCCGAACGCCACGTGCGCGCGCTTGCGCTGGCCGACTGCCTGGGCGAGGGCGACGCATTCCTGCGCGATGGCATCGCCTTCGAGGCGCTCTCCACCTGGATGCGCGGCAACCGCCTGGGCGACGCCACGCTGCGCACGCTGGAACGGAAACTCTCGGCACACCTCGATGGCGAAGACGCCAGCGGCTTCCGCAAGCCGTTCGCGGCGCTGGTGCTGTCGGAAGTGGCTCGCACCGATCGCGTCCGCCCGTGGATGACGCCGGGGCAGCGCGCACGCATGGCGGATGCCGCCGCCGCCTACCTGCGGTCGGTGCGCGACTATCGCGGCTATGCCGATGGCGAGGGCTGGCGACACGGCGTTGCCCACGGCGCCGACTGGGCCATGCAACTGGCCTTGAACAAGGCGCTGCAGCCGGCGCAAACCATGGCGTTGCTGGCCGCCGTGGGTGCGCAATCAATGCCTGCCGACAACCGCGGCTACGCCTTCGGCGAGCCGACCCGGCTCGCGCGCGCAGCCACCTACCTGATTGCGCGCGGCGATCTTGACCGGGCAGCGGTTTCGGCATGGCTGGACGGCCTGGCCACCGCCCTCGGCCCACGCCCGGAAACCGACCCGCAGGCAGCGTGGTGGACCCGCCGCACCAACCTCGAGAACTTCCTCAACGCACTGGCAAGCGCCACCGCAGGCAGCGACCATCCCATCCTCTCAGCATTGACCGCCGACATCCGCAAGCTCCAGGCCGGCCTTCCCTGACGCCTCAGCCGCGCACTTCATCCCGGACGATGCTCAACCCGATCAGCCGCGACACCACGGTGGCGATGTAGCCCACCCCGGCGAACTGCTCCAGCATGGTCAGCACCTTCGCTTGCGCGGTCACCGGCAGCGTATCGCCCAGCCCGGTCGCGGACAGGTTGCTGAAGCTGTAGAACAGCAGGTCGAGCCAGCGACGTTGCCGCTCCGGCTCGATGCCGGTGAAGCTGCCCGGATACCAAGCTTGGCAGGCGAGGTAGGCGTAGCCGAATCCCCAGGCCAGCAGGGTGAAGGTCGCGCCCGCGGCGAACAGTTCGTCGGAGGTGACCTTGTGGTCGCGGAGCATGTACGCGATCAAGCCGCCCGCGGCATAGAAGTACAGGGCCGCTTCCAGCGACGCGGAGATCGGCAGCAACGACGGGTAGTCGAACAACACCCCAAGCACCGTCAGCGCCATCGCCGGAAGCGCCAGCAGCCAGCCGATCCAGTTGATCAGCGGGCTGCGCATCACCACCCAGAGCGCCAGCGGAACCACCACCAGCGCGCCGGCACCGAACAGCAGGCGCCCGCCGCTGCCGTCGTCCACCAGCGGATAGGCCAGCAGGCTGAGCAGCTGGGCCGCCAGCAGGAACGCGGACGGATGGCGCCGGGCGACCACCTGCCAGCGTCGCGCCCGCCACGAACCGGCCGCCACCGCTTCCGCCCCCGCCGGCCCGCCGCTTACGGCGTGGCCCGGTGGGGATACTTGGCAAAGATCGCCGCGATGGCGCGATCCAGTTCGGCCATGCGTTTTTCCGGGGGCATCTTCTTGCCGGGCACCGGAGCGCTGGCTGCGGCGGTCCACACCATGCGGTTGCGCTTGCCGTCGACAAGATCGACGGTAAGCGTCCCCTCGCGGTAACGGCTCACCTGGGTTTGGTCGTACCACACCGGCACGGCAACGTAGCTGCGGTGGCGATAGCTGTAGAACCACTGCACGTCGCTGCGCGGCATGCTCCAGACGGCGGTCTTGTCCTCCACCACGCCCTGGAAATTGACCAGCAGGTCGGCGCCTTCGGCGGCGTAACGATAGCCGCGCGATTCCATTTCCCGGCGCACGTCCTCGCGGATGCGCTCGGAGATCCAGCTGGAGTAGCCGGACTGCTCCATCGCGATCGGCTGGTAGAACCCCCAGGTGCGGTACTGGGCGAAATCCGCGGTCGGATCGGAGTCGGTGCGCACCATCGGGCCGGTCGCGCAGGCGGACAGCCCCAGCGTGGCAGCGGCCAGCAGGGCGCAGGCGAGGATCCGGATGGAACGCATGGTGGCTCTCCTGACAAGGCGTCTGTGGCGATCATCGCACCGCCATGGATACGACGCATGAACGACGATGGCCCGCTATCCTGCCAAGCGCCGCGCAAAAGCAAAAGCCCCGCATCGCGGGGCTTTGCATTCGACGACCGGCAAGCCGGATGATCAGTGGCGCAGGTTCTTGCGCAGGCGCTCCAGCGCCTGCAGCTGCGCGGTGACTTCGGCCAGGCGCTGCTGCGCCTCGGCGATCTCCATCGCCTCGCCGCGACGGGCGATGATGCGCTCGGCCTCTTCCTTGGCGGCGCGCACCGCGGCTTCGTCGATCTCGTCGGCGCGAACCGCGGTGTCGGCCAGCACGGTCACCACGGTCGGCTGCACTTCCAGCATGCCGCCGGAAATCGCGAAGTCGAGCTTCTCACCGCCCGGCAGGGTCACGACGACCTTGCCCGGCTTCAGGCGGGTGATCAGCGGCGCGTGCTTGGGCGCGATGCCCAGCTCGCCCAGCTCGCCGGTGGCGACGACCAGTTCGGCTTCGCCGTGGAAGATCTCGGCTTCGGCGCTGACGATGTCGCAACGGATGGTGGATGCCATGTCTTTCGATTCCATGTGGCGGGCCGGGGCCCGCCGTGGGTGTGCCGCATCGGCGGGCCGACGGCCCGCCCTACCTCATGCCGCGCCTGCTCAGGCGGCGATCTTCTTGGCCTTCTCGACCGCTTCCTCGATCGAGCCGACCATGTAGAACGCCTGCTCCGGCAGGTGGTCGTAGTCGCCGTCGACGATGCCCTTGAAGCCGCGGATGGTTTCCTTCAGCGGCACGTACTTGCCCGGCGAGCCGGTGAACACTTCCGCCACGTGGAACGGCTGGCTGAAGAAGCGCTCGATCTTGCGCGCGCGGGCCACGGCCTGCTTGTCCTCTTCGGAGAGCTCGTCCATGCCCAGGATCGCGATGATGTCCTTCAGCTCCTTGTACTTCTGGAGCGTGGACTGCACGCGGCGCGCGGTCTCGTAGTGCTCGTTGCCGATCACGTTCGGGTCCAGCTGGCGCGAGGTCGAATCGAGCGGGTCCACCGCCGGGTAGATGCCCAGCGAGGCGATGTTGCGCGACAGCACGACGGTGGCGTCGAGGTGGGCGAAGGTGGTCGCCGGCGACGGGTCGGTCAGGTCGTCCGCGGGCACGTACACGGCCTGGATCGAGGTGATCGAACCGGTCTTGGTGGAGGTGATGCGCTCCTGCAGGACGCCCATTTCCTCGGCTAGGGTCGGCTGGTAGCCCACCGCCGAGGGCATGCGGCCCAGCAGCGCCGACACTTCGGTACCGGCCAGCGTGTAGCGGTAGATGTTGTCCACGAACAGCAGCACGTCGCGGCCTTCGTCGCGGAAGTACTCGGCCATGGTCAGGCCGGTCAGCGCCACGCGCAGGCGGTTGCCCGGCGGCTCGTTCATCTGGCCGTAGACCATCGCCACCTTGGACTTGGCGTGCTCCTGCACGTTGACGACGCCCGACTCCTGCATCTCGTGGTAGAAGTCGTTGCCCTCGCGGGTGCGCTCGCCCACGCCGGCGAACACGGACAGGCCGCTGTGCTCGGTGGCGATGTTGTTGATGAGCTCCATCATGTTGACGGTCTTGCCCACGCCGGCGCCGCCGAACAGGCCGACCTTGCCGCCCTTGGCGAACGGGCACATCAGGTCGATCACCTTGATGCCGGTTTCCAGCAGCTCGGTGGTCGAGGCCTGGTCTTCGTACGACGGCGCGGCGCGGTGGATTTCCCAGGTGGTGTCGGCGGCGACCGGACCGGCCTCGTCGATCGGGTTGCCCAGCACGTCCATGATGCGGCCCAGCGTGCCGATGCCGACCGGCACCGAGATCGCGCGGCCGGTGTTCTCGGCAATCAGGTTGCGCTTCAGGCCGTCGGTCGAGCCGAGCGCGATGGTGCGCACCACGCCGTCGCCCAGCTGCTGCTGCACTTCCAGCGTGATGGCGGTGTTCTGCACCTTCAGCGCGTCGTACACCCTCGGCACGCTCTCGCGCGGGAATTCGACGTCGACGACCGCGCCGATGATCTGTACGACCTTGCCCTGGTTGCTCATGGTTGTTTCCTCAAGACTCTCTAATGCTGCTTTTGTAGGAGCGGCGTCCGCCGCGATCAGTTCCCGGTCGCGGCTGGTGCCGCTCCTACAGGAATGTTTGGGTCAGACCGCCGCGGCGCCGCCGACGATCTCGGAAATTTCCTGGGTGATCGCCGCCTGACGCGCCTTGTTGTAGACGAGGTTCAGGGTGTCGATCAGCTTGCTGGCGTTGTCGCTTGCCGCCTTCATCGCGACCATGCGCGCGGCATGCTCGGAAGCCACGTTCTCCATCACCGCCTGGTACACCAGCGACTCGATGTAGCGGGTCAGCACGTGTTCCAGCACGGACTCCGCGTCCGGCTCGTAGATGTAATCCCACTCGTGCTTGGCCATCTGCGTTTCCGCCGGCGGCAGCGGCAGCAGCTGGTCGAAGGTGGCCTTCTGCGTCATGGTGTTGACGAAGTCGTTGTAGGCCAGGAACACCTTGTCGACCTTGCCGTCGGTGTACGCGTCCAGCATCACCTTGATCACGCCGATCAGCTGCTCCAGCTTCGGCGCATCGCCGAGGTGGGTGACCGAGGCCAGCATGCCGACCTTGATGCGGCGGAAGAACACCGACGCCTTCTGGCCGATGGTGACCACGTCGACTTCGATGCCCTGCTCCTGCAGCGCGCGGAACTCGACCAGCAGCTTGCGGAACATGTTGTTGTTCAGGCCGCCGGCCAGGCCGCGGTCGGACGACACCACCACGTAGCCGACGCGCTTCACGTCGGCGCGCTGGACGAGGTAGGGATGGCGGTAGTCGGTGTTGGCCTGCGCCAGGTGGCCGATCAACTGCTTCATCGCGCGCGCGTACGGGCGCGACGCCTTCATCCGGTCCTGTGCCTTGCGGATCTTGGAGGCCGAGACCATTTCAAGCGCGCGCGTCACCTTGCGGGTGTTCTGCACGCTCTTGATCTTGGTTTTGATTTCGCGTCCGCCTGCCATCTCTCTTCTCTTTGCCGTCATTCCCGCGAAGGCGGGAATCCAGCGTTTTGATGTTCCACGTCCATGGACTCCCGCTTTCGCGGGAGTGACGGAATGTCTTACCAGCTGCCGGTCGTCTTGAACTCTTCGATGCCCTTCTTGAACGCGGCTTCGATGTCGTCGTTCCAGTTGCCGGTGGCATCGATCTGCGCGACCAGTTCGCCGGCGGTGTTGGCGAAGTGCGCCTGCAGGCCCTCCTCGAACGCCAGCACCTTGTTCACCGGCACGTCGTCCAGGTAGCCCTTGTCGACCGCGTAGATCGACAGCGCCTGCTGCGCGACCGACATCGGCGCGTACTGCTTCTGCTTCATCAGCTCGGTGACGCGCTGGCCGCGCTCCAGCTGCTTGCGGGTGGCGTCGTCCAGGTCGGAGGCGAACTGCGCGAACGCCGCCAGCTCGCGGTACTGCGCCAGCGCGATGCGGATGCCGCCCGACAGCTTCTTCATGATCTTGGTCTGCGCCGCGCCGCCCACGCGCGACACCGAGATGCCGGCGTTCACGGCCGGGCGGATGCCGGCGTTGAACAGGTCGGTCTCGAGGAAGATCTGGCCGTCGGTGATCGAGATCACGTTGGTCGGCACGAACGCCGACACGTCGCCGGCCTGGGTCTCGATGATCGGCAGCGCGGTCAGCGAGCCGGTCTTGCCCTTCACCTCGCCGTTGGTGAACTTCTCGACGTAGTCCTCGGACACGCGCGCGGCGCGCTCCAGCAGGCGGCTGTGCAGGTAGAACACGTCGCCCGGGTAGGCTTCGCGGCCCGGCGGGCGGCGCAGCAGCAGCGAGATCTGGCGGTAGGCCACGGCCTGCTTGGACAGGTCGTCGTACACGATCAGCGCGTCTTCGCCGCGGTCGCGGAAATACTCGCCCATCGCGCAGCCCGAGTAGGCGCTGATGTACTGCATCGCGGCCGATTCGGAAGCCGAGGCGGCGACGACGGTGGTGTAGGCCATCGCGCCGAACTCCTCGAGCTTGCGCACGATGTTGGCGATGGTGCTGTTCTTCTGGCCGATCGCCACGTACACGCAGCGGATGCCGGAGTTCTTCTGGTTGATGATCGCGTCGATCGCCAGCGCGGTCTTGCCGGTCTGGCGGTCGCCGATGACCAGCTCGCGCTGGCCGCGGCCGATCGGGATCATGCTGTCGACCGACTTGTAGCCGGTCTGCACCGGCTGGTCGACCGACTTGCGCCAGATCACGCCCGGCGCGATGGTTTCCACCGGCGAATGGGTCTTGGCGTCGATCGGGCCCTTGCCGTCGATCGGCTCGCCCAGCGCGTTGACCACGCGGCCCAGCAGCTCGGGACCGGTCGGGACCGACAGGATCTGGCCGGTGGTCTTGGCCACGTCGCCTTCGCGCAGGTGCTCGTAGTCGCCCAGCACCACCGCGCCCACCGAGTCGCGCTCCAGGTTCAGCGCCAGCGCGGTGGTGTTGCCCGGCAGTTCGATCATTTCGCCCTGCATCACGTCGGCCAAGCCGTGGATGCGCACGATGCCGTCGGACACCGAGGTCACGGTGCCTTCGTTGCGGGCTTCGGCGGCGAGCGCGACCTTCTCGATGCGGGTCTTGATCAGTTCGCTGATTTCGGACGGGTTGAGCGTGGTGGTGGCCATCTTGGTTTCCTTGGTGCCGGCGTTGCCGCCCGCGTATGCAAATGAATTAGTTCGACAGCGCCGACTGCAGGCGCGTGAGCTTGCCCCGGATCGAGCCGTCGATCACGACGTCGCCGGCATCGATCAGCGCACCGCCGATCAGGCTTTCGTCGATCGCCGTCTCGACCTCGACCTCGCGGCCAAAGCGCTTGCGCAGCGCTGCCTTGATCGTTTCCAGCTCGCCGTCGCCCAGCGTCGCCGCGGAGGTGACCTTCGCGCGCACCACGCGCTCGGCTTCGAAGCGCAGCTCGTCGAACAGGCCGGCGATCTCCGGCAGCAGCGGCAGCCGGCGGTTGTCGAACAGCAGGCCGAGCAGGTTGCGGAACGCGTCCTGCGCACCGTCCGGTGCCAGCAGCGCGACCACGTCGGCGCGGGTCAGCTTCGGGTTGTCCAGCAGCACGGCTGCCTGCGGCTCGGCGGCGGCGCGGGCGGCGAAGCCGAGCGCATCCGACCAGGCAGGCAGCGCACCGGCCTCGCGCGCCACCGCGAAGGCGGCGCGGGCGTAGGGGCGGGCAAGGGTCAGGGCCTGGCTCATCGTCCGGGCCTCAGAGCTGCGCGGCCAGTTCGTCGATCAGCGCCTTCTGGTCGTTGGCGTTGATCTCGCGCTTGAGCAGCTTCTCGGCGCCGCTGACGGCGAGCAGGGATACCTGCTTGCGCAGCTCTTCCTTGGCGCGGTTGGCGGCGGCCTCGATCTCGGCCTCGGCCAGCGCCTTCTGGCGCGCGCCTTCGGCGATCGCATCGGCCTTGGCCGCGTCGATCAAGGCGTTGGCGCGCTGGTGGGCCTGCTCGATGATCTCGTTGGCCTTGGCGCGGGCGGTCTTCAGTTCGTCGGCGACCTTGGCGTCGGCCTGCGCGAGGTTCTTCTGCGCATTGTCGGCGGCGGCCAGGCCTTCGGCGATCTTCTGCTGGCGCTCCTCGATCGCCTTGATCAGCGGCGGCCAGATGAACTTGACGGAGAACCAGATGAGGATCGCGAAGCTGATCATCTGGCCCAGCAGGGTGATATTCGGATTCATGTCGTGACCTGACGTTTCAGAAGACCCGGCGCTGCGGGGCTTTCTTCAAGGCTGCGCCGCGGCGACATGCCGCGGCGCGATGTTGCCGGCGCGCGCCGCCCCGAGGCAGCGCGCGCCTTCATCCACGCGACGCGATCAGGCGCCGGCGGCAGCCTGCACGGCGGCCAGCAGCGGGTTGGCGAACGCGAACATCATCGCCACGCCCACGCCGATCAGGAACGCCGCGTCGATCAGGCCGGCGAGCAGGAACATGCGGCCCTGCAGCATCGGCACCAGCTCCGGCTGGCGGGCGGCGGATTCGAGGAACTTGCTGCCCATGATGCCGATGCCGAGGGCGGCGGCGAGGGCACCCAGGCCGACGATGATGCCGATGGCGATGGCGGTGTAGGCCTGGACTTGGGCGATGAATTCCATGGTGGATCTCCAGTTGCGGTGCTTGCGGTGAATTGAAGGTGGAACGACGGAAGGTGGAGCGGAACCGGGGTACAGCGATGGATCAGTGGTGCTCGTGCGCCATCGCCAGGTAGACGACGGTCAACACCATGAAGATGTAGGCCTGCAGCAGGATGATCAGGATGTGGAAGATCGCCCACATCGACTGGAACACGATGCCCGGCAGGAAGGTGAACCACGACACGAACAGGCCGGCGATCAGCATGAACACCAGCTCGCCCGCGTACATGTTGCCGAACAACCGCATGCCCAGGCTGACCGGCTTGGACAGGTACTCGACCACGTTGAGGAACAGGTTCGGAAGCGCCAGCACGATCTTGGCGAAGGTGCCCTCGGCGTGGAACGGCGCGGTGAACAGCTCCTTGGTGAAACCGCCGGCGCCCTTGGCCTTGATCGAGTAGAAGATGATCAGCAGCAGGACGGTGAGCGACAGCCCGAAGGTAGTGTTGATGTCGGCAGTGGGCACCCAGCGGAAGTAGGTGTGGTGCGCCACTTCTTCGCCGGCCACGGCCTGCACGGCCGCTCCCGGGATGTCCAGCGGCAGCAGGTCCATCGCGTTCATGAAGACCACCCAGACGAAGATGGTCAGCGCCAGCGGCGCGATGAAGCGGCGGTCTCCGTGGAAGGTGTTCTTCACCTCGGAGTCAACGAACTCGACCACCAGCTCGACGAAGGCCTGCCCCTTCGACGGCACGCCAGCGGTCGCCTTGCGGGCATACCACCACAGCCAGAAGCTGGCCAACAGGCCCAGCGCAAGCGCCACCACCCACGAGTCCATATGGACCGTGCCGAACGAGAACTGCTTGGTGTTGTGGGTCAGGTGGTGGACGATGTAGCCGGTCAAACCGCCGCCGGTATCGCCGCCCTCTGGGGCCAGGCCCATTGCTTCCAGGATCACGCGTTCGTCCTCGTCGTACTGCGCTGCGCCACGAATCTCATCGAAACCACGAAAGCCGCCGCGGCCATCGCCGCCCCGGCCAGTACCGGCACCGCCGGCAATCTCCACACCGCCATCGCCAGATACAGCCCGACGACCACGACCAGCCACTTCACCGCGGTGCCCAGCAGCAGGCGCCCCAGCGCCACGCCGGCACCTGCCACCCCACCACCGAAAGCACCCCAGGCCGCCAGCAGGCTGCCCAGCGCCATCGCGCCACCACCCGCGAGAGCTGCGAGCGCGGCGCGCGGACCGCTGATATAGCAGGCCGCCGCTGTCGCCAGCGTGGCGATGGCCTGGAAGACCACCACCCGCAGCGCCAGCCGCCAGCCCGCGTTGACGGAATTGAGCACGCGGACGTTTCCTGCAAAATCAGCCGGTATCGGCACGGGATCGGAGGGCGGTTGCGAAAACCGTCCTGCGAAGCCGCCGAATTATAGCAGGCGCTCTTTTTCAGCGGCAACCGCCGGAAGCCGTGCGGGTCCTCCGCGGAACTTCCGGGCGTCGGCACTGTCACAACCTGCAGCGTCCGCAAATTCCTCGTCAGATCCCGTGCGGACGCCCCAAGCCCCGGCCCCATCCCCGGCCGGGGCTTTCTTTCCCCGTGCGGGACGCGTGCCGGGACCGATGGATGCGATCGCAATCTTCGACTGGACGAGGGCGCATCGCTGGATCAATAATGAGAATTATTCTCATTAATGAGGCCGACCATGCGCAAGACCTTGAGCTTTGCGGCCCTGCACTTCCTGGTGGCGTTCTCGGTGGGCTGGCTGATGACCGGCAGCTGGCTGGTCGGCGGCGCGCTGGCGCTGGTGGAGCCGGCCTGCAACACCGTGGTGTTCCATTTCCACGAAAAGGTGTGGAAGCGGATCGAGGCGCGCCGCGCCCGCGACGACCTACCACCCCAGGACGCCTTCACCGCCTGAAACGACAACGGCGCGGATCTGAGCCCGCGCCGTTGTCGATGCTGCAGGACGGATGGGGCCGGCTATTTCTTCTTCGGGATGTACAGGTCGGTGATGCTGCCGTCGTAGACCTCGGCCGCCATGCCCACCGATTCGCCCAGCGTGGGGTGCGGGTGGATGGTGTGGCCGATGTCGTGCACCTCGCAGCCCATCTCAATGGCCAGCGCGATCTCCGAGATCAGCTCGCCCGCGTGGACGCCGACGATGCCGCCGCCGATCACGCGGTGGGTGTCTTCGTCGAACAGTAGCTTGGTGAAGCCCTCCGTGCGCGACAGGCCGATGGCACGACCCGAGGCCGCCCACGGGAACTTGCCCACGCCGACCTTGATGCCCTTGGCCTTCGCTTCGGTCTCGGTGACGCCCACCCACGCGATTTCCGGGTCGGTATAGGCCACCGACGGGATCACCCGCGCCACCCATTCCTTCTTTTCGCCGGCGGCCACTTCCGCAGCCAGCTTGCCTTCGTGCGTGGCCTTGTGGGCCAGCATCGGCTGGCCGACCAGATCACCGATGGCGAAGATGTGCGGCACGTTGGTGCGCATCTGCGCATCGACCGGGATCAACCCGCGCTCGCCGACACGCACGCCAGCCTTGTCTGCATCCAGCTTCGCACCGTTGGCGCTGCGCCCCACCGCCACCAGCACGCGGTCGAACAGCTTGGCTTCGGGGATGGACTCGCCCTCGAACGTGCAGGCGATCCCGTTCTTCTGCGCTTTCGCCTCGACCACCTTGGTCTTGAGGTGGATGGCAACGCCCTGCTTCTTGAGGCGGTCGGCCAGCGGCTTGACCAGGTCCGCGTCCGCGCCGGGGATCAACTGCGGCATGAACTCGACCACGGTCACGTCCGCACCCAGCGCGCGATACACCGTGGCCATCTCCAGCCCGATGATGCCGCCGCCGACGACCAGCAGCTTCTTCGGCACCTCGGCGAGGTTGAGCGCATCGGTGGAATCCATGATCCGCGCGTCATTCCACGGGAACGACGGCAGCTTCACCGGCTGCGAACCCGCGGCGATGATGCAGTGGCCGAAGCGCAGCAGCTGGGTGGTGCCGTCCGCCGCGGCGATCTCCAGCTCGTTCGCCGAGACGAACTTCGCCACGCCCTGCACCGTTCGCACCTTGCGCTGCTTGGCCATGCCGGCCAGGCCCTTGGTGAGCTGGCCGACGACCTTGTCCTTGTATTCGCGCAGCTTGTCGATGCTGATCTTGGGCTTGCCGAAATCCACGCCGTAGTCGCTGGCGTGCGCGGCCTGCTCGATCACGTCGGCGGCATGCAGCAGCGCCTTCGACGGGATGCAGCCGACGTTGAGGCAGACGCCGCCGAGCGTGGCGTAACGCTCGACCAGCACGGTGTCGAGGCCGAGGTCGGCGCTGCGGAACGCGGCGGTGTAGCCGCCCGGGCCGGCGCCGATCACCACCATCGCGCACTCGATGTCGGCCTTGCGGCCGGACGATGTGGCGGCTTGCGGTGCAGGCGTTGCCGGCTCCGCCTTCGCAACTGGCGCCGGCGCCGGTGCCGGCGCCTCGGCCTTCGCTGGCGCGGGCGCGGGCGGTTTCGGCGCGCTTTCGCCCGCCGCGCCCTCGATGACCGCAATCACGCTGCCTTCCGACACGGTATCGCCCAGCTTCACCTTCAGCGCCTTGATGACGCCGTCGGCGGCCGCGGGCACCTCCATGGTGGCCTTGTCGGACTCCAGCGTGACCAGGCCCTGGTCCTTCTTCACGGTGTCGCCCACCGCGACCAGGATCTCGATCACCGGCACTTCGCCGTGGCCGCCGATGTCGGGCACTTTCGATTCGATGTCCGCCATGTCGGTCTCCTTCAGAGCATGGCCCGACGCAGGTCGGCCAGCAGCTGTCCCAGGTAGGTGGTGAAGCGGGCGGCGGCGGCGCCGTCGATCACCCGGTGGTCGTAGCTCAGCGACAGCGGCAGCATCAGCCGCGGCTTGAACTTCTCTCCGTTCCAGACCGGCTTCATCTCCGATTTGGACACGCCGAGGATGGCCACTTCCGGCGCGTTGATGATCGGCGTGAACGCGGTGCCACCGATGCCGCCCAGCGAGCTGATGGTGAAGCAGCCGCCCTGCATCTGCTCCGGCTTGAGCTTGCCGTCGCGCGCCAGCGCCGCCAGCTCTCCCATTTCCTTCGCGATCTGGGCCACGCCCTTCTGGTCGGCATCGCGCAGCACCGGCACCACCAGCCCATTCGGGGTATCGGCGGCGAAGCCGATGTGGAAGTACTGCTTGAGGACAAGGTTGTCGCCGTCCAGCGAGGCGTTGAAGGTCGGGAACTTCTGCAGCGCCGCCACGCAGGCCTTGATCAGGAAGGCGAGCATCGTGAGCTTGCCGGCCTTGCCGGCGGCGATGGCCTTGGCGTTCTCCTCGTTCAGCGCAACGCGCAGCGCCTCCAGCTCGGTGATGTCGGCATCGTCGTGCTGGGTGACGTGCGGGATCATCGCCCAGTTGCGCGCGAGGTTGGCGCCGGAAATCTTCTGGATGCGCGAGAGCGGCCTGGTTTCGATGGCGCCGAACTTGGCGAAGTCCACCTTCGGCCACGGGATGAGGTTGAGCCCGCTGCCACCGCCTGCGGCCGCCACCGGCGCGACTCCGCCGCCGGCCAGCGCAGACTTCACGAATTTCTGCACGTCCTCCTTCGAGATGCGGCCGCCGCGCTCGCTACCGGCCACCTGGTCGAGATCCACGCCCAGCTCGCGCGCGAACAGGCGCACCGCCGGGCTGGCATAAGGCACCTTGGCCGGCAGCACCGCATCGGCCTCGAAGCGCATCGGCGGAATGCCGGGCTGGCCGGGCTCCGCCACCGGGGCCAGGGCCGGCACCGGCGCACCGCTCTCCACCGCGGCCGGCGCCTGCGCGACGGATTGCTGGGCCAGCCGATCGGGCACCGGCGCCACCGCGGTCGGCTCGACTTTGGCGCCGGTTTCCGCGCTGGCCACCGGCGGGGCGGGCACCGGCTCGGCGTGCGCCGCATCGTCGCTCTCGATCACTGCCACCACCGTGCCCTCGGACACGGCGTCGCCCAGCTTCACCTTGACCTCTTTGACCACTCCAGCGAACGGCGATGGCACCTCCATGGTCGCCTTGTCGGACTCCAGCGTGACCAGACCCTGGTCCTTGGCCACGGTGTCGCCGGGCTTGACCAGCAGTTCGATGACCGGCACGTCACCGTGCCCGCCGATATCAGGGACGCGCGCTTCCTTCAGCTCGGCCATGGCCGGAACTCCGCTCGTGGGGAAAGACGCCATGGGAACATATCGCCGCGCCCGCCACAAATCGCAGCGCAGCAATTCTCTAAATTTATCCGGGTATTTTTTAGAAAATCCCCAACTGCGTGCGAACAATGGGATGCACCCGCCAAAACCACGGGTTTCACCCCCGGCAGAATCACGGATGTTCGGCCTCCGCGTGCACCCGCTCGCGCCGCAGCAGGTACAGCCCGCTGGCCACGATGATGCCGGCACCGGCCCAGGTCATGCCATCCGGCAGCACGCCCCAGAGCAGCAGGTCGAGGCCCACGCCCCAGACCAGCGCGGTGTATTCCAGCGGCGCGATCAGCGAGGCCTCGCCGACCCGGAACGCTTCCGTGATCGCATACTGGCCCAGCGCGCCGGCCACGCCGATCGCAGCCACGATCCAGACATGCTCGCGGCGCAGCGCCACCCAGTCGGGCAGCGCCAACGCGCCCGCCCCCAGCGCCAGCAGCGCCAGCAGCCAGAACGTGATGGCCTGGGTGCTGTCGGTGCGGGCCAGCACCCGCACGGTGATCGCCGACACCGCATAGCCGGTGGCCGCCACCAGCACCGCCAGCCCGGCCACGGTCAGCATGCCCTGCCCGGTCGGCCGCAGCACCACCAGCACGCCGAGCAGGCCGATGGCGATCGCCGTCCAGCGCCGCGGCCCGACCCGTTCGCCGAGAAACGGCACAGAGAGCGCGGTGATCAGCAGCGGCGCGACGAAGACGATCGAATAGGCCGTGGACAATGGCAGCGTCTTCAGCGCGTACACGAAGCTCGCCATCATCGCGATGCCCAGCGCGCCGCGCAGCAGGTGCAGCGGCCAGCGTACCCGCAGCAGCGCGCGCGGACCGGCGGTGGCCAGCGCCCAGGCCAGCACCAGCGGCAGCGACGAGGCGCCGCGCAGCGCCGCCACCTGGAACGGCGGGTAGTGGGCGGACAGCGTCTTCAGCCCGGCATCCATCAGCGAGAACAGCGCCACCGAGGCCAGCATCAGCCAGAGGGCGCGACCGGGACGCGGGTCCGGCAGGGCGGGTTTGGTCGGCATCCGCCCAGCATGCGGTAACCTGCCCGCCCCGTCACCGTTCCGAATGCCATGCCTTCCTTCGACATCGTCTCCGAAGTGGATACCCACGAACTCACCAACGCGGTGGACCAGGCCAGCCGCGAGCTGACCACCCGGTTCGACTTCAAGGGCGTGGACGCGAAGTTCGCGCTCGACGACAACGTCATCAGCCAGTCCGCGCCCAGCGATTTCCAGCTGCAGCAGATGACCGACATCCTGCGCGCGCGGCTGATCGCGCGGAAGATCGACGTGCGCTGCCTGGAGTTCGGCGACATCGAGACCAACCTGGCCGGCGCGCGCCAGAAGGTCACGGTCAAGCAGGGCATCGAGCGCGAGCTGGCCAAGAAGATCCAGGGCGCACTCAAGGACGCCAAGCTGAAGGTCGATTCGCAGATCAACGGCGACAAACTGCGCGTCACCGGCAAGAAGCGCGACGACCTGCAGGCGGCGATGGCGCTGCTGCGCGCGCAGGAGTTCGAGCTGCCGCTGCAGTTCGACAACTTCCGCGATTGATGCACGCACCCGCCGATCCACCGGGACCCAACGCATGACCCACGACCGCACCGACGCAACCGGCTTCGACCCCGAGGCCATCGCAGCCGACGTCCGCCGCTGGCTGGAGCGCGCGGTGATCGGGCTGAACCTGTGCCCGTTCGCCAAGGCCGTGTACGTGAAACAGCAGGTGCGGATCGTGGTCAGCGACGCCAGCACCGAACGCGCCCTGCTGGAGCAGCTGGGCGAGGAGCTGGCGCTGCTGCGCGACACCCCGGCGGAAGACATCGACACCACCCTGCTGGTGCATCCGCAGGTGCTGGGCGACTTCCTGGACTACAACGATTTCCTGGACGACGCCGACGGCCTGGTGGAGGCGATGGACCTGGATGGCGTACTGCAGGTCGCCAGCTTCCACCCCGACTACCGCTTCGCCGACACCACGCCGGACGACCCCGGCAACCTGACCAACCGCGCGCCGTGGCCGATCCTGCACCTGCTGCGCGAGGACAGCATCGACCGCGCGGTGGCCGCCTACCCGGACCCCGACGGGATCATCGAGCGCAACATCGAAACGATGCGGGAACTGGGCGCCGACGGTTTCCACAAGCTGCTCTCCGACGCGCCAGCGCACTGAGACGCGAAGCCGCCGGCGGCGGTCAGCCCGCGAACAGCCGCGCCCGATCGTCCTCGCCCAGCATCCGCCATTCGCCCCCGGGCAGCCCGTCCAGCGCCAGCCCGCCGATGCGCTCGCGGTGCAACGCGACCACGTGGTTGCCGGCAGCGGCGAACATCCGCCGCACCTGGTGGTAGCGGCCCTCGTGCAGGGTCAGCCGCGCGCTGCGCGCGCCCAGCACCTCGAGTTCCGCCGGCAGCAGCGGCGCCTTCTCGCCCTCCAGCAGCAGCGTGCCGCTGGCGAACAGCGCCGCCTCGTCGCCGCGCAGGTCCTCGGCCAGCGTGGCCACGTAGACCTTGGGCAGCTTCGCCTTCGGCGAGATGATCCGGTGCAGCAGCTGGCCGTCGTCGGTCAGAAGCAGCAGGCCGGAGGTGTCGCGGTCCAGCCGGCCGACGGTGGACAGCACCGGCTGGCGCAGGCGGAAACGCGGCGGCAGCAGGTCGTAGACGAGGCGGCCGGCATCCCTGGTCGAACAGGTGTAGCCGGTGGGCTTGTGAAGCACCAGCAGCAGGCCCGGCGCGGGATCCAGCGGCTGCCCGTCCACCCGCACGTCGTCGTGGTCCAGCGGATCGTCCGCGTACAGCACCTCGCCCGCGGCGTTGGTGATGCGGCCCTCGCGGAACAGCCACTGGACCTCCTTCCGGCTGCCGTAGCCCAGGTTGGCCAGGTGCTTGACCAGCTTCATGCCTTTACCGCGCGGACGATCTTGAAGCCGCCCTGCTGGGCAACGGCATCCACCTGGCCGAAGCCGGCCCCCAGCGCCTCCTCGTACGGCAGGTGGCGGTTGGCGACCAGCCACAGCTGGCCGCCGGGGCGCAGCGCCCGCGCCGCCGCCGCGATGAAGGCGCGACCGAGGTCGGGGCGCTCGCCGCGGCCCAGCGCATGGAACGGCGGGTTGCAGACGATGGCATCGAAACGCCCCTCGACCCCGGCCGCCACGTCGTGCCAATGGCAGCGCACCGGCACGCCGCGGGCCTGCGCGGGTGCGGCGAGGTTGGCCTCGGCCAGCGCCAGCGCGCGCGCATCCGCCTCGAACAGGTCCAGCGACGCCACCTTCGGGCAGCGCGCCAGCAACTCCTGCGACAGGTAGCCCCAGCCGGCGCCGAAGTCGGCGATGCGGCCCGACAGGTCGGCGGGCAGCGCCGCCGCCAGCATCGCCGAAGCGGCATCCACGCGGTCCCAGGCGAACACGCCGGGGCGGGTGCGGAAGCTGCCGCCGGGCACCTCGGCGGAGGACTGCGTGCGCGGCGCATCGGCCTGCGCCCACTGCGCCTGCAGCGCGGCGTCAGCCGTGGCGGCGGCCGTCGTCCAGAACACCCGGCAGTGGTATTTGCTGGCAGTGGTGAGCACGCCCGCCAACTGCTTCAGGTCAGTCTCGCGGGATTTGGCGCCCTCGTCGTTGGCCACCGCGGCCACCACCATGCCGCCGGGCGCCACCGCGGCGCAGGCCCTGGCCAGCAGCGCGCGGGCCTCCTCGCGCTGGCGCGGCGGCAGCACCAGCACCAGCGGGAACGCCGCCGCCGGCAGCGCATCCTCATCCAGCAGGTCCACGCCAAGCCGCTGCAGGCGTTCGGCCTCGGGCTTGAACGGCTGGGTCCCCACCACGCCGCGCCAACCGCGGGCGTGCAGCGCCGCGCCCTCGCGCGCGCGCAGGAACAGGCAGCGCTCGGGCCAGCGCAGCAGGCCGGCGTCGAAGGGATACAGCAGGGCGTCGAGGGCAGGATCACGGTGCGCGGCAGGCATCCGCGCAGTGTAGCGGGTGGGTCAAGCCACCGCGGACCGCCCCACGCGTCGACGCAGCAGGCCCAGGCCACCGTTGGCCAG
This sequence comes from Thermomonas sp. LB-4, assembly GCF_036409385.1. NCBI lineage: Bacteria > Pseudomonadati > Pseudomonadota > Gammaproteobacteria > Lysobacterales > Lysobacteraceae > Thermomonas > Thermomonas sp. LB-4. The sequence goes on along the minus strand of NZ_JAXOFT010000003.1, from coordinate 145,581 downwards.
CAGGCACAGCGCCGCCGTCGCGCACCAGCCCAGCGCCTCGCGCCCGCCCGGCAGGACCTGCACCAGGTCTGCGGCCCAGCCGCGGCCGAACCACGCCACCACCGCCGCGGCGGACAGCGCGAACACCACGCCCAACACGCGCAGCAAGCAGGCTTCCAGGTCGAGGCCTGCGGCGGCGTCCGCGCGGGCCCGCGCCGCGACCCGGGCGGCGAAATCCGGCGGCAACGCCATCGGCGGCGCCTGCCGCAGCGCGCGGGCGACGCGCAGGTCCAGCGGATCGGCCTCCGCTTCGCCGCGGCGCGCCTGTTCCTGCGCGTGCCAGCGGGCGTCGTCGACGGCGGTGGGATCGTGGGGCTTCATGCGGCAACTCCGATGCGCGGCGCGAGCAGCGCGCGCAGTTTATTCCGGCTGCGGAACAGGTGGCTCTTGATGGTGCCTTCGGCCAGTCCGGTGATGGTGGCGATCTCGCCGATCGGCAGCTCGTCCAGGTGATACAGGGTGAGGATCGTGCGCTGCAGCGGCGGCAGCCGTTCGATCGCCGCATGCAGATGGCGCGCCTCCTCGGCCTGGAGGTGCGACTGCTGGAGGTCCTCGTCGTCGCCCAGGTTGTCGAGCAGCGACTGGCCGTCCTCATCGCCCGCGGGCTCGGCCAGCCGGATGCGCTTGCGCTCGAGGTGGCGCTTGGCGACCGAATAGGCGACCTGCCCGATCCACGACTTCAGCGGACTGTCGAAGCGGTACTGGTGCAGGTAGCGGTGCACCCGCAGGAATGCTTCCTGGCACAGCTCGCGGGTGTCCTCGGGATGGCGCACCATGCGCTGTATCACGTGCCAGCACAGGCCCTGGTAATCGCGCACGAGCTGTTCGAACGCGCCGGGGCGGTCCGCGAGCACGGCGTCGACAAGGGCGCGATCGGTGTCCATGCTGCATGGGATACGTCGGAGGCGGCCCCGGTTGCAACGGATTTCTTCCCCCGGGCCTGCAACCGGCCGCGCCGCGCCCGTATCCCTTTGCCCGAACGGCCATCCCGGCCCGACCCACGAGGCATCCCCATGAACTTCGAACTGCTCATCCCCGTCACCCTGTTCGTCTGCATCGCCTACGCCATCAAGGTGGTGGTCGACGCCCGCGTGCGCAAGCAACTGGTGTCCAGCAACGGCTCGCCCGAGCTGGTCGCCAGCATCCTGCGCGCCGACGAAACCAACCGCCGGCTGTCGTCCCTGCGCTGGGGCATCACCCTGGTCATGCTGGCGCTGGGTTTCGGCATCGTCGAGGCGGCCGGCTGGCAGGAGGTCACCCCGGGCGTGATCGCGGTGCTGGTGGGCGCAGTGGGGCTGGGCAACCTGGCCTCGTTCGCCGCCGCGCGCAAGCTCGGCTGAACGGCCGGTGGCGGGTATGCTGTCGGCCCCTTTCCACGCCGGCAGCCTACCCATGTCCGACACCCCGCCCGACCGCCTCTCCAACGACCCGCGCAGCCCGTTCTACCAGCCCGAGCTGCTGGAGCGCGGCATCGGCATCCGCTTCAACGGCACCGAGCGCAACAACGTCGAGGAATACTGCATCAGCGAAGGCTGGGTGCGCGTGCAGGCCGGCCGCTCGCTGGACCGCCGCGGCATGCCGATGACCATGAAGATCAAGGGCACCGTGGAAGCCTGGTTCCTGGACACCGCCGACGGCACCGGAACGGCGGCTGACTGACCCGCGCCGCTGCCCTCCCGCGCGCCTGCGGGCGGGGGCACACTGGGGGCAGACCCAAGCGGAGAACAACGATGCACGCCAAGCTCACCGCACTTGCCCTGACCCTTGCGCTGGCCGGCTGCGCCGCCACCGGCGATGGCATGCTGGCCGCGGATGCCCCCCGCGCCCTCCCGGACGCCGGGCCGGTCAGCGTGGCCTGGGCCGATCCCGCCACCTTCACCGAGCTGCGCCGCAGCCGGAACCACCTGGACAGCAGCCGCGGCAGCTGGCTGACCGACCTGGCCAAATACCTGCGCAAGCGTGCCGAAACGCAGCTGCCGGCCAGTGAGCGCCTGCAACTCACCATCGTCGACATCGACCGCGCGGGTGATTACGAGCCCTGGCGCAGCCTGCACCGGCAGGACGTCCGCATCGTTCGCGACATCTACCCGCCGCGCATGACCGTGCAGTACAAGCGCTTCGACGCCAGCGGCGCGGTGGTGGCGGAAGGCGAACGCAAGATCACCGACCCCGGCTTCCTCGTCAACGCCTCCCCGCTCCACGATACCGACCCCCTGCGGTACGAGAAGCGGATGATCGACAGCTGGCTGCGCCGCGAATTCAAGGAGCCGGTCGCGAACCTGTGATCGCCGCCGGCATGCGCACGCGAGGCCGCCTGCGGGCGGCTTCGTCGCGTCAGGCCGGCCCCCCGCCTGCTGCGGCACGCGCCAGCAGCACCTCGCGCTCGCGCGCGTTGCCGGTCAGGGCCGCCGCCTGCGCGAATTCGGCGCAGGCCTCGTCATGGCGACCCAGCGCGGCCAGCAGGTCCCCGCGCACCGCGTGCAGGGGCGGATAGCCGCGCAGCTTCGCCTCCGCCATCAGCGCGTCCACCAGCGTTAGGGCCACCCACGCGCCGTGCGCACGCGACACCGCGAGCGCGCGGTTGAGTTCGACCACCGGCGAGGGGGCCACCCTCATCAACCGCGCGTACAGCATCGCGATCGCGTCCCAGTCCGTGTCCTCGAAGCGCAGCGCACGCGCATGGCAGGCCACCAGCGCGGCCTGCAGCGCGTACGGGCCGTCCGTCCCGCCCAGCCGCTGCGCCACAGCCAGCGCCTGCAGGCCGCGGTGCAGCTGCAGCCGGTCCCAGCGCGCGCGGTCCTGGTCCGCCAGCAGCACCGGCGACCCGTCGGCGCGGGTGCGCGCCGGGATGCGCGATGCCTGCAGCTCCATCAGCGCGAGCAGGCCGAACACTACCGATTTGCGCGACAGCAGCCCGGCAAGCACCCGGCCCAGCCGCAGCGCCTCCTCGCACAGCGTCGACCGCATCCAGTCCTCGCCGCTGGTCGCCGCGTCGGCGCCGGCTGATCCGGGGAATTCCCACCCACGCATGCGGTGCCGGCCGATGGGCGCCGCCTGGCCAAGACGCGAGGCTGGCATTGCGACCCAACCGGAGCCCGCCATGGATCTGCGCCCCGCCCTGCTCGCCCTGCTGCTGGCCGCCTGCCTGCCGCCAGCGCCCGGCTGGGCCGCCTCGCCGACGCCGGCGCCGATGCTGGCCACCAGCCTGCACGGGCAGGTCGACGTGGCCCGCTACCTCGTCAGTGAAAAGCTCGACGGCGTCCGCGCCCGCTGGGATGGGCGCCGCCTGCTGACCCGCAGCGGCAAGGCCATCGACGCACCGGCGTGGTTCACCGCCGGCTGGCCGGCGCAGGCCATCGAGGGCGAACTGTGGATCGCGCGCGGACGCTTCCAGCAGGTCAGCGACCTGGTGCGCGCGCTGCGGCCGGACGAAGCAGGCTGGCGGCAGGTGCGCTTCATGGCCTTCGACCTGCCGGCCGATCCCGGCCCGTTCTCGCAGCGCGCGCAACGGCTGCGGCTGCTGGTGGCGCGGGCAGCCGCGCCCGGCCTGCATGCAATAGCGCAGGCGCGCCTGGGCAACCGCGCCGCGCTGGACGCGCGCCTGCGCGCCGTGGTGGCCGCCGGCGGCGAAGGCCTGGTGCTGCATCGCGCGGACGCCCGCTACGTGGGCGGGCGCAGCGACGGCCTGCTGAAGTACAAGCCGGTAGCCGATGCCGAAGCGCGCGTGGTCGGCTACCGCCCCGGGCAAGGCAAGTACGCCGGCCTGGTGGGCGCCCTGCTGGTCGAAGACGCCCGCGGCCGCCGCTTCGCTCTGGGCAGCGGCCTGTCCGACGCCGACCGCCGGCAGCCGCCGCGGCCGGGGACGGTGGTGACCTACCGCTACAACGGCCTGACCGCCAAGGGCACGCCGCGCTTCGCCCGCTACCTGCGCGTCCGCGGCGACCGGCCCGGCGTACGCGATTGACCTTCCCGCGGGCTCAGGGATCCAGCGGCATCCGCGCCGTGTAGAAGTCGACCAGCCGCTCCACCGCCGGGGGATCGACGTTGGCAAGGCCGATCACGACCGTGTCCTGCGCCGGGAACACCCCGAGCGCGGCATTCATGCCTTCCGCGCCGCCGCCATGGCCGAAGCCGGCCACGCCCTGCCGCTGCCCGACCATGAAGCCGTAGCCGTACCACGGCGTCTGCCTGCGCGTGGCGTCGGCCAGCAAGGCGGGCGGCAGCAGCGTGCCGTCGCGCAACGCGCGCACGAACTCCAGCAGGTCGGCCGCAGTGCTGTAGCCGCCGCCGGCCGCAGTGCCCCGGTACGGCAGGGTGTCCGCGGCGTCGATCCACCTGCCGTCCTTGCGCGTGTAGGCGTGCGCGCGGCCGGGCACCTTGGTGCCTTCGGGCAGCGAACCGCTGTCGCGCATGCCGGCCGGGGCAAACACGTGCCGGGCGATGTAGTCGTAGTACGACTGCCCGCTGACGCGCTCGATGATGGCGCCCAGCAGGACGTAGCCGTAGTTCGAGTACTCGAACCCCTGCCCCGGCGCATGGGTGGGCCCACGCGCGCCGAACAGCCGGACATAGTCGTCATGGGTCTTCAGCGTCGTGCGGTGCTGGACGAACGCCGGCCCGAAGATGTCGCCCGTGCCGCCGGCATGGGTCAGCAGCTGGCGGATCGTGACCTTGCCGATCTCCGCGTTCGGATAGCCCGGCAAGTGTTGGCCGACGGTATCGTCCAGCGCCAGGCGACCGGCTCCCACCAGCTGCAAGGTGGCCACCGCGGTGAACATCTTGTCCATCGAGCCAAGGCGGAACTTCGTCTGCAGCGTCACCGGCGTGCCGGCGGCGCGATCCGCCAGCCCCCACGCACGCTGCAGCAGGACCTCGTCGCCGCGCGCGACGAGCAATACGCCGGAGAACGCGTCCTGGGCCGCCTCGGCGTCGGCCTTGGCGGCCAGCGCCGCGATCGCGCCGGCCCGGTCCAGCCGCGGAATGCGCAGATCGTCGGGGCGCTCGATCGCCGCGATGTCCAGCGCCAGGGGCTTGCCTGCGGCCACCGTCACCGACACCCGCGCAACGGTGTCCGAGGCCGCTTCCTGCACCAGCGCACGCGCGGTTCCGGGCGGGGACGGTTCGCGGCGGAGCAGCCGGAAGCCGCCGGTCTGGCCGTGGAATTCGAGCATGCCGTCCACGTCGAACGTCGGCAGGTAGCGATCGCGGAATGCCGCAAGGCGCGCGCGGTCGTTGGCATTGAAGGCCTCCAGCCAGGCATCCAGCGCCTGCCGCGCGGGATCATCGGCGGGGGCGATGGCGTGGACCGCGACGGGTGGGGCCGGTTGCGCCGTTGCCCCCCAGGGCAGGAGCGCGGCGAACAGCAGGGCGAAGCAACGGGTCATGGCGCATATCCGAAGGAAGGAGCTTCAGCAGATACGGTGGCCATGTCCGCGGTTGCGGCAGCTGGCCCCGTGGCGCGGCGACCGGGCGACCGTCCGGCGCCGCCAGCATCGCGCCGCGGGGTCGCGGCTACCACCCGCCAAGGTGCAGCGCGCGCCCCACGGCTTGCGGTGGAGATGCACGAACCGGTCGGTGCTGCCGCGGATCGCGGGGTCGAATACGTTCCCGGTGCGATCGTCGGCGGCGTTGCGAAGCCCTGGGATGGCCGATTCCCACTGCAGGCCGTGCTGGCGAAGCGCGCGCCGGAGGTCATGCCGGGCGAGGCCGTTTTCGTCGCGCGCCACCCGGCCTTCGTCGCCCCGCCCCTTCCCGCCGCGATGTGCGTCGCTATGCTCGCGGCCATCTCCTGTCGGCCCATCGCCCATGTTCAAGCGTCTGTTCTTCCTGCTGCGCATCACCGTTGCCTGGGGCCTCGCGGTGATGCTGGCCGTCGCCGTCTACGCCAGCCTGCCATTGATCGGCCAGTTCGAGGCGCCGGTGATCCTGTTCGGCTTCGCCACCATGGGCCTGGTGGTGGCCGGCGCGTTCTCGCACCTGCACCGCGTGCGCCTGGTGGCCGGGCGGGTGGACAACGAAACGCTGGACAACCGCCAGAAGCGAAGCATCGAGATCCCGCTGGAGGCCGGCGAGGCCTTCGACGTGGTCGAGGCCGCAGTGCGCGGCCTGCCCGGCGCCGAAGGCGTGCAGGCCGCGCGCGACAGCCTGCAGGTGCGGGCCAAGATCGCCCGCCCCCACCTGTACGGCGAGCCGCCGCTGCGGCGCTGGAACCCGCTGCTGTGGTTCGCGCCCGACCACAACCAGTTGCAGGCCACGGTCACCCCGGCCGGCGACAGCGGCAGGGTGACGCTGATCTGCGAACCGGAGAGTCCGGCATGGAGCGACTGGTTCCTGGTCGACGACGGCACCAACTTCGAGAACGCCGAGGCGGTGGCCCGCGCCATCACCCGCCGCATCGGAGACCGCCGGCGCAGCGAGCAGGCCAGCGCCGCGCAGACCGCGACCGAGAAAGAACTCACCGAGGCCAAACTGCACCTGCTGCACGCGCAGGTCGAGCCGCACTTCCTCTACAACACGCTGGCCAGTGCGCAGCTGCTCACCCGCAGCGACCCGGCCCGCGCCGAGGCGATGCTGGGCCACCTGATCCAGTACCTGCGCCGCTCGCTGCCCAACGCCGAAGACGACATGTCCACCCTGGGCATGGAGCTGGAACGCGCGCTGGCCTACCTGGAGATCCTGAAGATCCGCATGGGCGACCGCCTCGGCATGCAGGTGGACGTGCCGCAGGCGCTGCGCGCCACCCCGCTCCCGGCGATGATGCTGCAGACGCTGGTGGAGAACGCGATCAAGCACGGCCTGGAGCCGCGCACCGGCGGCGGCACCGTGTGGATCCGCGCCCGCCGCGACGACGACGGCAAGATCGCGGTGACGGTGGCCGACGACGGCGAGGGCTTCAACACCCAGACCAGCGGCACCGGCATCGGCCTGAAGAACGTGCGCGAGCGGTTGCGCCTGCGCTACGCCGGCGAGGCCAACCTGTCGGTCATCGCCAACTTCCCCAGCGGCGTCGCCGCCACCATCACGGTGCCGTCCAACGGAGCCCGCCATGACTGAGACTGCACCCGTCCGCACGTGGACCTGCGTCGTCGCGGAGGACGAAGCCCTGCTGCGGCAGGCGCTGGTGGCCGAACTCCGGCGCGCGTGGCCCGGCCTGCAGGTGCTGGCCGAATGCGAGGACGGTGCCAGCGCGGTGGAGGCGCTGGCCGAACACCAACCCGACGTCGCCTTCCTCGACATCCGCATGCCCGGCCTGACCGGCCTCGAAGTCGCGCGCATCGCCACCGAGGCCAGCCCGCGCACCCACATCGTGTTCGTCACCGCCTACGACCAGTACGCCATCGACGCCTTCGAGCAGGGCGCCGTGGACTACCTGCTCAAGCCGGTCAAGCCCGAACGCCTCGCCGCCACCCTCGAACGCCTGCAGGCGCGCGACGCGCAACCGGACGCGGCGGCGCTGGCCGCGCTGCTGGACAAGCTGGGCGCGCTGCCGAAGGCCGCCGGCGCGGTGGAGCCGCTGACCTGGCTGACCGCCAGCGCCGGGCGCGAGACCCGGCTGGTGCTGGTGGACGACGTGCTGTATTTCCGCGCCGACCAGAAGTACACCACCGTGGTCACCGCCGAGGGCGAGGCGCTGCTGCGCAGCTCGCTGCGCGAACTGCTGCCACGGCTCGACGGCAACACGTTCAAGCAGATCCACCGCGGGACCATCGTCAACCTGAAGGCCATCGCCGGGATCGTCCGCGACGACAGCGGGCGCGGCACGGTGCGGCTCAAGCACCGTCCGGAGACGCTGGTGGTCAGCCAGCCCTTCATGGGCCTGTTCAAGCACATGTGAGGCCCACCATGTTCGATCTCGGCATGACCAAGTTCGTCGCGCTGCTGCAGTTCCTGCTGGCCCTCGGCGGCTGCTCGCTGGGCGGCACCACCTACAGCAACCGCATCGCCGAGGGCGGCCACGACGTGCTGGCCAGCCGGGCGCGCGTGCAGGACGGGGTGGCCCGCTTCGACTGCCGGGCCAGCGACAGCGGCTGGTGCCACTACACCCTGTATCCAGACGCCTGCGGCGACGGCAAGGACTGCGCGCTGGCGCCAATCCAGCGCTTCGCGGTGGCCCGCGGCGACAGCCGCCAGATTGCCGGCCTCAGCGGCTTCCGGCTGTGCGTGGGCCCCGACGACACCGCACTGGGGCCGGACTGCCAGCCGGACGCTGCCGCCAGCACGCGCTGAGCCCTGCGCGCGGCTTCGTTCCCGCACGCCGGGCCTTGCAGGAGGCATCAGCCAGGCACGGCCCCACGCGCAACCGGCGCGCCGTCTAACATCGGCGCATGAACTATCTTGCCCACGCCTGGCTGGCGCGGCACTCGGACGACGCGATCCTCGGCGCCCTGCTGGGCGACTTCGTGTTCGGCCAGAGCGGCCTGGAGGACTGGCCGACGCCGGTGCGCGCCGAGATCGTGCGCCACCGGCGGATCGACCGCTACACCGACGACCACCCGGCCGTGGTGGCCATGCGCACGCGCTTCGGCGGCCTGCGCCGCTACGCCGGCATCGTGCTGGACGTGTATTTCGACCACTGCCTGGCACAGGGCTGGGATCGCTGGAACGATGCGCCGCTGGGCGCGTTCACCGCGCGCATCTATCGCATCCTGGAGGCGCGCCGCACGGAACTGCCGGGGCGACTGGCGGCGCTGGCGCCGCGCATGGCCGCCCACGACTGGCTGGGTTCGTATGCCAGGCGCGAGAGCGTGGATGCCGCCGTGCGCGGCATTTCGACACGGCTCTCGCGCAACGGCGACAGGCTGCTGGCCTGCCTCGACGTGCTGCGCGCCGACGAGGATGCGGCGCAGGCCACGTTCGAGACGTTCTTCCCCGAGCTGGTGCGGGCCGCGGGGGCGATGCTGGACGCCGGGTGAGCGCCCATCGGGCTCAGCGGCAGCGGAACAGCGCCGGCTGGGTGGCGACATAGCTGCGGTTGCGGACATAACCGCTGCTGCGGCCGTAGCCGATGCCGAACTCGCGCTCGCCGCGGCTGCGGGGCTGGAACTCGCCGTCGTTGGCACTGCGCTCGCTCTTGCGACGCTCGACGAAACTGGGGCTGCGGGGGAAACGGGTGGTGAACATGACGACCTCCTGAATTAGTGTGCTGGTAATGTAATACACCGAATCATCAGAACACATGGGCAGGAAGTCATGCCCGGGCGCCCGGAAAGGATCGGTTCAGCTACTCTGCGGGGCGCGCCGGCAGGTCGTCGGCATCCCCGGAGCCCATGCATGACCCCGATTCGACGCCTGGCCGCGCTGGCCCTGATGCTCACGGCCACCTGGGCCGCTGCAGGCGAGCCGACGGGCCGCGTCCGGGTCGCCTTTGACCGCGCCGGCGAGACCAGCGTGCGGGCCGAGGGCCTGGCCGACACGGCCAGCGGCCGGGTGCTCACCGCCGACGACCCGGCGCGGGTGGCCTCCATCAGCAAGCTGGTCACCGCCATCGGCGTGCTGCGGCTGGTCGAGGCGGGCCAGCTGGATCTGGATGCCGATGTGTCGGCGCTGCTGGGCTTCCCGCTGCGCAACCCGGCGTTCCCGGACGCACCGATCAGCCTGCGCATGCTGCTGTCGCACACCTCCAGCCTGACCGACGCCGCCGGCTACTGGAACGTGCCGCTGGGCGAGGACATCCGCCTCATCACCGGCAAGCCGCAGGCCTGGGACACGCAGCACGCGCCGGGCACGTTCTTCCGCTACACCAACCTCAACTTCCCGCTGGTGGCGCAGCTGATGGAGCGCGCCACCGGCGAACGCTTCGACCGGCTGATGCGCAGGCTGGTGCTGTTCCCGCTGGGGATCGACGCCGGCTTCAACTGGTCCGGCAGCAGCGAGGCGGCGCTGGCCCGCGCGGTGGTGCTGTACGACGACAAAGGCCAGCCGCAGAAGGACGACCTGCGCGGCCAGCGCCCGGCCTGCCTGGTGATCGCGGCGGCCGACGGCGGCTGCGACCTGTCGCGCTGGCAACCGGGCGAGAACGGCGCGCTGTTCTCCCCGCAGGGCGGGCTGCGCATCTCCGCGCGCGGCCTGGCACGGATCGGCCGGATGCTGCTCAACGATGGCGAGCTGGACGGGGTGCGGGTGCTGAGCCCGGCGTCGGTGGCGCTGCTGGCGACGCCGGTCTGGCGTTTCGATGGCGCCAATGGCGTGATCGGCGAGGAAGACGAGCCCAATCGCGGCGGCTTCTTCTGCGCCTATGGCCTGGCCACCCAGCAGCTCGCGCAGGGCAACGGCACCAGCTGCCGGGACGATCTGTTCGGCGACGGCCGCGGGCGCATCGGCCACAGCGGCAATGCCTATGGCCTGCTGTCGGGGCTGTGGATCGACCGCGCGGCCGGCACCGGCGTGGCCTACTTCGCCACCGGTGTCGCCAACGATTCCAGCGGCGCGCGGTCCAACTTCAGCGCCACCGAGGAACAGGGCGCGAGCGGCTGGTAAGCGCAGGCACTGCGGAACTCCGAATTGCAAGGACACTGCAGGAGCGCACCGCAGGGGTGCGAGGCTCTTTGCGTGGTCCCGAGAAAGCGTTCGCGCCCGTTCCGTGCGCTCCTACAAGAGGAGCCCGGGCGGCTCAGCGGTGGCGCGCCCACGCCGCCAGCAGCACCGCGGTGGCGGCGGCCACGTTGAGGCTTTCCACCGCGCCGGTGCCGGGAATCGACAGGCGCAGATCGCAGGCGGCCGCCAGTGCCGGCGACATGCCCTCGCCCTCCGCACCCAGCACGTACAACAGCCGGGACGGCAGGCTGGCCGTGAACAGATCGCTGCCGCCGCGCACCACGGTGGCGGCCAGCCCGAAACCGGCGCCGCGCAGCTGCGCGATGCTGTTGTCCTCGCGCCCCAGCCGCACCAGCGGCACCGCTTCCGCGCCGCCTTCCGCCACCCGCACGGCGGCACCGGACAGCGCCAGCGCCGAATGCTTGGGCAGCAGGATCGCGGCCACGCCGAAGTGCGCGGCGCTGCGCAGGATCGCGCCCAGGTTGTGCGGATTGCCTACGCCATCCAGCCACAGCGCGCACTGCGGACCAGCCGGGAGATCACGCAGCCAGGTCGACAGCGGCAGCGGCTCCTCGCGCAGCACCTCGGCGACTACGCCCTCATGGTGGGCGCTGGCCGCGAGCTTCTGCAGGTCCGCCTCGTCCACCACCCGGTAGCCCACGCGGTGCGCCACGCACCATTTCAGCAGCGGCTGCAGCTGCGGGATGCGCGCCTCGGCCAGATAGAGCTTGCGCAGCGCCTGCGGGCGATGCGCGAACACCGCGCGCACCGCATTCAGGCCGTACAGGCGCAGCTCGGCGTCGCGGCGTTCGCGCGCGGAATGCGCGCTGTCCGCTGTTTCAAATTGCGAAGCCTCGTGGCGTTCCGGTTCGCGCCGCGTTTTTTCACGCGGCGATGATCCAGGGCGAGGCGCGCCCGACCGCGACGGGCGCGGGCCGCGCGGCTGCCACGGGGAACCGCCGTCGCGATCACGCATGGCCGCCCACCTGCGGGGTGTCCGCCTCGAGTTGTTCCAGCCGCTGCGCCAACTCTTCCGGCGAGCGCGTGTACTTCGCCAGCGCCGCGTAGAAGGCCGGCACCACGAACAGCGACAGCAGCGTGGAGAAGGCGACGCCGAAGATCACCACCACGCCGATGGTGGCGCGGCTGGCCGAGCCGGGCCCGCCGAAGATCACCAGCGGCACCGCGCCCATCACGGTGGCGATGGAGGTCATCAGGATCGGCCGCAGGCGCACCGCGGCGGCCTCGACGATGGCGTCGTGGATGGCGCGGCCCTCGTCGCGCAGCTGGTTGGCGAACTCCACGATCAGGATGCCGTTCTTCGCCGCCAGGCCGACCAGCATCACGATGCCGATCTGCGAGAACAGGTTGACCGTGCCGCCGGTGATCCACAGTCCCAGCAGCGCACCGAGCACGCCCAGCGGCACCGTGAGCATGATCACCAGCGGGTGCAGGAAGCTCTCGAACTGCGCGGCCAGCGCCAGGTACACGATCAGCAGCGCCAGCGCGAAGGTCACCAGCACCTCGCCACCGGACTGCTGCAATTCGCGCGACTCGCCCTTCCAGCTGATCTGCGCGTAGTCCGGCAGCGACGCGCGCGCGGTCTGTTCCGCCCAGGCCACCGCCTCGCCCAGCGGATAGCCGGGGGCCAGCCGTGCGCTGAGCGTGATCGAGCGCAGGCGGTTGAAGCGGTTGAGCGTGCCCGGTTCGGCCACTTCGCGCAGGGTGACCAGGTTGGACAGCGGCACCAGCATGCCGTGGCGACCGCGCACCTGCAGCGCATCCAGCGCCGCCACCGAATCGCGGCCGTCGCGGTCGGCCTGCAGCTTGACGTCGTATTCCTCGCCGTTGTCGACGAAGGTGGTGACGCGGCGGCCGCCCATCATCGTCTCCAGCGCGCGGCCGATGTCGGTGGCCGACACGCCGAGGTCGGCGGCGCGCGCGCGGTCGATCACCACCCGCATCTGCGGGCGGGTTTCCTTGTAATCCGAATCCGGGCCGACGAAGCCGGGGTTGTCGGCCATCTTCGCCAGCATGATGTCGCGCCACTGCGCGAGTTCCTTGTAATCCGGGCCACCGAGCACCAGCTGGAACGGCTGGCCGCGGGTGCGTACCAGGCCGCCGCCGGCCATGGTGCGCACGCGCACGCCGGTCAGCCCGGAGAACTTCTTCTCCAGCTCGCCGGCCAGCTCCACCGTGCTCTTCTCACGCCGATCCCACGGCTGCAGGAAGATCATCGCGCGGCCGGTGTGCATCTCCTCGCTGGCACCCCAGCCGCCGGGCACGCGCGGATTGGCCCGCAGGATCGGCTGGTCGGGGCCGGTTTCCTTCAGAAGGATCGCCTCTACCTGCTTCAGCTGCGCCACGGTGTAGTCGAAGCCGGCGCCCTCAGGGCCTTCCATCATCAGCTGGAACGAGCCGCGGTCCTCGCCCGGCGCCAGTTCGCTGGGCAGCAGCTTGAACAGCAGCACCAGCGCCACCACGGCCGCCGCCATCAGCCCGCCGAACAGCCAGACCCGGTGGATGTGCCGGTCCAGCACGCGCCGGTAGCCGCCGGCCAGGCGCTGGAAACGCGTGTTGAGCCATTCGCTGGCGCGGTTGCCGTGCACCGCCTGCGCGCCGGTGTGCGGGCGCAGCAGCTTGCTGGCCATCATCGGGGTCAGGGTCAGCGCGACGAAGGCGGAGATGGCGACCGCCGCCGCCAGCGCCACCGACAGCTCGCGGAACAGGCGGCCGGTATTGCCCTGCAGGAAACCGACCGGCAGGAACACCGCCACCAGCACCGCGGTGGTGGCCAGCACCGCGAACGCGACCTGCTTCGTCCCACGGCGCGCGGCCACCAGCGCCGGCTCGCCCAGATCAACGCGGCGCTGGATGTTCTCCACCACCACGATCGCATCGTCCACCACCAGGCCGATGCACAGCACCAGCGCCAGCAGGGTCAGCAGGTTGATCGAGAAGCCGAAGGCGTACAGCGCGATGAACGAGGCGATCACGCACACCGGCACCGTCACCGCCGGGATCAGCGCCGCGCGCGCGCTGCCGAGGAACAGCCAGATCACGATCAGCACCAGCACCACCGCTTCCACCAGCGTCTCGTATACCCGCTCCACCGCCGCGGAAATGAAGGTGGTGCTGTCGTAGGCCACGTAGATGTCGGTGCCCTTGGGCAGCGTCGGACGAATGCGCTCGGCTTCGGCCTTGGCCGCCTCCGCCACTTCCAGGCTGTTGGCGGTGGAGGTCTTGACGATGCCGATGCCCATCGCCGGCTCGCCGTTGCTGTGGTAGTAGGCGCGCCGCTCGGTGGACTCCAGCGCCACCCGCGCCACGTCGCCCAGCTTCACCACGTAGCCGTCGCTGCCCTTGCCCAGCGGCATCTGCGCGAACGCCTCCGGGGTGGTGTAGTCGCGCGCCACCCGCAGGATGAAATCGCGCTGGCTGGATTCCAGCCGGCCCGCCCCCAGCTCCACGTTCTCGGCGCGCAGCGCGCTTTCCACATCGGCCGGGGTCAGCCCGCGCGCGGCCAGCGCATTGCCGTCCAGCCAGATCCGCATCGCGTAGCGCTGGCTGCCGCCCAGGAACACGCGCGCCACGCCCTGCAGGCTGGAGAAGCGGTCGACCAGGTAGCGCTGGGCGTAGTCCGACATCTGCATCTGGTCCATCGTGCTGGACCGCAGGTTGAGCCACAGGATGGCGTCGGAATCGGCCTCGACCTTGCTGATCTCCGGCGGGTCCGCCTCCTCCGGCATGCGGTCGGCCACCCGGCTGACCGCGTTGCGCACGTCGTTGGCGGCGGCCTCGATGTCGCGGCTGGCGTAGAACTCGATGCTGATCCGCGAGCTGCCGTTCTGGCTGTTGGAATCGATGGTGTTGATGCCCTCGATGCCGGCCAGCGCGTCTTCCAGCGGCTTGGTGATGCGGGTTTCGACCACGCCCGCCGAGGCGCCGGGGTAGTTCACCTGCACCGAGACGATGGGCGGGTCGATCGCCGGCAGTTCGCGCAGGGTCAGGCGCAGGAACGACATCGTGCCCAGCACGATCAGCAGCAGGCTCATCACCACGGCCAGCACCGGCCGCTTGATCGAAAGATCGGACAGCTTCATGGCTTACTTCTTCGCGCCGTCGGCTGCGGCTGCAGCGCCGGCCGGCGCCACCTTCGCGCCGGGCTGCAATTTGCCGGTGCCCTCGACCACGATCTGTTCGCCCGCGCGGATGCCGTCCTTCAGCATCACCTTGCCAGGGATGCGGCCGCCCACCGTCACATCGGCCTTCTCCACGCTGCCGTCGTCCTTCACCCGCCAGACGAAGGTTTCGCTGCCGATCTGCTGCACCGCCAGCTCCGGCACCACGATGGCCGGGCGGGTGCCGCGCACTAGCGCCACGTCGATCAGCATGCCCGGCTTGAGCAGGCGCTCGGGGTTGGGGAAATCACCGCGCACGGTGGCGGCGCGGGTGCCCGCATCCAGCCGCGCGGACACGGTGGCGACGCTGCCATCGAAGCTGCGGCCGGGGTAGGCACCGGCACGGCCGATCAACGCCTGCCCGGGCGCAACCCCGGCCAGTTCGGTTTCCGGCACGGGGAAGTCCACGTACACCCGGTCGATGGCATCGAGCGTGGCGATCACCGTGCCCGGTGTCACCAGCGCGCCGGGGCTGACCTGGCGGATGCCCAGCACGCCGGCGAACGGCGCGCGGATGACCCGGTCGGAGAGGTTGGCGCGGATCTGCGCGGCCTGCGCGCGGGCGGCATCGCGGGCGGTGCGGGCGGTGTCGAACGCCGAGCGCGCCACCAGCTGCTGGCCGACCAGCTGCTGCTGGCGCTGGAACTGCTGCTCGGCTTCCCGCAGCTGTGCTTCCGCCGAAGCCAGCAGCGCCTGCTGCTGCTGGCCGCTCAGGGTCACCAGCGCGGCGCCGCGCGCGACCTCCTGGCCGCTTTCGAAATGCACCTGCTGCACGGTTTCGCTGACCTTGGCGGTCACCGTGACGGCCTCGTGCGCCTTCACCGTGCCCAGCGCGCGCAGGGCATCGTTCCAGTCCTGTTCGCGCACTACTGCCACTTCCACCGGCACCGGCTGGTTGCCGCGGCCGCCGCCAGGACCACCCGCGGCGGGTCCGCCCTGCTTGCCGCAGGCGGAAAGGGCAAGCGCAGTGGATGCGGCGAACAGCAGGGAATAGCGGCGGATCAGCGGCATGGCGCGGCTCGGGCGGGGGGCTCGCGATTCTAGCCTTTGCCGTTGACGCGGCTCCTGTGCCATCGGCTGGGCGGGCGGCTGTCAACCGGACCCGCGCTGCTGCGTTGCCGGCCGCGGCTTCAGAAGCCGCCGAAGGCGAGCCACGCGGCAAGCGCCAGCAACCCCAGCACGATCATCACCCAGCGCAGGCTGCCGGGCCGCTCGCCCATTTCCACGGTGGGGGTGCGGGGGTGATCGCGCAGCGCAAGCCTGGGGATGCGCTTCGCCTCCTCCGCCACGTCGGCGGCACCGGCCGCCGCCTGCCGCGCCGCCTGCCCCAGCAGCAGTTTGATCGCCCGCTGCTCTTCCGCGGGCAGGGCGCGCAGTTCGCCGATTGCCTGCCTGATCGCGGGAAGACCTGCACCACGCAGCAGCGCGATGGCACCGGCCTGATCGCCCTGTGCCAGCGCGCTCCTCACCCTCTGCACCAGATGTCCGCCGGCCATGCCTGTTCCTCGTGTCCGTGGCGGAAGTCTACGTCGCCCCGCCCGGCGGCGGACAAAAAATGCGAACGCCGGCACAGGGCCGGCGTTCTGGTTCACTTCGATGGCCACCTTCGAGGACTTCCTTGCTGCCTTCCATGGCGGGACATCGAAACCTTCGGTCGCCCCGGCCCTTGCATCCCTGTACGGGCGTTCGCTCCCGCAGCCGTTGCCGGAAGGCAACGGCTAAACGCGGTCACTCACCCCACTGCCCCAGCGCCGCCAGGCCGTTGGCCTTGGCGCGCTCGAACACGGTCTGCTGGGCCTTGGCGTAATTGCCCTGCATGTCCTGCGCCCACAGCTTCAGTGCGGCCTGCTGCATGGCGCGGCCGTAGGAGAACGACAGCGGCCACGGGTTCGGGCCCATCCGGTTCATCGCGTCGAGGTGCGCGGTGGCGTCCTCGTCGCTCTGGCCGCCGGACAGGAACACGATGCCCGGCAGGATCGCCGGCACCGCCGACTTCAGGCACATCAGGGTGGACTCGGCCACTTCCTCGACGCTGGCCTGCTCCGCGCAGTTCTTGCCCGGCACGACCATCGACGCCTTCAGGATGGTGCCTTCCAGCATCACGTTCTGGTTGTACAGCGCGTCGAACAGCGCGCGCAGGGTGACCTCGGTGACCTCGTAGCAGGTCTCGATGTCGTGGTCGCCGTCCATCAGCACCTCCGGCTCCACCATCGGCACCAGGCCCTGCTCCTGGCACAGCGCGGCGTAGCGGGCCAGCGCATGCGCGTTGGCTTCGATGCAGGTGCCGGACGGCATGTCCTCCCCGATGGTGATGACCGCGCGCCACTTGGCGAAGCGCGCACCGAGCTTGTAGTACTCGGCCAGGCGCTCACGCAGGCCGTCCAGGCCCTCGGTGACCAGCTCGCCGGGGAAGCCGGCCAGCGGATGGGTGCCCTTGTCCACCTTGATACCGGGGATCATGCCGTTGTCCATCATGTACTTGGCGAACGGCACGCCGTCCCTGGTGGACTGGCGGATGGTCTCGTCGAACAGGATCGCGCCGGACAGGTACTGGTTGGCGTTCGGCGCGGTCAGCAGCAGCTCGCGGTAGGCGCGGCGGTTCTCTTCGGTGCAGGCGATGCCGACGCCGTCGAAGCGCTTCTTGCAGGTGCTGGAGGACTCATCGATCGCGATGATGCCCTTGCCCGGGGCCACCATGGCGCGGGCGGTTTCGGCGAGTTGTTCGATGCTCATGGCGTGCGGCTCGGCTGGCGGAGGGAATCCGCGCATTATAGCCGGCCGGCCAGCAGCCCCGCCGCAGCCAAGACCCGCGCACGGAGCCCACGTTGCAAGGCCCGGCCGGAGAAAGACGCTCAGGATCCGCTGGCGCCGGGCGATGACCGCTAACGCAGGCGCTCAGCCGCGGGGGGTACGGATCATTTCAGACCGCGTCTGCTGCCTGTAGGTGTTCTTCAGCTGATGCCGATTCATGTCCCCGCGCTTCGCCATGTCGGACTTCACCTGCTCCAGGAAGGAGGCGAGATCCTTGATGCCGCACTTGGCGCGCAAACCCGCCGGATCCTCGGCCTGCTTGCCCATGAAGGTCATCGTCGCAACGGTATCAACCGCGCGGGACGTCGTGATTTCCGGCTTCGGCGTGAACTTCCACTGCTGCAAGGCAGCGACCGATGCCTGCGCAAACGCATCCCAGAACCCCTCTGCCGGCTCCGATTCGCCCGTGCTGCTGGACCAGGACTTCAAGAGCGAGAAGTCGCTGGTGGAGCCGTCCGGATTGATGCGGTACCCCACCGCCAGGCAGACATTGTCGCCCCGTTCGGCGAATGCACCGGGGTAACCCGGAGCCGCAAGCTTGGCACCCGGCGACAGCGTCCACTCGTCGCGGATGCCGCCCTCGTTCACCACGCGCACGCTCTGCGCACCCGCGCTCGCTGCCGCCACAAGGGACAGCAGCCCTGCTGCAAACACGATGGCTTTGGTCGACATGTTCCTTCCTCGGACAGGTGTGTGTTCGCTACGACTCAATCGAAGCAGCCTTCGGCCATGCTGTGGCTCAGCCGGCAGCGGTTCGCCTGGTTGGCGCGGATCTCCCGACGCAGGGTCTCACGATACGCACGATCCAGCCACTCCCGGTTCAGGCTCCCGCGGTCGTACGCCGCCTGCCGAACATCGACCAGTGCGTCATGCACATCGTCGATGCGGCAATGCTGCTTCAGGTCGTCCACGCCGGCTTCACCGCCGGAAAAATAGAAAGTTGCAACCGTGAAAGTGGGCCTCGCGACCGCCCCCTGCACGGGAACGAAGCGCCACCGCTGGAGCTCTCCGGCCGCGGACCGACCGAAATCCTCCCACGCGGCATTGTCCAACGCAGCGGCGCTGCTCCAGCGCTTGACGATGACGGGATCAGCGATCGTTCCATCCCGCTGTATGACATAGCCCAGAGCCAGGCAAACATCCGGGCGTGCCGACAACGACTTCTCGGGATACCCAGGTCCTGCGACATCGACACCCTCCGCCAGTCGCCACCAGGACGAGATCCGCCCCTCATTCGCAACCCTGTACTCGACCTCCTGTGCGCCCGCGCGCAGAGAGATCGAGAGCACGATGGAAATCACCAGAAATTTCCAGACCCAGCCCATCGCCGTCATCTCCCCCCCCCAATTTGCGCGAATCGCATCACGCCATATTTTCGGGGGAGTATGCGACGACGTCGGCGCGCGTCCATGAATGGGGCGAGCTACAGCTCCCCCAACCCGGTGGCGCGCCCGTCCGGGCCGATCTCCAGCAGGCGCAGGGTGTTGGTGGCGCCCTTGGTTTCCATGTGCTCGCCACTGGTGAAGATCACCCGGTCGCCGGCACCGAGCAGGCCCGCCTCCACCAGCAGGCGGATGCTGCCGCGCGCGGCTTCGCGCGGGGTCTGGCCGCGGCTGTCGTAGTGCATGGGGAATACGTCGCGCATCATCGCCATCCGCCGGCGCGCGTTGGCGTGGTGGGAAAACGCGTAGACCGGTACCGAGGAGCGGAACCGCGACAGGTAGCGCGCGGTGCCGCCGGATTCGGTCATCGCCACCACCGCGCGCACGCCGATGTGCTCGGACAGGAACATGGTGGCCATCGCGATGGCCTGATCGGCGCGCTCCAGCCCGCGGGGCGCCTTCTCGAAATCGATGTCGACCGCGAACTGGCGCTCAGCGCCCAGGCAGATCCGCGCCATCGTCTCCACCGCGCGCACCGGCCAATTGCCGGCGGCGGACTCCTGCGACAGCATCACCGCGTCGGTGCCGTCGATCACCGCATTGGCGACGTCCAGCACCTCGGCGCGGGTGGGCATCGGGCTGTCCACCATCGATTGCAGCATCTGGGTGGCGGTGATCACCACCTTCTCGCGCGCCACCGCCTCGCGGATGATCTTCTTCTGCAGGCCGGGCAGCTCGGCGTCGCCGATCTCCACGCCGAGGTCGCCGCGCGCCACCATCACCACGTCGCTGGCATCGACGATCTCGGCCAGGTTCTCGATGGCCTCGGTGCGCTCGATCTTGGCCACCAGCGCGGCCTTGCTGCCGTGCGCGCGCGCCACCCGCCGCGCCTCGTGCATGTCGTCGGCGCTGCGGCAGAACGAGACAGCGATGAAGTCCACCTGCATGCCGGCGGCGATGGCGATCAGCTCGCGGTCGCGCTCGGTGATCGCGCCCAGCGACAGCCCGCCACCCTGCTTGTTCAGGCCCTTGCGGTTGGACAGCACGCAATCGTTGAGGACGGTGGTGGCGATGCGCTCGCCCTCCACCGCGACCACCTGCAGCTGCACGATGCCGTCGTCCAGCAGCAGCACGTCGCCAGGCGCCACGTCGCCGGGCAGTTCCAGGTAACTGACGCCGACCTGGCTGGCATCGCCGGGCGGCGCGTCGAGGCTGGCCACCAGGTCGAAGCGCTGGCCGGCCTTCAGCGAGACCTTGCCCTCGGCGAAGGTTTCGACGCGGATCTTCGGCCCCGGCAGGTCGGCCAGGATGCCGACCTCGCGGCCGATCCGCGCCGCCATTTCGCGCACCGCTTCGCCGCGCGCCACCTGCGCGGACGGATCGCCATGCGAGAAATTCAACCGGACCACGTCCACGCCGGCGCGCAGGATCGCCTCCAGCACCCCGGGCGAATCGGTGGCGGGGCCGAGGGTGGCGACGATGCGGGTGTGGCGACGCTGTTCCTGCGTGGTTGCGGCGGTCATGAAGGCGATGACATCGCTGTCAGTGGATGACCGTCAACGCTACCACAGCGATGCGGCGCGCAAGCCTCGCCACATCGCTGCAATCGACTTCAGCCCGCGCGCGCTTCCAGCGCCGCCACCGCCGGCAGGGTCTTGCCTTCGAGAAACTCGAGGAACGCCCCGCCACCGGTGGAGATGTAGGACACCTGATCGGCGATGCCGAACTTGTCCACCGCCGCCAGGGTGTCGCCGCCGCCGGCGATGGAGAATGCCGGCGACGCCGCGATCGCGCGCGCCACCGCTTCGGTGCCGGCCGCGAAGGCGTCGAACTCGAACACGCCGACCGGGCCGTTCCAGACCACGGTGCCGGCCTTGGCGATGAGTTCCGCGTAGCGCGCGGCGGTGGCCGGGCCGATGTCGAGGATCATGTCGCCCGCGCCCACCGCATCCACCGGCTTGACCGTGGCCGGCGCGTCGGCGGCGAACGCAGGCGCCACCACCACGTCCACCGGCAGCGGGATGTCGGCGCCGCGCGCATGCGCGTCGGCCATGATCTTCTTCGCGGTATCCAGCAGGTCCGGCTCCACCAGCGACTTGCCGACGCCGTGGCCCATTGCTGCGATGAAGGTATTCGCGATGCCGCCGCCGACGATCAGCTGGTCGACCTTGCCGACCAGGCTGCCCAACAGTTCCAGCTTGGTGGACACCTTGCTGCCGGCGACGATGGCCAGCAGCGGGCGGGCCGGGTTGGCCAGGGCCTTGTCCAGCGCGTCGAGCTCGGCCATCAGCAGCGGGCCGCCGCAGGCGACCGGGGCGAAGCGGATAACGCCGTGGGTGGAGGCCTGCGCGCGGTGCGCGGTGCCGAAGGCGTCCATCACGAACACGTCGCACAGCGCGGCGTACTTCTTGGACAGCGCCTCGTCGTCGGCCTTCTCGCCGACGTTCATGCGGCAGTTCTCCAGCAGCACCAGCTGGCCCGGCGCCACGTCCACGCCGTCCGTCCAGTCCTTCACCAGCGGCACTTCACGGCCCAGCAGTCCGGACAGGCGCGCGGCCACCGGCGCCAGCGAATCGGCGCCGCTCCACACGCCTTCCTTCGGCCGGCCGAGGTGCGAGGTCACCATCACCGCCGCGCCCTTCTCCAGCGCCAGGCGCAGGGTGGGCAGCGAGGCCAGGATGCGCTGCTCCGAGGTGATGTGGCCGGCCTCGTCGATCGGCACGTTGAGGTCCTGCCGGATCAGCACGCGCTTGCCGGCAAGGTCGAGGTCGGTCATGCGGACGATGGACATGGTGCGGTGTTCCCGTGGAGAGTTGCGCCTATTGTCCGGCCCCCACGCGGGCGCGGCAAACCGGCGCGCGACGCCAGCGCGCGTCGCATCACCCGGCAGGAGGCCGCTTGCGCAGCAGGCTGGCGGCAAATCCGGCCACCAGCAGGGCGCCGCCCAGCAGCAGGCCCCACAGCAGCCAGCGGCGCCAGTCGACGGCGCTTCCCGGCTGCAACGCGGCGGCACCGGCCAGCTCCTCGCGCGGGCCCAGGGTCGCCACCGCCGGTTGCCAGTCCCTGCCGCGCGCGACGCGCAGCGTGTCGATCAGCTGCGGCAACGGCGTGGCCGGACGCATGGCGCGCGCGCTTCCCGCCAGCAGCGCGAAGGGCGGCCGGCCTTCAGCGAGGAACAGCACCACTTCCGGGCGGTAGCCCAACCGCAGCACCGGCGCTTCCTGCGCGCCGTCGCTGCGTGCCAGCAGCCGCCACTGGCGGTCGCGCACCAGCCGATCCAACGGTTGCGGCGGCGAGCGCGTGGAGCCTTCGCTGCCGTCCAGCCGGTAGGCCACCCATGGCGCGGCCGCGGCCTGCCACGCGGCATCGTCGCCGCCCCGGCTTTGCAGCAGCCATCCGCGGGTGCTGTTGCCGGCCGCCACCACGTCGGCAGCCTCGATCGGGAAGCGCCCGGCCAGCGCGTATTCGAAATGCACGCCGTCGCGGCCTTCGACCCGGCGTCCCTGCAGCGCTTCCCACTGCAGCGCCGGGGCGGCGACCTGCCCCGCCAGTTCTGCGCGCACGCCGGTCAAAGCCAGAGGCCCCTGCTGGCGCGTATTCGGCAACAGGCGCAGGTACTTCGCGCGCACGCCCGGCAGGGCGATGCGGTCTTCCACCACCCGGCGGTCGCCGTTGCGCAGCTGCACCAGCCGGCCATCCGGCTCGACCTCGCGCCACTGCCGCAGGTCGTCAGAGACGCTGACGCGGTAGCCGCGATCGAAGGCCTGCGCCTCCGACCAGGCAAAGCGCAGGGCGACCACCGGTTCGCGCAGGTGGCTGGCGTCGACGACGAAACCGCTGTCGCCGGCCGCAGCGGGATTGGCGCCGCGCAGCTCGACCCGGCGCAGGCTGCCGTCGCTGGTGACCTCGCTGATCGCGGCGACGTCGAGCCCGGTCGCGCCGGCATCGCCGGGCAGCGGGAACCACGGCAGCGCGACGCTGCCGCCCGCCTGCGCCAACGGTGCGTCGGGCGGAAACACGGCCGTCGCGACGGCTGCGCCATCCGCGTTGACCACCACCAGGTCTCGCAACGCCGGCGACTGCAGCTGCCGGTACACCCCGCGGTCCAGCACCACCCGGTAGGCGCCGCCGTCGGTCCGCTCCAGCGTCAGTGGCCAGCGACCGGCGTAGTCGTCGGCGATCGCCGCGAGTGCGGCCATGGGCAGGGCCAGCAACCACAGCCAGCGGTGCATGCGGATGTTCTTCATGCGGACACCTCCATCCCCTCATCGCCGGCGCGCCTCGGCGGCGCCGGCGCGAAATACCCCACCACCGTGCACAGCAGGCCGTAGGCGATGAACGAGCCGATGCCGAGCAGATTGCCAAGGTGCTGGCGATCCACAACCACCAGCTTGACCAGCACCACACCCATCAGCGCCGCGCCGGCCAGCCACAGCGTGCGCTGGCCGCGCTTCGACCCGGCCACCCAGCCGAGCATGCCCAACACGCTCCACGCCACGGTCAGGCTGGTCTGCGCCAGACTGGTGGAGAGCAGCGCGTCCGACCACGGCGCGTCGCCCCAGTGATGCACGGCGCGCAGCACCAGCGCGGTCAGCCAGGCAAAGCCCAGCAGCGCGAACAGGATGCCCAGCGCCGGCTGCGGCCGGCGCGCATCGCCCAGCTGCCAGCGCAGCGCCAGCACCAGCGCGGCCAGCTGCGCCAGCTCCAGCGGGTTGAGCAGCGGCACCCATGGCAACGGCGCGGCGCCGCCGACCCGGAACAGCGCGGCGACCCACCACAGGCCCAGCACCGCGAACACCACCGCCAGCAGCCGCTCGCGCCAGCCATCGAAGCGTTCGCCCAGCGGCATCGACAGCCAGCGCCAGCGATACAGCGCCGCTGTCGCCAGCGCCAGCCACGGCATGACCACCAGCGCCTGTCGCCACCCATCGGCCAGCCCTGCGGTGCGCCCACCCAGCCAGTCCAACAGGAGGCTGGCCGCCAACGCCCACACCAGCCACCAGGCGAACTGCGCGGCCGCCGCGGCGCGATGACCGCTGTCGCGCAGGCACAAGAGGCTGCGCACGCCCAGCAGCGCGAACGCCAACCATGCCCACAGGCCGTGGCCGGCGAACGGCTGCGCGTGCGTCGCGCTTTGCCACAGCGCCAGCGGCGCCGCCGCGACGAGGGCGGCCAGCGCGGTGACCGCCAGCGCACCCGCCGGGCGGCGGCGATGCACTTCCGCCGCCAGCCAGCCGGTCAGCGCGACGAACGCCAGCAGCGCATCGGGCACGGAGCGATGCAGCAGCCAGGCATCGATTTCGTGGATGCCGTTGAGCAGCCACCAGGCCAGGCCCCAGCCGTAGTAGGCCAGCGCCGGGGTGTCGTGGCCCGCCTGGCGGTAGGCACGGGCACTGGCAAATCCGGCGAGTGCGATCAGCAGCGCGCTCATGAAGTTGCCGTTGAACACCATCGTGCCGGCGTCCACGCCGTTGGCGCGGGCGATGGCGAAGGCGGCCGCAGCCGCCAGCTGCAACCCGGCACCGGCGAACTGCGGCAGCCGACGTTGCTGGCGCAGCCCCAGCCACGCCAGTGCGGCGCCTTCCAGCGCGAACACGCTGGCGGTGGCCTGCGCCGACAGCGCCAGCGGCACCGCCAGCGTGGCGAAACCGACCGCCAGCATCGCATAGGCCTGCAGCAGCAGGTCGAAGCCGCGGCGCTGCCGCAGCCACCACGCCAGTGCCATGTACAGCGCGCCCACGCCCAGCGCGCAGAACGCCAGCGCCATCGGCCTGCCCGCCATCAGCCCTGCCTGCAGCGAGAACGCCACCAGCGGCGCGCCGAACAGCAGGCAGCCATCGATCAGGTCGCGGCGGCCGGGCGGACGGCGCCGTGCGAACAGCAGCGGGATCGCCAGGTAGAACAGGAAGAACAGCAGCAGGAACGGCTGGGTGCTGGCGTACTTGTGCGGCGCATAGTCCAGCACGCCCCAGACCGTGCCGATGCCGAAGGTGAAGGCGAAGCCGAGCAGGTTGAGCACCCGCCAGGCGCGATACCAGGCGATCCCGACGATCGCCGCGTTGACGATCGCGTAGTAGGAGAACAACGCCACGTGGTTGCCGCCGCCGGTGGACAACCAGATCGGCGCCAGGAATCCGGCCAGCAGCGCGAACACCGCCAGCGCCCTGGCATCCTGCAGCACCGCCAGCGCACCTGCGCCGGCCACCAGGATCACGCTCAACGCGAACGCCGCCCCCGCAGGCAGCAGGCCGAAGCCCTTGAACGCGGCGAATACCACCAGCAGCAACACCCCGATGGCGCCCCCCTGCAGGCTGAGCGCGAACGCACGATTGCTCTCTCGCTTGCGCCAGGCGAACACCAGCGCCCCCAGCGCCGCCGCCGCGACGGCGGCGAGCTTGAATTCCGGCGGCATCACCATCCAGCCCTGGTCGGCGGCGTATTTCAGCAGCGCCGCCACGCCGGCCAGCAGCACCAGCATGCCGATCTTCACCGGCACGTTGCCGACGCTGAACCAGCGCTTCACTGCACGAATGCTGACGGTGACGAAGTCCGGGCGCGCCGGCGCAGGCGGGACGGCGCGCGAAGGCCGCGCGTGGCCCGGCGATGGCGACGCCGCAGTGGCTTCGAGCGGGCGCGCCGTTATCGCAGGCGCAGCCGGTGGCGACGCGGGCGCATCGGCCACCGCAGGCGCGGGCATGACGACGGCGGGCGCTGGCTGCTGCGCCTGCGCGGCAGGTGGCGATTCCGGCGGCGGTGCGGATCGCTGCATCCAGTCGCCCGATGCGGGGGCGGCGGGGGCTTGCCCCGGCGGTGCCGTTGCCCGCCGGTGCAGCTGCGCCACTTCCGCTTCCAGGTCGGCGACGCGGCGCTTGAGCCCGGACACCGAGACCAGCGCCACGACCAACAACACCGGCACCGCCAGGATCGCGAGCACGAGCAACCCGATCAGACCTTCCATGCCTGTCCCCATCCCTTGCCAATGCCGCTGGCCCCGCCGGCAGGATACCGGCGACGGCGGCCCGCCACACGCACCGCGTCAGCGGGGCGTGCGCTCAGGCGCCCACGCCGTCGCGCCCCGCCGCCTTGACCCGATACAGCGCGGCGTCGGCGCGGCGCAGGACATCCTCCAGGTCGGCGTCGCCCGGCTGCAGCGTCGCCACTCCGACGCTGACGGTCAGCCGCCCCTTGGGCGAACCCAGGTGCGCGATGTCGGCATCACGCACCCGCTGGCAGACGCGCGCCCCCACCTGCAGCGCCTGCGCGTGGTCGGTGGCCGGCAGGAACACGGTGAACTCCTCGCCACCCGGACGCGCCAGCACGTCATCGGCATGCAGCAGCGCGCTGCGCACCGCGCCGGCAAAGCGGCGCAACGCACCGTCGCCCTCGGCATGGCCGTAGAGGTCGTTGTAGCGCTTGAAATGGTCGATATCGAGCGCGAGCACGGACAGCGAACGGCCGCTTGCACGCGCCTCGCTGAACAGCCGCTCGCCGGTCTCGGTGAACCCGCGGTAGTTGAGGCAGCCGGTCATCGCGTCGGTGCGGCTGAGGCGGTCGAGCTCGGAGACCGCTTCGCGCAGCGAAGCGGTGCGCGCGGCGATCTCGTGCTCGCGCTCCTCCAACGCCGTCTGCAGATCGTCGAACGCCGCGTTCATGCGCGCGCCCAGCTCGCCGATGCCGTCGGCCAGCGGCCGCAGCTCTTCCGGGATGGCGTCGTTCCGGTCCGACACCATCCTGCCGCCCAGCGCATACCCGCGCAGACTGCCCAGCAGGTAGCCGATGCTCCGGCCCAGCAGGCGGCGCTGCAGCCACAGCGCCCAGGCCACGCCTGCAACACTCACCGCCAGCAGCGCCGCAAGCAACAGCAGGCGCGGCAGCAGCGGCACCAGCAGGTGGCTGCGCGAGGCCACCAGGACCAGGGTCCAGCCATTGCGCATGGCCACCGCCTCGACATAAGCGGTGCCGCCGTCGCGCAGCAAACCATCCATGCGCAGGATCCGCGCTCCGCGTCCCGGCGTGATGGCATTGCGTTGCAGCGCCAGGCCATCGGCCCCCGCCTCGGCCCGGGGGGTCCAACGCAGCTCCGGGCCCGCATGCACAACCCGGTTGTCGGCATCCAGCAGGAGCATCGCCAATCCACGGCGGCCCAGGCTTTCCGCCGTCAGGCGGGTGAAGGTCTGCACCGGAATCTCCGCCTGCAGGGCACCGGCAAAGCGACCGTCACGCAGGAGCGGCGCGGCGACGCCGACCACCTCCTCCGTGCCGTAGGCGCTGCGCCGATAGACGCCGGAGACGGCAGCGCCCGATCCGCTGCGCATGGACTGGAACCAGACTTCCCCAGCCACCAGCCCGGGCAGCGGCGGCAGGGCGCGGCCGCGCGCATCGCGAACGGCCACAACATCCCCGCGGGCATCCACCAGATGCACGCGCAGCATCGAGGGATAGATGTCCAGCAACCGCCCGAGCTCCTCACCGCGCCGAGCGGGATCGTCGCTCATCTGGTTGGCCAGCAGGCGCACACCGGCCAGCTGACTGTCGAGGAAGTCGTCGACCACCGCGGCATTGAGGGTCGCGTTCGCATCCAGCCGCCGCATCAGCTCGTCGCGGTTGCGCTGCCACTCGCTCACCAGCAGGATTGCTGCGAACAGCACCATCGGCAGCATAGCGGTCAGCACCAGTCCTCTGGCCAGACGTTTGCGCAGGCTCCAGGCCGGGGGCGGCGGGGTCTCGCTCATCCTCCGCTTTCTACCACAGCATCCGCACCCGGCGCGTCGTCGTCTTGACCCGGATCACGGACTGTCCGGCGTGCACGGCGTAAGTTCGCGCCATGGCATCGTGGTATCCGCTGATCCTGCTGCTGCACCTGTCCTGCGCGATCGTGTTCGTGGGCGCGGTGTGCTTCGAGGTGCTGGTGCTGGAGTCGCTCCACCGCAACTTCGACCACGCGCTGATGGAGCGGATCGAGCAGGCGGTGATGGCGCGCGCGCGCCGCCTGATGCCGGGCTTCGTTGGCTTGCTGTTCCTCAGCGGCTTCGCCCTCTTCCACATCCGCTGCAACGGTTTTTCCTGCCTCCAGCCGCGGTTCGGATGGGGCTGGCTGCTGGCATTAAAGGCGCTGCTCGCATTCGGGGTGCTGGTGGTCTTCATCGGCGCGGTGCGCGCCGGACGAAATGGCACCATGGACCCCTGCCGGTTCCGGCATACCCACCGCGTGGTGCTGACCCTGATGGTCGGGATCGTGGTGCTGGCGAAGCTGATGTTCTACGCCTGATCCCACTGCGCATCCGCGCTCAGCCGCCGCGCGGCAAGGGCGGCCGCGGTCCGAGCGGGATCCGGCCATCGCCTGGCTCCGGCAATCCCAGGCCGTAGCGCAGGCTGCGCCCGATGCGGCTGGCGTACTCGTGCACCAGTTCCGCCTGCGCAGGGGCCAGCAGCGCATCGGCGGTTTCCCGCCATAGCGCCAGCCACTGCACGAAGTGCGCGGTGGTGATCGGGTGGCCGTGGTGCGCCGCCATCGGATTGCCGCGATAGCTGCCGGCGCGCAGGATCACCGACGCCCAGAACGAGGTCAGCAGGCGCTTGTGCTCGGGCCAGTCGTGGACCGCGGCATTGAACACCGGGCCGAGTTCGGGGTGCACCTGGATGCGGTCATAGAAGCGATCCACCAGTGCCTCGATCTGTGCGAACGCGGGGATCGCCTCTTCCGGGGCGGGGGCTGCGGCCGGATGCGGCATGGCGGGCGGGACTCCTGGCGGCGCGGCATTGCGGGCGGCGACGATTATCCCCCCGCGCGGCAGTCCCGCCTTGACCTGGGTCATGGCCCGGCCGGCGCCGCCCACGGCAGACTGGAAGACCCGCGTCGCGCCCATGACCCACGTCGTCACCGAGAACTGCATCAACTGCAAGCACACCGACTGCGTGGAGGTGTGCCCGGTCGACTGCTTCCACGAAGGCCCGAACTTCCTCGTCATCGATCCGGAAAGCTGCATCGACTGCACCCTGTGCGTGGACGAATGCCCGGTCGGCGCGATCTATGCCGAGGACGACGTGCCGGCGGGGCAGGAGCCCTTCCTCGCCATCAACGCGGAACTGGCGACGCAGTGGCCGGTGCTGGCGGTGAAGAAGCCGGCGCTGCCCGACGCCAGCAAGTGGGACGGCGTGCCCGACAAGCTCAAGCTGCTGATCCGCTCCGCCATCGGCGAGTGAAGGACGAAAAAGCCCCGCTCAAGGCGGGGCTTTTCCATGGCGGCGAACGGCGCGGGCTTACTTGCCGGCCATCACCTTGACCATCTCGAGGCACTTGTTCGAGTAGCCCCATTCGTTGTCGTACCAGCTGACCAGCTTGACGAAGGTGTCGTCCAGGGCGATGCCGGCCTCGGCGTCGAAGACACTGGTGCGGGCGTCGCCGCGGAAATCGGTGGCGACCACCTTGTCTTCCGTGTAGCCCAGGATGCCCTTCAGCGCTCCTTCGCTCTGCGCCTTCATCTCCGCGCAGATCTCGGCGTAGGTGGCGGGCTTCTCCAGCTCGACGGTCAGGTCGACCACGGACACGTCGCTGGTCGGCACGCGGAAACTCATGCCGGTGAGCTTCTTGTTGAGTTCCGGGATCACCACGCCGACCGCCTTGGCCGCGCCGGTGCTGGACGGAATGATGTTCTCGAGGATGCCGCGGCCGCCGCGCCAGTCCTTGTTGGACGGGCCGTCGACGGTCTTCTGGGTGGCGGTGGCGGCGTGCACGGTGGTCATCAGGCCGCGCTTGATGCCCCACTTGTCGTTCAGCACCTTGGCGATCGGGGCCAGGCAGTTGGTGGTGCAGGAGGCGTTGGAGATCACGTCCTCGCCTGCGTACTTGGCGTGGTTCACGCCGTACACGAACATCGGGGTGGCATCCTTCGACGGCGCCGACATCAGCACCTTCTTCGCACCGGCGGCGATGTGCTTGCGCGCGGTCTCGTCGGTGAGGAACAGGCCGGTGGACTCCAGCACCACGTCGGCGCCCACTGCATCCCACTTCAGGTTGGCCGGGTCGCGCTCGGCGGTCAGGCGGATGGTCTTGCCGTTCACCACCAGCTGGCCGTTCTCGACCTTCACGTCGCCGTCGAAGCGGCCGTGCACGGAGTCGTAGCGCAGCATGTAGGCCAGGTAGTCCGGCTCCAGCAGGTCGTTGATGCCGACGATCTCGATGTCGTCGCCGAAGTTCTGCACCGCCGCGCGGAACACGCAGCGCCCGATGCGACCGAAACCGTTGATGCCGACCTTGATGGCCATGGAACGAGACTCCTGACGGGATTGGGCAAACCCGCATTCTACCGGATCGCCCCGACGCGACCGCCGGGACCGGTTTGATCCCGATCAATACCGGCGCGGATGGGCGGGCGGATCATTTGTTTCAGTTGAAACAAACCCACCCATGGAGTCCCGCAGCATGCACTTCCCCCGCACCATCCTGGTCAGTGCCCTGGCCTTGGCCGCCACCCCCGCGCTTGCCCAGTCCACCGGCACCTGGACCATCGGCATCGGCGCCCACAACGTCGCCCCCAAGTCCAACAACGGCACCCTGACCGCCACTCCGCTCGGCAACCTCAGGATGGACGTGGGCAACAACCTCCGCCCGACCATCACTGCCGAGTATTTCCTGAAAGACAACCTGGGCGTGGAGGTCTTGGCGGCGCTGCCGTTCCAGCACGACATCGACGTGGCCGGCGTGGGCAAGGTCGGCTCCACCAAGCACCTGCCGCCGACGGTGTCGCTGCAGTACCACTTCGGCCAGGGCAAGCTGCGTCCGTTCGTCGGTGCCGGGGTGAACTACACCCGCTTCTTCAGCACCAGGACCGAAGGCCCGATCGCCGGCACCTCGCTGTCGCTGTCGGATTCCTGGGGGCTGGCCGGCCACGTCGGCATCGACTTCAAGCTCGCCGAGAAGGCCGCGCTGCGCGTGGACTACCGCACCATCGACATCGACACCAAGGTCAAGCTGAACGGTGCGAACCTGGGCACCCGCAACACCGTCAACATCGACCCTTCGGTGTACGGCGTCGCCTACGTTTTCGCGTTCTGATCCGGTCATCCGGTGGCGACCATGCCGGGGTATCCTCCCGGCATGGCCATCCGACTCCGTTTCCGCCCCCTGCTTGCTGCGGCCCTGCTCTGCCTGGGCGCCACCTCCACCGCGCTCGCCTGGGCGCCGCTGGGCCACGCCCTGGTCGGCGAGCTGGCGCAACGCCATCTCGATCCGAAGGCCCGGGCCGAAATCGCCCGCCTGCTGGCCGGCGAGCCCACGCCCACCCTGGCCGGCGTCGCCTCCTGGGCCGACGAGCTGCGCAGCACCGACCCCGAGCGCTTCAAGGCGACCTCGCGCTGGCACTACATCAACGCCAAGGGCGGCGGCTGCGATTTCGACCTGGTCCGCGACTGCCCGGACGGCGACTGCGTCGTCGGCGCGCTGGACCGCCAGCTGGCCATCCTCGCCGACCGCAAGCAGCCGCTCGCAGCCCGTCGCGATGCGCTGAAGTTCGTGGTCCACCTGGTTGGCGACGAACACCAGCCGATGCACGCGGGCAACCGCACCGACAGCGGCGGCAACCGCTTCCAGGTCAGCCTGCGCACGCCGCTGGAGCCCGAGGCCTATGCGCGCAAGAGCTATGTCGACGGCGTGATGGGCACCAACCTGCACTCGGTCTGGGACTATTACATCCTGGCCAGCCGCGGGCTGGGGCTGCGCGACTACGCCGACGCACTGGACACCGGCATCGCCACGCCCGCCGCGCCGCGCCCTGGTGCCGGCGTACTGCTGGAATGGGCCGCCGCTTCCTGCAGGCTGATCGATGTCCACGGCCTGTATCCGGCCGACGACCAGCACAAGATGGATCACGCCTACCTGGACAGGTTCCGCCCGCTGGCCGAGGCGCGCGTGCAGCTGGCCGGCAAACGGCTGGCGCAGCTGTTGAACCAGGCGCTGGGCGCGCAGGCGGCGCCCTGAGCGGGTTTCAGCCGCCCAGCTCCACCACCGCGCGGCCGTTGACCTGGCGGAATACGAAGCGGTATTCCTGGGTGAACGGCAGCGGCTCCACTACCCTGCCGGTCACGCGCTTGAGCGGGAAAAACGTCCAGCCGCGCACCGCCACCAGCACCGCTTCCGCGAACGCCGGCTCACCGCCGGCGTTTTCCATGATGCGCGCGTCGGCCACCTTGCCGGCGCCATCCACGATCAGCCGCACCACCACTTCGGCCGGCGGCAGGCGACGGTCCAGCAACGCCGGCGGATACTCGGGTTTGGCATTGTCGCGAACCGGCAAGGGACTGAGATAGCTGCTGCCCGGCATCGGCTGGTAGCGCGCACCCGCATCGATGGTTTCGACGATTTCCGCGCTGACCGCGCCGTCGGCGGCATAGCCTTCGCGCGGCGGCGGCGCGGCCGGCTGCGAGGCGCAGCCGGCCACTGCGGACAGCAGCACCACGACGCTCGCGGGCGCCGCCTCGCTCCACCGAACCGGCATGCTCAACCCGCCTGCTGCGTCGGTTCGTCCTGCGCGAACTCCACCGGGACCCGCACCTTGCTGGCCACCGGCCGGCCCTGCTTCCTCGCAGGCATGAACCGCCACTTCGCCGCTGCCTCCTGCGCGGCGCCGTCGAGCCGCGCGTCGCCGGACGACCGCTCGACCCTGGTGCCGGTGACGCCGCCGCGGGCATCGATGTCCACCACCAGCACCGTCACCCCGGTCTTGCCTTCCTTCAGCGCGTCGGCCGGATAACGCGGAGGATGCAGCGCGCGCGACGCATCCATGACCTGCCCTGGCTGAAGGGTCGATGCACTGGCGGCAGCACCGCCTTTCTTCGGCGAAATCTCGATCCGCTTGCCGACTTGACGCACATCCAGATCCATCGACTCCCCGACCAGCGCAAGCACCGTTTCCAACGGAATGCCATCGAGGCCCATCGACACCTGCTGCTTCTCTGGAATCAGCTCCAATCCGGTCACCGCCATACCGTGATCGCGCGCCAGGCCGCTGATCATCTCGCGCATGTTGGCCTGGCTCCGGTTCATGGTGACCACAGGCGCCTTTGTCGAGTCGGTCAGGGTGATGTCGAGCCGCAGGCCCTTGAACGCCTTGCCGCCATCCTGCGCCTGCGCCTCGGTTCCCAGATGGACTGCGGCCGGCTTGCCATTCACCACGACCAGCTTCGGCTCCGCGATCCGCTTGCCGCCTTCGTCGATGCGCAGCTGCAGCAGCATCGCGGGCTTGTCCTGATGGGCGACACGCGACACGGTTCCGGCAATGGTGAAGCGCCTGCCGTTGGCGTCGGACTCCAGGGAGAACGGCTTGTCCGCCTCGCTCACGATGCGCAGCGCGCGCGGCGCGTCCTCGTCCACGCGCAACACGATGTCGGCGGCGATGCCATTTGCCGGAACAGCCGCCGGCGTCGCCGGCTGCGCCGCCCATGCCGCGTAACCACCACCCAGCAGCAGGCAGGCCAAGGCAGCGCTGCCCAACCAGCGCCGATTCGTCGAAACGGGATGAGCAAGCATGGCAATTCTCTCCTTGAGCGGGTGGCCGAAGCCGAAGTGACAGCCCAGCGGTGCGACCTGCAGCGCGAGCTGGGCATTAAGCAGGGCATCGCCATAGGAGCGACGCTGCTGCGGATGGGCGGCGAGCACGTCGGCATCGCAGGCCAGTTCCTGGTCGTGGCGCATGCGCGCGGCGGCGAAGTGAAGCAGCGGGTTGAACCAGAACAGGCAGCGCAGCAGCGCGGCGACGGCGTTGGCCCAGGGATCGCGGCGGGCGATGTGACGGCGTTCGTGCGCCAGCACCAGCGCGCGCTGTTCCGGTTCAAAGCGCGTATCGAAATCGGCCGGCAGCACCACCTGCGGATGCCATAGGCCAAGCGTCGCCGGCAGGCCCGCGCTGACGGTCTGCGCGCGCAGCGCCTCGCCATGCGGCAGCAACCGTCCCAGCCCGCGCCGGAATGCGGTTTGCGCGCGCCACAGCAGCAGCCCGCAGGCCAGCGCACCGCACAGCCAGAGGCCGGGCAGCAGGCCGCGCCAATCGATGCCGGTCTGCGCGGGCGCCGCGGTCACGGCGAAGTCCGCCGGCAGCACCAGCATCCGCACCGCCGGCGCGCGCACGGCATCGGCGGTCGCCGGCGGCAGCAACGTTGCCACGATGGCCAGCGGCACCAGCAGCCACAGTGCATAGGCCGCCCGCGCGCCGAACGCACGCCGCAGCGGCCAGCGCAGGGCCAGCACCAGCAGGATCGCCGCGCTGCCGGCAAGGGTGGCTTCGATCAATCCCTGCAACAGCTCATGGCTTGCCATCGTCGATCTCCTCCAGCAGCTTGCGCAGTTCGGCCACGTCCTTCTTGCTCAGCTTGCGGTGGGCGGAAAAATGCGCCACCAGCGGCGCCACCCGGCCGTCGAACAACCGCTCCAGCAGGCCGCGGCTTTCCGCCAGCACCCAGTCCTCGCGCTTGACCATCGGCGAGTACAGATAGCGGCGACCGTCTTTCTCGGCCCGGATCGCGCCCTTGTTGAGCAGGCGGTTGAGCAGGGTCTTGATGGTGGCGTCCTGCCAGTCCTGGCGGCCGGCCAGCGCCTGTGCCACTTCGTCCGCACCCAGCGGGCTGCGCGCCCACAGCACGTCCATCACCACCGACTCGGCTTCGCTGATCTGCATCGTTTACGCCCGTAATCTTTTCTTCAGATTACAGACGTAAATGTTCATGTCAAGCGGAATCGCAGGGCGACCTGCCGCAATGGGCGCCTGCGAGCTGCAGGCGCCATGCCTTGCACACCGAGGAGGCTGGATGCCCGGTGCTCACGGACAGGGCCAACCGGCGGCATCCGCTTGCTAGCGGCCCGCCCCCATCGCGCGCACCTCGAACCGGGCCGGCACCCGCCCGGCGCGCTGGAACACCAGCGTGGCCTCGAAGTGGCCGCCTTCCACCAGCGCGCGCCGCGGCTTGATCAGCATCAGGTGGTAGCCGCCGGGCTTGAGTTCGAGCTTGCCGTGCGCGGGCACGGCCACGCCGTCGAGCAGCGCGCGCATCCGCATCACGCCGCCGTCGTTGCGCATCTGGTGGAGTTCCACCCGCTGCGCGATGTCGCTTTCCACCCGCAGCAGGCGATCATCGACATCGCCGTCGTTGACCACCGTGAGGAACCCGCCAGCCACCGGCGCCACCGCCGGCACAGCGCGTGTCCACGCGTCACGCACCTGCACGTGTGCGTTGCCCGCCATCGCGCCGGTCGCCAGCAGGCACAGCGCCACGATCCCACCTGTCCATTGCTTCATTGCTTGCACCTCGGTATCGGTTTCGCCCGATGCCGCGCGCGGCGGGATTGACCGGCCACGCGCGGCACACGCTTCACAGCGAGAAATTGAGCTTCAGCCAGAGATTGCGCCCCGGCTCGTTGATCCGCACCGGCATTGCCGGGTAGCCGAAGTCGGCGTTGCCGGCCAGGTTCAGATGCTCGCTGTAGCGGCGGTCGAACAGGTTGTCGACGCCGGCGGACACCTGCACCCGCTCGCTGACACGATAGCCGCCATTGAGCGCCAGCGTGGCGAAGCCCTTGCTGGGGCCGAGGTCGCGACCGGTGACGTTGCCCTGGCTTGCGGCCACGCGGGCCTGCGCTGCCACCGCCCGCAGCAGCACGCCGGCGTTCCAGCGGCCGTTGTCCCAGGCGGCGGTGAAGCGGCCCTCCAGCGGCGTCATCTGCGGCAGCGCGGTGCCGGCATCGGCGTTCGCGCCCCAGGCCCAGGCCACGCTGCCGCCCAGCGTCCAGTCCTTCGTCGGGCGGAACTCGCCGCCGGCTTCGGCACCGTGGATGCGCGCATCGACATTGCTCGCCATCGAGGTGCTGCCCATCATGCCGCCGCTCATGTAACGGAACAGGATGAAGTCGTCCACGCGCCCGAGGTAGCCGGACACCCACGCGCTGCCGCGCGCGCCGCGCCACTGCAGGCCGGCATCGAGCTGGGTGGTCTTCTCGGGCTGCACGCCGAGGAAGGCGTTGGCGCTGCCCATCGGCCCGCGATTGGGCGAGAACAGCTCCCAGTAGTCGGGCATGCGCCGGGTGTGGCCCACGCCCGCGAACCAGCCGAAGCCGCTGCCGACGATGTCGCGTTCAAAACGGAGGAAACCGGCCGGCAGGGTTTCGCTGCGGGTCTGGCCGAAGCTGGGGTTGACCATCGCGCCCAGCGTGGCGCGATGGTCGGTGACTTCGGCGCGGTCGACCCGCGCGCCCGCCACCAACCGATGCGCCCCGGACAGCGTCCAAGTGCTTTCCGCGAACACGCCCTGCTGGCGGAAGCCGGCATCGTCGGTCCACGGCTGTGCGCGCCACGCATCGCGCCCCATGGCATTGCGGCGGCGGTGGTCGCTGCGCTGCGCGTCCACGCCGGCGACCAGCGAGAACGCCTGCCAACCCCACTCCAGCGCCACCCGCCCGCCGGTGGTGGTGCGCTCGACGTTGGACCCCATCGGCATCGGCATGCTGCCCAGCGGATTGGGATCGCGCAGCGTGTAGTTGTCCATCACGTGGTCGGCGGCGTTGCGGTAGGCGTTGGCCTCCACCTTGCGCAGGGTGCCGGCGAAGGCCTTCTCGAAACGCAGGCCGAGGCTGTCGCGACGGAACTGCGAACCGTCCATGCCGCGGCCAGCGTAGCGCGCCTGCGCATCGCCGGCGCCGACCGACAGTTCCAACAGGGTGTCGGCATCGGGCGTCCAGCCCAGCGCCAGGTCGGCGTTCCACTTGTGCCACGCCGAGGGGACGCGCGCACCATCGCCGTCCTCGTAGTCGCGCGCTTCCGAACGGTTGGCATCCAGCCGCGCGTAGCCGCGCGGGGCGCCGGCCAGCAGCTCCAGCACCTGGTCGTTGCGGCCGAAGCTGCCGCCGAGCAGGCTGCCCTGCGCGCGCAGTTCGCGTTGCTCGAAGCGCGGCGTGTCGCGTTCGAAGCGGACCGTGCCGGCCGAGCCCACGGGCCCCCACCGCACGGTCTGCGGGCCCTTCACCACCACCAGCGCATCGAAGGTTTCCGGGGCGACGTAGGACATCGCGTTGTCCATCCGCGACGGGCAGGCGCCGTGCATGCTGCCGGCGTTGGTCAGCAGGTTCAGGCGCGAACCGAACATGCCGCGCAGCACCGGGTCGCCATTGGTGCCGCCGTTGCGCAGCGCGGTGAAGCCGGGAATGGTCTTGAGGTAGTCGGCGCCGTCGCTGGCCGGCACCGGCTGGCGCGGCAGCTTGGGATCGGTTTCGAAGGTCAGCGGCTGGGTGGGCATGCCGATGACCACCACGCGGTCGAGGTTTTTCGCATCGTCGCCGTCTGCGGCGATGGCGGAAACGGGGAACAGCACGGCGGCCAGCGCGCAGGCAAGCACGCGGCGCGACGGCGCGGCCGTCGCGGAACGAAGGGGATTCATGTTGGCTCCAAAGCACAAGTGGGGAGGCGGGATTCCGCCAGGTGGAACGCTTGTGGTTCAGAGCAGGATCGGTGGCCCTCGCGCGCCCAGACCGCGCAGCAGCGGTGGCGCATGCGGGGTGGGCAATGTCGACGCCGGCAGCAGGCGACGGCGCAGCGGCGGCAGGAACAGCGCCAGCGCCAGCAACACCGGCGCCAGCGCGGACAGCAGCGGGCAGTAACCGCAGTATTCGTCGGGCATGCCGCCGGCCGGCATCGGCGCCGGCGTGCCGCCGCTGTCGGCCAGCAGGCTCGGCTTCGTAAACGCCATGCCGTCGCTGGTGCACATCGCCAGCACCATGTCCGGCAGCCGCTGCGCACCGCTTTCCAGCCAGCGGCTGACGGTGGGCATCAGCGACACCAGCAGGATGGCCGCCAGTGCAAGACGGGCCATCCAGTGCCGGAAATGGCGGGAACGCAGGATCATCGCAAGGGCAAGGCTACGCGCGATTTCAGAGCGCGTTGCTGACTTCGATCAAACGTTCGACGGTAATCCCGAAGTGCGGGAACAGCGCATCGGCCGGGGCGCTGGCGCCGAAGCTGTCGATGCCCACCACCGCGCCGTCCAGGCCCACGTACTGGCGCCAGAAACCGGTCACGCCGGCCTCCACCGCCACCCGCTTGCGACAGGCCTTCGGCAGCACCG
This sequence comes from Thermomonas sp. LB-4, assembly GCF_036409385.1. Lineage (NCBI taxonomy): Bacteria > Pseudomonadati > Pseudomonadota > Gammaproteobacteria > Lysobacterales > Lysobacteraceae > Thermomonas > Thermomonas sp. LB-4. The sequence continues at coordinate 107,534 of NZ_JAXOFT010000003.1, read as the reverse complement.
CCTCGCGATAGGCCGCATCCTGGCGCTCGAACACGTCGGTCGACGGCATCGACACCACGCGCACCTTGTCGCCCAGCCTCTCCGCAGCCTGCATGGCCAGCCCGACCTCGCTGCCGGTGGCGATCAGGATGAGCTCCGGCGCACCCACGCTGTCCTTCAGCACGTAGCCGCCACGCGCGATGTCGGCCAACTGCGCGTCGGTGCGCGTCTGGTGGGCCAGGTTCTGGCGGCTGAACACCAGGCAGGACGGGCCGTTAGCGCGGGCGATGGCCGCCTTCCATGCCACCGCCGATTCCACCGCGTCGCAGGGACGCCAGACGTCGTTGTTGGGAATCTGGCGCAGCGAGGCCATGTGTTCCACCGGCTGGTGGGTGGGGCCGTCCTCGCCCAGGCCGATGGAGTCATGGGTATAGACGTGGATGGCGCGCACGTCCATCAATGCGCTCATGCGCACCGCGTTGCGGGCGTAGTCGCTGAACACCAGGAAGGTGGCGTCGTAGGGAATGAAGCCGCCGTGCAGGGCCAGGCCGTTGCCGATGGCGGTCATGCCGAACTCGCGCACGCCGTAATAGACGTAGTTGGCGTCCGGGTCGCTGCCGGCCACCGACTTGCTGCCCTTCCACAGGGTCAGGTTGGAATGGGCCAGGTCGGCCGAACCGCCCACCAGCTCCGGCAGCAGCGGCGCGAACGCCTCGATCGCATTCTGCGAGGCCTTGCGGCTGGCGATCACCGGGCCGTCCTGCTGCAGCCTGGCGATGAAGGCATCGGCGGCGGCCTCGAAACCGGCCGGCAGCGCGCCGGACAGGCGGCGCTCGAATTCGGCGGCGGCTTCCGGATGCGCGACCTTGTAGGCGGCGAAGCGGGTGTTCCACTCGGCCTCTGCGCCAGCGCGGTCGCGCCCGCGCCAGCCGGCGTAGATGTCCTGCGGAATCTCGAACGGCGCGTGCGCCCAGCCCAGCGCATCGCGGGTGGCCTGCACTTCGTCCTTGCCCAGCGGCGCACCGTGGCTGGATTCCTTGCCTGCCTTCGCGGGCGAGCCAAAACCAATCGTGGTGCGGCAGCAGATCAGGGTGGGCTTGTCCGACGACTTCAGCGCGGTCTCGATGGCGGTCTTGATCTCCACCGCGTCATGTCCGTCGACGCCGCGGATCACGTTCCAGCCGTAGGCCTCGAAACGCTTCGGCGTGTCGTCGGTGAACCAGCCGTCGGTGTTGCCGTCGATGCTGATCTTGTTGTCGTCCCAGAACGCGACCAGCTTGCCCAGGCCCCAGGTGCCGGCCAGCGAGGCGGCCTCGTGGCTGATGCCCTCCATCAGGCAGCCGTCGCCCAGGAACACCCAGGTGCGATGGTCGACGATGGCGTGGCCGTCGCGGTTGAAGCGCTGCGCCAGCAGCTTTTCCGCCAGCGCGAAGCCGACCGCGTTGGCCAGGCCCTGGCCGAGCGGGCCGGTGGTGGTCTCGACGCCGGGGGTGACGTGGTTCTCCGGATGGCCCGGGGTGCGGCTGCCCAGCTGGCGGAAGCGCTTCAGCTCGTCGATCGGCAGGTCATAGCCGGCCAGGTGCAGCAGCGCGTACTGCAGCATCGACCCGTGCCCGTTGGACAGCACGAAGCGGTCGCGGTCGGCCCAGCCCGGGTTGGCCGGGTTGCACTTCAGGTAGTCGTTCCAGACCACTTCGGCGATGTCGGCCATGCCCATCGGCATGCCCGGGTGGCCGGAGTTGGCGGCCTGCACCGCGTCGATGGCGAGGAAACGGATGGCGTTGGCGAGGTCGCGGCGGCTGGGCGCAGTCATGGCATCGGGCAAGGCGGAGGGGATGCCCATTGTCCCATCCCCGGCCACTGGCTGTCGCGCCGCGCCCAACCCGCACGGCAGGACGGCATCGGGAAACCGCCACCCGCAAGGCTCTTACGAGCCTCTTACACCCGGCATTTACGTTTCCAGGCGCTGCGTCGGGGGCAGCCCGCCTGCGTCCACTTATCACCATCTCTTAGGGGAAAACTCATGCAAGCACGCTCTATCACTGGCCGCCGCGCGGGCCAGGGTGGCTTCACCTTGGTCGAAATGGCGGTGGTGCTGGTCATCATCGGCGTGATCCTGGGCGCGGTCATGATCGGCCGCGACGTCCAGCGCAACGCCGAATACACCCGCATCAAGCAGAAGTTCGTCGACCAGTGGGTGGTCGCCTACAACACTTACGCGCAGCGGCTCGGCGCACCGATCGGCGACAACCAGAGCGCACCGCGCCTGATGGTCAACGGCTTCAATTTCGCCGGCAACGCCGACACCCTGTCCGGCGGCGACATGGCCAATGCCACCGCGCCCGACGCGATCTGCCGCAAGAACGCCGGTCCGAAGATGGCGCGCCCGTTCCAGAGCGGCCCCGACTTCGACCTGCGCAACCTGATGCTGAAGTCCGGCGTCACCATGCCGCCGGGCCGCGGCCAGGGCATGGAAGACCGCTACGTCTACCTGGATACCAACGGCAATCCGCAGGAAATCCAGGTCTGCTTCCAATGGAATCCGCCGGGCACCGCCTCCGGTTCCGGCAACGTGATGGTGATCACCGGCCTCACCCCGGATCTGGCACGCGCGCTTGACCAGTCGATCGACGGCAAGCCCGACGCACAGAACGGCGCCTTCCGCCAGGAAGGCGTGGTCCGCGCCGCCGGCACCGAGTTCAATCCGGGCGCGCAGTGGCTGGGCAACAACAGTCAGGACATCAACGCCACCGGCGACAACACCGCCAACGCCGCCGCGACGGATGACCAGCAGGTGCTGACCGTGGTCGCCCACCTGAAGATGAACCAGTAAGGATCGACGGCCATGACCTCGTCCGTCTCCGCCAGCATTCCCTGGCATAACCGGGTCCGCCAGTCGCGGCGGGCCTCGCTGCTGCTGTTCGCCATCGCAATGGGAGCCCTGCTGGTTGCCGTGATCTGGTTCACCCGGGCCCGCAGCGACCTGGCCGAAGCCTATGCGCAGGTCGGCGGCCGCCAGCAGGCGCTGGCAGCCGCCCAGCAGCGCAGCCATGAGGCGCGCCTGCGGGTGCAGTTGGCGGACGGCGCGAAGATGCTGGTGCAGCGGGCGCAATCCGGCGGTTTCGTCCAGGAAAACTGGGGCGAGCGCCTGATCAACATCAGCCAGACCCCGCTGGTCCGGGACGAGATCAATCCGCTGCTCGGCGGGGTCACCCGCAATTCGGAGCGGATCTTCGGCGCGGAGGCATTCGAGTTGTCGGTGACCCGCGCCGACGAAGGCCTGTTCGACACCACTGATCCACGCAGTCCGCCGCTGATGTTGAGCCTGCGCGGCACCCTGCTGTTCCGCACCCAGGCGATGCCGGCCGCGCCGGCCATCCTCACGGAGGCTCCATGAGCACTTTGTCTCTGCTGCACATGGACGGCCAGTGGCTGGCCTTCGACGGCAACCGGGTCAACCGGCTGGACACCCGCCCCAAGCTTGATCGCTCGGCCGTCGCCATCGTCGATTTCGATGGCGGGGTCAGCCAGGTCATCTCGCTGGAAGGCAGTCCCGCCCATGCGGTGGCGTTGATCGAGAAGCGCCTGCGCGCCGACGGCCTGATCGACAACGAAAGCAAGATCCTGATCCACCAGAGCAAGACCGTGGGCAACGGCTACCAGGCCCTGTTCACCGCCGTGCCGCTGGATCGCTGGCAGCAGATGTTCGCCTGGGCCGAGGATCACGACGACCACTGCCTGCTGGTGCCATCGCTGGCCCTGCTGTGGCGGATGCTGCGCCCCGGCCGCGGCGTGGTGCTGCACAGCGGCCGCCAGTTCACCTTCGTGGCCAACCTGCGCAACCGCATCGTACACGTTTCGGGGCTGGCTTACAGCGAGTCCGAAAGCGATCTGGCGATGACCGTCAGCGCACTGGCCGAGCGTGCCGGCCGCGAGCTGGCCGGCGCCGACGAGGCGCTGGAAACGCTGGAAGTCGAATGGTACGGCTGCCTGACCCGCGCACCGGCCGCATCCACCGGCGCGCACGCCAGCGTGCACATCGAAGAGACGCCGACCCTGCGCTCCGTCGCTCCGTCGCCGCGATTCGCGCCGGGCCTGCCGCTTGCCGATACCGCCGCGGACGACGACATGACGTTCGACGGGCAGTTCGAGCCCCAGCCGGTGGAGGACGACATCGACGACGCGCCGGTCGCCGCGCCGCGGCCGGTGGCTCCGATCACCGCCAGCCGCTGGCTGGACGAAGCCCTGATGGAGATTTTCTCCGCCAACAGCGGCACCCATGTCCGGCTCGGCCCGCACACGCTGGTTCGCGACGCCGATGGCGTGCAATACCGCAGCGGGATTTCCGGCCTGGTCGCGCACGCCAATGCGCTGGCCGCGGTCAACCCGCTCAGCAGCCGCCTGATGTACATGGCCGAACGGGTGCTGCCCTGGGCCAGCGCGGCCTCGCTGGTGCTGGCACTGGCGCTGGGGGGGCTGGGCGGTCGCTGGTCGCTGGCCGCACACACCGCCAACGAGCGTGCCGCCAACCTTGATGCGCAGATCTCCGAGATTGACGCCGAGATCGCCCGCCTGCAGCCGAAGCAGGCCATCCCCGACGCGTATCCATCGCTGCTGGAGTTCGTCAGCCGCGCGGCCGGCCTGCAGCAGGCACTCGACCCGAATGCGGCGCTGCAGGAACTGCGCAGCGCTGCCGGTGACGATGTCCGCATCCTGCGCCTGCGCCTGGAAGCCGACACCGGCGGCAAGGGCCATCGCCTGCGCGTGGACGGCATGGTCAACCACGGCCCCAATGGCAACAGCGAAGGCATGCAGGTCGCGCGCTTCGTGCAGCGCCTGCGCGCCGCCGGCTACCTGCCCGAGGCGATCGACCCTCAGCAGGGCAACGTGCGCTCGCAATCGGTGGGCGGCGCGTTCTCCTACCTGCTGCGCCGGGCCGCCACCACCACCCCGGAGAAGGCATCGTGAAGCTCAAGTATTCGGCCAGCCTGGCGCTGGCGCTGTGGCTCTGCGTGGTCGCCTGGGGAAGCGCGATGATCGTCGCCAAGCCCAGCGTCCGCCACGCCTATGCGGATGAAGTAGGCTCGACCGCGATCGCCCAGCTGCAGCTGAACATCGACCAGAACCGGAAGGCCCTGGCGGCGCTGGACGCGCTCGCCCTGGCCCCCGTCGCGATTGCGTCCAGCCCGGCGGTCACGCCCTCGTCCGCCGCACCCGCCGGGCTGGCGTCTGACGAAGGCACGCCGGCCGAACCCGTCGTCGTCAGCCATCAGCTGACCCTGATCCTGTCCACCGACCAGGGCCGTCGCGCAATCGTCGATGGCGTGCTGGTGCGGGCCGGCGAACGCCTGGCCGACGGCAGCCGGGTGCTCACGATCGGCCGCGACCACGTGAGCCTCGACGCCAGCAGCGGCGAACGCCTGACCCTGCGCTTGCCGGCGCCATTTGCCGGGCAGGCGGCCACCGGGGGCGCGCGATGAACAACCGCCGCGTCATCCTCGTGGCTGCCGCGCTGCTGGTCGTCGTCGGCCTGGTCGTGGTGCTGACCCTGCGCGCGCTTGCGACGCGCAGCGGCACGGCCACGACACCACCGCCGGTGGCTGCCGCCGACGCACCTGCCGTCGACAGCGCCGACCCCGCCCCGCAGACCGCGACTGCCGACGAGGCCCCGCCGCCGTGGCTGCAACAGGACGCAACCGGCGCCACTGCCGACCGCGCCCCGCAGGCCGCGGCCGCCGACGCGCTGCGCGCGCAGCAGCTGCAGCAGCTGCAGCAGTCGATCCGCGGCGTGGCCGCCGCCGCCAGCCTGCGTGCGAAGGAAACCAATGCGCACCTGCGCCAGGCGCTGGACACCCTGGAGGCGATGAATGACCCGGCCGTCACTTCGCAGATCGATCTCCCCGCCGTGCGCCGCAATCTCGAAATCAGCATACAGATGCAGGACGTCGCGCAGGAGCTGCAGCAGCTGATGCAGCAGGCGGACAGCCCCGAGCGCAAGCAGCAGATGGAGGCCAAGATGGCCAGGATCCGTCAATTGCAGACCCAGATGGATCCAGACGTGCGCGCGCCCGGCTCGACCCTGCCGCCGCTGACGCCGGCCACCCTGCCTGCCACCGGTGGCTGAGATGACCGCCGGCATCCGCCCACGCCGCTCCCCGCCATATCGCGCCACGGGATTCACCGTGCTCGAACTGGCGGTGACGATCAGCATCATCGGCGTGCTCAGCGTGCTGGCCAGCGGCGCCTATTCGGGCGTGCTCGACGTCCGCGCGCGTGCGCGTGCGCAGGCCGAGGCGGAAACCGCACGCGCAGCGGTGCGCACGTTCCTGCTCAGGAACAAGCGCCTGCCCTGTCCCGACCTCAGCAGCAATGGCGCGGGCGGACGCGAAGGCCTGGCCGGAAGCTGCCCGATTGGTGCCCAGGTCGGTTGGCTGCCCTATGAAAGCCTCGGCCTGCCGCCACCGCAGCCGGACCAGCGCATGCGCTACGCGGTCTCCCGCCAGGGCGCGGGCGCGGATCTGGTCGCGCCGCCGGATCTCGGCACCATCGACTTCGACGGCGTCGCCCGCCTGCGCAGCGCGCTGTCCCAGGCCGCCAAGCTGGCGCGCGGCAGCGACCGCCCCTTCCTGACCGGACGCGGTAGCGCCGCCGACCCGGAAAGCTGCAGCCATATCGTCGCCAACCCGGCATTCGCGCTGATCGCACCCGTCGCCGATCGCGACGATGTGGGCAGCACGCATCCCGGTTTCGACGGCCTCAACCGCGCGATGGCAGACACCTCCGCGCATTGCATCGCCGCTCCCGGTCGCGCCATGGACGCGACCTACGACGACGTGGTCCTCGCCGAAAGCGCCAGCACGCTGCTCGGCTGGCTGGCCACGACCACCCGCTAACGCCCGCCCGCCCAACGACAAGGCAGACCCGCTCTGATGAACGCCCTCGATACCTCCCGGTCCTTCCCGTTGCGTCGCCTGGCAATCGCAGCCGCCGTGACCTCCGTGCTGCTCGCTGGCTGCGCAACCCAGCGCAGCATCGAAAGCATGCCGAAGACCGAATACAAGTCTCTGGAAACCATCTCTTCGCGGGTCGAGGAGGAGTCCGCCAAGCTTGCCGCCGAGCAGCAGCGGCTGCGCCAGGCGCTGGAAAAGACGCCGCCGGTCGTGGTCGCGGCCGCCCCGGTCGCACCCAAGTACGACCCGCTGGAAAACCGCATCGTCACCATCAACATGCACGAGGCCAACGTCGGCGCGCTGCTCTGGGCGCTGGCCGACCAGCTCGGCATGAACCTGATCGTCGATCCGAACGTGCTGGCCCGCGACCAGCGCGCCAGCCTGTTCCTGAAGAACGTCACCGCGCGCGAGGTGTACAACCACATCCTGACCGCGTTCGACCTCTCCGGCGAAACCCGCGGCGGCGCCCTGGTGGTCAGCCCGATGGAAGAACGCATCTTCAACGTGGAGATGCTCAACACCACCACCTCGCTGGAAATGAGCACCGGCGGCGACGTGTTCGGCGCCGGCTCCAGCGGCAGCGGCGGTGGCGACTCGCTGCGCGGCAAGCTCATCCTCGACGGCAAGGTCGGCAAGGAAAACGACCCGTACAAGCAGCTTGCCGCCTCGGTCGACGCGATCCTGAAGGTCGACACCGCGGCGAAATCCAGCGATGGCCCGCCGATGGAGACGCCGCGCTTCAGCCTCGACCCGCTGACTGGCACCCTGTACGTGCGCGCCAAACCGTCGCAGGTGCGCGCGGTGTCCGAACTGATCGAACGCAACCAGAAGATGCTCAGCCGCCAGGTGCTGATCGAAGCGCAGCTGATCGACGTCCAGCTCGGCGACTCGTTCCGCTACGGCGTGGACTGGGCCAAGCTGCGCGGCCGCATCGCCGGCGTGGCCGGCGACAACCCGATGACCGCCGATCCGTTCTACGGGCTCGATGCCGAAGGCAAGCCGATCAGCTCCTCGGGCTTCCCCGCCGGCAAGCACAACACGCTCGACAAGATCCTGACCATCCCCAAGCAGGTGATCGGCTCCTCGCTCGGCCGCGGCACCGGCCTGGGCTATCTCGGCGACACCTTCAGCGCCACCCTCAACATGCTGCGCGAGTTCGGCCACGTGAAGGTGCTGTCCAACCCCAGCGTGCGGGTGCGCAATGCCACCCCGGCCTACCTCAGCGTTGGCCAGAACATCCGCTACGTCAGCAAGTCGACCACCAGCTTCAGCAACCCCGGCGGCGGCGCGACCAACACCTCCTCCGACGTGCAGACGGAATCGCTGTTCTCCGGCGTGGTGATCGGCGTTGCCCCGCTGATCCACAAGGACGGCACGGTCGAACTGCTGGTGCACCCGATGCAGACCGAAGTCGCGCCGGGCAGCCTCCAGCTGGTTGAAGTCGGCAACGGCAATTCGGTGACCCTGCCGGTGATCAGCTTCAAGGGCATGACCACCACCCTGAACCTCAACAACGGCGACACCGTGCTGCTCGGCGGCCTGATCGACCAGCAGTCGCAGGCCTCCGACAACGGCGTTCCCGGCGCCTCCGACGTCCCCGGCCTGGGCAAGCTGTTCGGTTCCGAAAACAAGTCGCACAACAGCCGCGAGCTGGTGATGGTGCTGCGGGTGAGCGTGATATGAGCATGATGTTCGATGCGTTGCAGGCGCTGGACGCATCGGCCGGCGTGCCTGTCACGCCGGTGCGCGCAGCCGCGCGCAACCGCGCCCGGCCTCGCCGGTGGCTGCTGCTCGCCACCGGCGGCGGCGTGCTGCTCACCGGCAGCCTGCTGTGGGCGGCAACGCGTCCGACTGCCACCGTCCAGGCCGCACCCGTGGCCACGCGCACGCTGGCTGCGTCGGCCAGTGCGCCGCCGCACGCACGCATCGCCCCGGCCCCGGTTGCCGCCGCTGTCGCAGCCAGCCATCGCACACCGTCGCCGGCGCCCGTGCCGCAGGCGCCTGCGCGCCCCGCCCCTGCAGAAGCCATTGCACGCACCGAAGTCGTCGCGTCGCCTGCGCCCGCCGCCGCCATGCCGATGCGGGCATCGGCGGTCGCCACCGCCCACACACCAACAATTCCGGCAGCGGCCCTGGTCGCCGAGATCAGCGTGCGCGATGCAAGCGAAAACGACACGCCTGCCGAAGGCCAGGCCGTGGCCCGCCTGGTGACCGCGATCAATGCCGCCGTGCATGCCGGCGACTTCGGCAGCGCCGAGCAAAGCCTTGCACAACTGGAACGCGAGCTGCCGCCGCGAAGCCTGACCCTGCTGCGGATGCAGGCCTGGGTTGCCCACGTCCGTGGCGATGCCGCAGGCGCTTTGGCGCTGTACCGCAGGATCGCGGAGCGCATGCCCAGCGACCAGACCGTGGCGATCAACCTCGCGATCCTCGAGGCCGACAACGGCCAGGCCGACAGCGCGCGCGCCCGGTTGCAGCAGCTGCGCGCGGACAACGTGGAGTCGGTCGCGCTCGAGCGCGCCATCCTGCAGGTCGAGGCCAAACTGCGGTGAGCACGCCGGCCGCCAGCGCCTATCTCCGCCACCTCGGGCTGGCGCGCTCGCCGTTTCCGCCAACCCCGGACGCCGACAGCTATTTCCACACCGGGTCGCTTCAACTGGAGCTGGCGGAAGCCGCGCACTGCCTGCTTGCGCGCAAGGGCTTCGTGCTGCTGACCGGCGAAATCGGAATGGGCAAAAGCACCTTCCTGCGCCGGCTTCTGGATCACGTCGTACGCGAAGGTGCGATCGCCTCGCTGGTGTTCAACACCTTCCTCCAGGGCCCGGACCTGCTCGCCGCGATCTGCCGCGACTTCGGCCTCGAGCCCGGCGCCGATGCCGCCGCCAACCTCGATGCCTTCAACCGCTTCCTGCTGCGCTGCTGGAACGAAGGCACCACCTGCGTGCTGGTGATCGACGACGCGCAGAACCTCGGCATCGAAAGCCTTGAACTGCTGCGCCTGCTCAGCAACCTGGAAAGCGGGCAGGAAAAGCTGCTGCAGATCGTGCTGGCCGGACAGTCCGAACTCGACGACATCCTCGCCACCAGCGCGATCCGCCAGCTGACCAGCCGGATCGTCAAGCACGTGCGGATGCAGCCGCTCAACGCCGAAGAGTGCGTGCGCTACGTCGAGTTCCGGCTGGAAAAGGCCGGCGCCGCCGAACAGCTCCGGATCGAGCCTGCCGCGCATGCGCTGCTGTATCGCCGCAGCGCCGGCAATCCGCGCCGCATCCACCTGATCATGGATCGCTGCCTGTACGGCGTGATCGCGCGCGGTGAGCCGCGCATCGATGCCGGCATGGTGCGGGCGGCGGCGGCGGAAGCCGGTTTCCTTCCGACGCGCCGACGCTGGCGCCATTGGCCGCTTGCAGCGGCCGCACTGCTGGCCACCGGACTTGCCAGCGCCGGCGTCGCGCTGTGGCCCGCACCGGCACCGACATCGCAACCCGCCGTCGTCATCAGCAACGTCCCTGCAGAAAACAGCTGGGACGCTTGCCTGCAGCGCTTGTCGCCATCCGCTGGCGATGCCCGCGCCGTGCAGGTCTTCGACCTGCCCGCCCGCTTCCAGCCGGTGCTCGCCCACCGCGATGACACCTGTCTGACCCGCTCCGGCACGCGCTGGCTGGCAGCCTGGCGGCCGTCGTTGCCGCTGGCGCAGCTACAGGCCGGCTTGCGCAGCGCGGCGGTGCAAACCCTGCAGCAACGCCTGTTGGAACAACAGGCTTTCGATTCCGCCGACGGTGAATCTGCCGACGGCCTGTTCGGGCCGCAGACGCGGCAGGCACTGGCGCGCTTCCAGCAGCGCCATCACCTGCCGGCCGATGGCAATGCGGATCCGCTGAGCCTGCTGCTGCTTGAACTTCCTGCCTCCACCGCCCCAACGAGTTCCACGGAGCCTGTGCATGTCCGCCGTTGAAAACCTCCCGTCTGCCCTTGGCTCCCGTCCGGACGCAGCCAAGGCACAGCCCATGCCGTTGGGCCAGATCCTCCTCAGCCGTGGCATGCTCAACGCCGCCCAGCTGGAATATGCGCTGCAGAAACACGCGGTCGAAAACGCCGGCAGCGAGAAGCGCAGGCTCGGCTCGCTGCTGATCAAGCATGGCCTGGCCAGCGAATCGGACATCGTCCGCGTGCTCGCCGAACTGCACGGCACCCGCTTCGTCAGCATCGACACCCTGCCCGCTCCGGATCCGCAGGTACTGGCACTTTTCAATCGCGAACTGTGCCTGCTGCGCGCGTTCCTGCCGATGCGCCGGCTCGATAACGCGCTGGAAGTGCTGATCGGCGATGCCGACCGCGACGCGGTGTCCCAGCTGGTGCTTCAGCGCTGCGGGCTGCGCTGCACCTTCCTGCAAGGCGAGTTCACCCGGGTCAGCCAGCTGATCCGGCATACCTATTACTTCGCGCAGAACCCGATCGAGTCGCTGCTGGAACGCGAGATCCGTCGCATCGCCGCCGACGCCGACCACGCCTACAGCCCGGAAAAACTGCTCGACTACCTGCTTCACCTGGCGGTGCGCGAACGCACCACCGACATCCACATCGCCCCGGCCGAAGGCAGCATCCACGTGCTGTTCCGCGTCGACGGCGTGTTGCGGCCGATGCTGGCGATGCACCCATCGCTGCATCGCCTGCTCGGCTTCATCAAGCTGGCGGCGGAAATGGACATCTCCGAGCAGCGCCGGCCGCAGGACGGCAGCTTCCGCATCAGCATCCTGGACAGCTCGCTGACCGTGCGCGTCTCGACCCTGATCAGCGACATGGGCGAGCGCATGGTGCTGCGACTGCTGCCCGAGCACAGCGACCTGTCGGGGCTTGGCGAACTCGGTTTCTTCAGCGAGGACGTGGCGGCCCTGGAGCGCATGTTCGCCAAGCCTGCCGGTCTTGTGCTGATCACCGGCCCGACCGGCTCCGGCAAGAGCAGCTCGCTGCACGCGGCGCTGCGCATGCAGTCGCTGATCGAGCGCAACGTGCTGACCGTCGAGGATCCGATCGAATACCGCGTCCCGGGCGCCTGCCAGACCGAAGTCAACCGCCGCTCCGGCTACGAGTTCGGCTCCGCGCTGCGCCACTTCCTGCGTCATGACCCGGACGTGATCCTGCTCGGCGAAATGCGCGATGCGGAAACCGCGCAGGCGGCGATCGAAGCCGCCGCCACCGGTCACCTGGTGCTGTCCACGCTGCACGTCTCCAGCGTGTTCGGCGTGGTGCCGCGACTGCGCCCGCTGGGACTGGAGGCGCAAGTCATCGCCGACAACCTGCTGGCCGTGGTCAACCAGCGCCTGGTCCGGCAGAACTGCCCGTTCTGCAGCGAAGACGTCGCGTTCACCGCCGCCGAACGCACCTGGCTCGGGATCGAAGACGAGCATGCCTGCGGCCGTCGCGGCGCCGGCTGTGATCGCTGCCGCGGCAGCGGCTACTACGGCCGCCTGCCGGTCTACGAAATTCTGGTCCTCGACAACGCCATCGCCAACGCGATCGCCGATGACAGCGGCCGCGAAGCGGTTCGCAACCTCGCCTACGGCAGCGGCTTCACCGACATGGTCAGCCTGGCCAAGCGCCGGGTAATGATGGGCCAGACCACCGCGACCGAAGTGCTGCGCGTGGTCGGCGACGGTCCTGCTGCGGAGCCGGTCGGCACATGAACGTCTATTACTATCGCCTGCTGCTCTCCAGCGGCCGGATCAAGGCCGGGATCGCGCAACTTTCCGTCGAGCACGACAGCTCGGCGCGGATGTGGCTGGAGAAGAACTACGACGCCACCGTGATCCTGCTCAAGCGGCTGCCCGGCTGGCTGGCGGAAACCCAGCGTAGCCTCGCCCACCTGCTGCGGCCGAACATCCGCCCGCCGGAACTGGCCGGCATGCTGCGCGACATGGCGGTGATGACCAGCAGCGGGATTCCCGTGCTGGAAGCACTGCGCGCGGTGGCGCAGGAAGTCGGCACCGGGCGCGCCTCCAACGCCGCGCGGGTGGCGCGCAACCTGCTGGATGAGCTTGATGCCGGCGCCGGCCTGAGCGAGGCGTTCAACCGCTATCCCGACACCTTCCCGGAAACCGTGCGCAACCTGGTGATGATCGGCGACGAGACCGGCAGCATGGATCGCATGCTGACCGAGGCCGCCGACCACGTCGAACGCGTCGCTCGCATGACCGCCGACACCCGGCAGGCATTGATCTACCCGGCGTTCGTGTTCAGCGCGATCTTTGCCGCCGGCGGCTTCTGGATCTATTACGTCATCCCCAACCTCACCTCGCTGTTCAAGCAGATGAACGCCAAGCTGCCGCCGCTGACGGTGGCGGTGATCGCGTTCTCCGAGTGGTTCACCGCGCACGTGGTCGGCATCCTGATCAGCATGGTCGTGCTTGCCTTCGTGCTGTGGGTGACCTGGCGCTACAGCCGCCCGTTCCGGCGCAGCGTGCATTACCTGCTGCACCGGCTGCCGATCGCCAAGACCATCATGAACTCCGGCGGCCTTGCCTTCCTCACCGAATACCTGTCGCTGCTGATCAAGGCCGGCGTCGACATGGTCAGCAGCCTCAAGGTGATGGAGCGCGCGATCCGCGACGAGTATTTCCGCGACCGCGTCATCGCGATCCGCCAGGTGCTCGAGCGCGGCGACCGGGTGTCCTCGGCGATGCGCCAGGTCGGCGGCTTCCCGCCAATGATGGTGCGCATGATTTCGGTCGGCGAGGACACCGGCACGCTCGACAGCCAGCTCGCGCGGCTGTCGGCCGAATACAGCCTGCGCCTGCAGCGGCTGATCACCAACCTGTCCGAGATCATCAAGCCGCTGGTCGTATTGCTGGCCGGCGGCATGTTCATCCTGCTGATCGTCGCCCTGCTGCTGCCGGTCTACGACCTGGTCAAGCAGGCGATGTCCGGGCCGCAATTCTGATGCCGGGAGGCCGCATGCGCGCAGTGCCAAGACCGTTCCTGCAGCGGGGCTTCAGCCTGCTGGAGACCTCGATCATCGTGATCGTGATCGGCGCCGTGGTCACCGCCGGCTTCCTGTTGCTGCAGGCGCGCAAGCCGATGCAGCAAGTCCAAAGCCAGGAGCAGGCGCTGCAATGGGCCGATCAGGCACTGGCGGCCTATGCCGCGCGCCACGCCCACCTGCCCTGCCCCGTGGCCACTCCCACCAGCGCCGCCAGTGACTGCGTGGGCCCGAACCAGAAGGGCTGGCTTCCGGTCAACACGCTGCGCAGCGTGCATCCGGGCGGCGACGGCGCGCTGCCGCCGATGCGCTACATGGCTTTCGGCGGCGACGGCGGCGAGGCCGACCTGGTGCTCGCGCAGAACCAGTTCAACCCGAAGAAGTGGGATGGCGAACCGCACGATTTCGCCGCCATCAACGGCCTCGATTTCTGCAAGGTGCTGCACAACGCCGCGCGTGAAACCGCCTCCGGCGTCATCACCGACCGCGCCCGCAGCACCGACATCCGCGGCGATGCGGCCAACGTGGCCTACGCGATCAGCATCGCCGGCGCCAATCCCGGCCGCAACGGCCTGTTCGACGGCGCCAACCAGACCACCGCCGCGGAAATGGAGTCGCCGGCACGCGCCAACGATGCCGACTACGATGACCGCGTCCGGGTGCGCGACTTCCACACGCTGGCGCAGACGCTCGGCTGCGAATACGTTGCCCCCGACAAGCCCGATGGCGTCGTGCTGGCGTCACTGGACATGCTGGCGCTGGCGGTGGACGTCTCCGACGAGGTGGATGCGCAGAACGCCGCCCTGGTCGACCAGACCGAGAACGCGGTCAAGATGGCCGCAGTCTCGGAAGTGTTCGCAATTCTCAATGTCGCCCTTGCCGCCGCCAGCATCGCCAATTCGGTCAGCACCCTGGCCACGGCCTCTGCCCAGCTCGCGGCCGCGATCGCCTCCTGCCCGATCCCGCCGTTCGTCACCTGCGGCCTGATTCCGCCCTACACCGCCGCAGTCACCTCGGCCAGCATCGCGATCGGATTCGCATCGGCCTCGACTGCATTGGCCGCCGCCGCGCTGGCCGCCGCATCGGTGGGCCTGGCCAAGACTATCGAAGCCCGCGATATGGCCAAGCAGGCGGCGGGCAAAGGCCCGGCCGACATCGGCGGACTGGCCGACAAGGCCTGCATCGCCGCCGAAGGCGGATGGATGCGCGAGAAGGCCGACGCCGACGGCAACCTGATCACGGTCGACCCACCCTACTGGAAGGACGGCCTGAAGCAGGAAGTCGAGCAGCTCGAACAAAAACTGCAGCAGACCATCGCCGACCGCGACGCCGCGCAGGCCAGGCTCAACTGGCTGGGCGTCATCCCGTCGGCGCTGATCAAGTACCCGCCCAAGCCGGTGCGCAACTCCTGGCCACACTGCGTCACCGACAGCAACGGTGCCGTGTCCTGCCACACCGACTACGAGCCCATCAACGACTACAACCAGCGCGTCGATGCCTGGCTGGAAAGTCGCCGGCAAATGGAAGAAATGCTGCAACCCAAGCTTGCGGCCATTCGCGCCGCCGAGCAGGCGTATTTCGACTGGGAAACCACCGAGATCCTGGTCAAGCATGCGCAAACCCAGCTCGACCAGATGAACGATGCGATCGCCCAGCTCCGGCCGCGAGTGCAGCAATGCGATGCCAGCCCGCCGAGCGACACCGTCGGCACGATGCGCTGCAAGAACGATCGCAATGCCCTGCTCGGAATGACCACCTGCGACCTCGACATCCTCACCTCCGGCCAGGTGGAGCAACGCCAGTGCCTGGCGTGGAAACAGCAGGATCTGGATACGGCCAAGTCGAACGAACGCGCTGCCTGGCATGACTACCAGCAGAAGCTTTCGACTGCGCTCGGCCTGCCCTCGCCGCCGATCGCCGACTACCTGGATGACGGCGGCCTGCCGGGCGGTCACTGGATTTGCACACTCATCTGGCCCTGCGACGTGCTGATCGTGCCGGGTCAGCACCGCGACGAAAATGACAAGCGCGAAACCTATGCGATGACCTATTACAAGCTGCTGGGGCTGCGCAAGGCGGTGCTGGAGCAGACCAAGGAGCTGGAGAAAAAGCGCGAGGCCTATGACTCCGCGCAGGCGCAATGCGATGCGCTGCGCAGCCTGAGCACCAGCGGCTCCACCGGCGGCCAGCAGGTACCGATGTTCCAGGGTGCCGAAGCCATCCTTGAAGGCGCCAACTGCAAGGGCGCCACCGGGCCGGTGCAGCCGGCAACCTGCGGTATTCCCGCCGGGGCCACACCATGACGCCCGCACGCCGCAACGCCGGCTGGTCGCTGGTGGAACTTGCCGTCGTGATGGCCACCATTGCCGTACTCGGCGTGGTGCTGTGGCGGGTGCTGCCGCTGGCCCCCAAGCTGGCCGAGAACGAGGCCGCCGCGCGCGACCTGGCCCAGGCCGAACAGGCCCTGCTGGGCTATGCGCTGGCACATGACCGCCTGCCGGCGGCGGTGATCGAGCATGGCCGCGCGGTATTGCCGACCCAGGCACTGGGTCTGCCGAGCAGGATCCGGTTGCGCTACCAGGTGCAGCCAACCCTGACCGCCTCACCGGGCGACCGCTTTGCTCCGCTGCTGCCCGCGGCGCTGGACGCCGGCGGCAGCACGCCGCCATCCACGCGGATCAACGGTCTCGACCTGTGCATGAGCCTGAAGGCGGACAGCGACAAGTCGCTGGACGGGATGCAAGGCATACCGACCGCCTTCGCACTGATGCACCTCGGCCCGGTCGGCCAACAGCAGGCCGCGAACCAGCCCTTCGCCCTGCCCGGCAGCGCCGACATCGGCGCGCGCCAGGTGCTCGCGGTCGGCCCCGGCGAGCTGGCCAGCCGGCTGGCCTGCCCGGATCGCGTCGCCGGCGTCCACGGCGCAGTGCGCGAAGCCTATGCCGCCTACGACCTCGCCCGGGTCGCGTCCGAGTACGAGGCGTTCCGCAAGTTCGCGATCCAGGTCGCGGAGATGAACAGGTCCAACGCCAAGACCGGCGAGGTGTTCGCCGGCTTCGACATCGCCTGGGGCGTGGTGGTGGAAGCCATCGCGATCCTGCAGACCGCCGCCGGCTGGCCGCCGGATGCGGTGGCCATTGCCACCGGCATTGCCTCGCATGCCGGAGCCACTGCGCAACTCGTGGTCGCGATCATCAATCTCGATGCGGCCATCAAGGATCTCGAGGAGGCGGACGCCGATCTGGAGGAAGCCAGGGAACAGCATCGCGCCGCCGAAGCCAACCTCACCCGGATGCGCGGACTTGCCCATGACAGCCGCGAACACGCGATCGCGCTCGATGCCAAAGGACTGCAGCCATGACGCCTTCCGCCGCAACCCGCGCCCGCGGCTTCTCGCTGATCGAACTGGCGGTGGTGCTGGTCGTGCTCGGCCTGGTCACCCTGCTGCTGGCACGCTTCCTCGGCACCGCCGCCAGCGAGCAGCAAGCAAGCGCCAGCCGCAGCCTGCTCAATCGCGCCGACGACGCACTGCTGGCCTATGCCATGGTCAACAGCCGCCTGCCCTGCCCGGCCAGCGACGCCAGCGGCGTGGAAGACTGCGGCAGCGGCCAGGTCGGTCGCCTGCCGTACAAGACTTTGGGACTGCCCGATGCCAGCGCGCGAGCGATCCGCTACGGCGTGCTGCGGCGCGCCGGCGATCGCCGCATGGATGCCGATCTCGCCGTCCGCCGCGATCGCTACGACCCGCTGCAGGTCATCAGCGGCAGCGAAACCGGGATCGAACTGCCACTCGGCAATGTCAACGGCCTCGACCTGTGCTGGGCCCTGCGCAGCGCCGGCAATGCCACGCTTGACGCTAATTACCTGCACGTCACCTCGGCCCGGGCCAGTAGCCAGATCGATGCCCACGTCGCCTATGCGCTGGCGCTGCCGGGTGGCGGCACCAGCTTCAGCGGCCACCAGCAGGGCAGCGCGCCGGCGTTCGACTCGCCGAAACGCGCGCAGGGACCGGATTTCCACGACCGGGTACTGGCGGTTGATCTCGACCAGCTGTGGGGGCGGATGCGCTGCGGCGACAACCTCGCCGCTGCCGGCCACGCGCATTTCAATGCAGCGGCAGCGATCACGCTCCAGCACACCGCGCTGGGTGATTACAAGAAACAGCTGGCGATCTCAGTCAAGCAGGCCGAAGCCAACGTCGCCAACGGCGCCGCCGCGGTGCTGTCGGGCCTATCGGCCACCGCCGGTGCCGCCGGTGGCATCGCCGACACCGTGGCCGAGGGCCTGTTGACCATGGGCGCGGTCGCGACCTACAAGGTCGCGCTGGCCGCCATCGCAACCGGCGCTGCCGTTGCCGTGACGATCACGGCTGGCGTCATGGTCGGCTTCGCCGATACCGCGCTGAAAGCCTCGGAAAAGGCCTACAAGGACGTTGACCCCTTGATCAATCGCGCCAACGTCCTCGAGGACAGCGTGCGCGAACACGCCAAGACCGCCGACAGCATCGGCATGTACTGACCCACGATCCCCATCGAGACACCCATGCCACAGCAATCGTCCTCCATCCCGTCGCACCGCAGCCGCGGCTTCACGCTGATCGAAATGTCGGTGGTGCTGGTCATCATCGCCCTGATCGTGGGCGCCCTGACCGTCGGCCGCGACGTCTACCGCAGCGCCGCCGCCGAACGCCTGAGCCACGACTTCGTGCAGGGCTGGATCCTCACCTACGACCAGTTCGTGGCCGGGGTCGGGGTAGTGCCCGGCGACGACTTCGACAATCCCAGCGGACGGGTCAACAACGGTCTGAACAACTTCCTCTGCGACGACCCACTGCTGAATGCCATGCTTGCGCGCGGCGTGACCCTGCCGGCCGGCCGCGCCGAAGGCCAGCACGATCGCGCCGTCTACCAGGATGGACAGGGCCTGCCGCACGAAGTCCGCGCCTGCTTCGGGGCGGTGACGTGGTCGGAGCCGCATGGGAGCGTCGGCAACTATCAGAGCCTGCCGCGCAACGTGTTGCGGCTGCAGGGCCTGACCCCGGAATTAGCCACCCTGCTCGACGCCAAGATCGACGGCCGGGTGGATGCACGCCACGGCAGTTTCCGCGAAGCCGGCCAGCAAGCCTCGGGCACCGCCACCGGCGCGCCGTGGAGCCGGCAATCCGACGAAACCATGAACGGGTTCGCGAACAAGGATGGCCAGGTTGCCGAGGTAATCGGTTACCTGCGCATGAGCCGCTGATCCCGCGCCGCGGCCTCAATCGACCGCGGCGAAATCGCAGCCGAAGCACAGCTCGATCTCGCCGAGGATGATGCGGTCGCCGTCGCCGAGGGCGGCTTCCTGCACCATGGCCCCGTTGACCCGGGTGCCGTTGGTCGATCCGAGGTCGCAGACGTGGAACCCGGCATCGTCCCGCCAGACCACGCAGTGCCGGCGCGACACGGTGTCATGCGGGACGTACAGGCTGCTCTCGCGGGAACGACCGATCACCACCGGCGCATCCGAGATCACGATGCGCCGGCCGGACTCGTTGCCCGCCGTCACCTGCAGCCAACCGCTTGCGGCCGTGGCCACGCCACCGATCAACAGGGTCTCCACCGCACCGTCTTCCTTCCTGGCGGCGCGCGGCAGCAGCGACGCGACACCGGCGCCGGCCGCCGCGCGCTGCCGGCGGCCATCGGCCTCGATTCGCATGCGCAATGCCTGGGTCTGCGCCTCCGGCGCCGTGTCCAGCTCGGCGCGCAGTTCGGTTTCCAGCTGCGCGTACTGCTCCAGCGCCAGCGCGTGCATCCCACACTCCGCCAACAGCAGCATCAGCCGGCGCCGATACTCCTCGTTCCAGCCATCCAGCACGACCAACCGGCGCGCACTGTCGATCGCCTGCGGCAGGCGACCGATCGCCTGCTGGGCGGAGCACAGCCGAACCAGCGCCTGTTCGGTCAGCGCCGCCAGGCGCTGCCGCGTGCCCACCAGCCAGTGCCCGTAGTCGACGCAGTTCGGTAGCAGGAATCCGGTGAGGAACGCCCCACCAAACTGTCCGGCCTTCCGTTCAATCGCCAGGATCGCCGCTTCGTCCGGTGCCGACGGTAGCCCGGCGGTTTCTTCCAGCAACTGCAGGTCCATCTCGAAGCTGCAGCAGTCGCGCGACGGCAGGCTGATGCAGTCGCGGGTGATGTCCAGCATATTGCCGTGCGCGCAATCCAGGGCATGGCCGAGATCGGACAGGACCTGGCGCAGGTTGGTTCGCGCGGCAACCGGGGGTAGCGTCGGCCACAACAGCTGCGCGATCTTCTCGCGCGAATGCAACTGGCCGCGTTCGACTGCCAGATAGGCGAGCAACGCCCAGCCTTTTCGGTAGTGGATTTCCGCGCTGATGTCGCGCCGGTTGCGCCACAGTCGGCGCTCGCCCAGCAGCTGCAGGCTCAACATTGCATCGCCTCCCCTCCCCACACCCATTCCCGCCGCACTATTCGACGCATGTGCGAACCAGCGCGGCAAGCCTTGCCATGGCCGCCCGTACCTCCATCAGCGCACGCCCCCGCTCATCTCCACCCTCTCCATTGCAACCCGGCGGAGTTTCACGCCATCGAGGACTCCGCCTCGTCTTCGGCCGCTTCACCCTTCGAAACCACCGCCGCCAGCATCAGGTCGCCGGTGACGTTCAGGGTGGTGCGGCACATGTCGAGGAACCGGTCCACGCCGAGGATCAGGCCGATGCCTTCCGGCGGCACGCCGACCATCCCGCAGATCAGCGCCACCACCGGCAGCGAACCGGCCGGCACGCCCGCGGTGCCGATGCCGCCCAGGATGCAGACGAACATCACCGTCACCTGCTGCTGCAGGCTGAGGTCGACGCCGAAGAACTGCGCCAGGAACAGCACCGTCACGCCTTCGAACAGCGCGGTGCCGTTCTGGTTGGCGGTCGCGCCTACGGTCAGCACGAAGCGCGACACCTTGCGCGGCAGGCGCAGCTTCTCTTCCGCCACCTGCAGCGCCACTGGCAGGGTGGCATTGCTGGAGGCGGTGGAGAACGCCATCACCATCGCTTCCTGCGAGCCGCGGAAGAACTTCAGCGGCGACCAGCCGCCGAGGAACTTCAGCATCAGCGAATACACCACCAGCATGTGCAGCAGCAGCGCCAGCACCACCACGCCGACGTAGGCGCCCAGCGAGCGCAGCAGGTCCCAGCCGAACAGCGCGGCCAGGTTGAACATGAAGCAGAACACCGCATACGGCGCCAGCCGGATCACCAGCCCGATCAAGGTCATCGACACTTCGAACAGGCCCTGGATGCCCTGCAGCAGTACATCGGTGGCCTTGCTGCGAGTCAGCACCAGGCCGATGCCCAGCATCAGCGCGAAGAACATCACCGCGAGGATGGTGTTCTCGGCCGCAGCCTTGACCACGTTGTCGGGAACGATGCCCAGCAGCAGGTCCAAGCCCTTGGCCTGCGTGCCCACGCCACCGACGATGGCCTGCGCGCGGTCGGCGCCCTGCGCCAGCATCGCGTCCGCGGCGGCACGGTCGATGCCGGCGCCCGGCTGCAGCCAGTTGACCAGCACCAGCCCCAGCACCACCGCCAGCCCGGAGGCGATCACGGTGTAGCCCAGCGTCTTCCAGCCCACCCGCCCCAGCGAACGCACGTCGCCCATCTCGGCCACGCCCATGATCAGCGCCGAGAACAGCAGCGGGATGATCAGCATGAAGATCAGCCGCAGGAACAGCGTGCCGGCCGGCTGGGTGATGTTGGCGGTCAACCACTGCACCCAGCCTGCATCCGCGCCTGACGCGTAGTGCGCCACCAGCCCCAGCGAGAGGCCGGCGATGAAGCCGATCAGCATCTTCCAGTGCAGCTGCAGTTTGCCGGTTGCCGCTTTCGCCATCGTGTGGTCCCCCATCGAGCGGTCGAGCTTAACAAACGCGCCGGCTCAGTCCGGATACAGCGGCGGAAGCAGGGATGACGCGCTCCGCTTCGCCGGCCGCCAGCGCGCACCGCCCGCAAACGCGGCGCGCAGCCCCTGCAGTGCGGCCTGCTGGTCGCCGCCGCCCCAGCGCGCGGCCTGCACCCAACGCAATGCCTGTACCTGCGCGGGATCTTCCAGCCGCGCCAGCAGCGTGTCGAAGTCGTCGCGCTGCAACCCGGCCTGCGCAGCCAGTGCGCGCCGGATGTCCCCGAAGTCGCCCGAGCGCAGCGCGGCCTCGAGTGACGGCGGCGACGCGGCGGCAGGCGCACGCGATGGCTGCGAGGTGCCCGCCTGGAGGCGCGCGCGCCGGCGCCGGGCGGCGATCACCGCAAGCGCCACCAGCAGCAACAGCAGCGGCGGCAGCAACCAGACCGAAGCGCGCTTCCAATCCAACCACCGCGGTGGCATGACCGCCGTACTCGGCACCGCGTCCTTGCGCGCATCCGCGGCCGCGCCAGCCTCGGCCGGCGCGGGTGGCGCTTCCGCACCGCCGACGTTGGCACCCGCCGCCACCTGCAGCTGCAGCGGCGGCAACGTGGCAAGACGCGCAGTGCCGCTGCCTGCATCCCACCAGCGGATCCGCGGCCCCGGCACCGCCAGCGGGCCCGGCTTGGATGGCACCAGCGAAAACCGCCGCCGCACGGTGGTGCGCGGACGGCCGTCGACGAACTGCACCTCCATCCGTGGCGGCTCCGCGAACACCTGCGCATCCGCCACCGCGCCGAGTTCCAGCGCCGGCACCTGCCCGGCCGTGGCGCCGTCGGCCAGCATCTCCAGTTCGATCTCCGCCGCCTGTCCGGCGAACGCCTGGGTCGGCGCCTGCAGGTAGCGCAGCGCCAGCCGATGCAACGGCAGCCACGGCTGCGGCGCATTGGCGGGGATTGGCTGCACCTGCAGCCGGGTGTCCGGTGCCGCCGCCGACAGCGGCTGACGGTCGTCTTCGAACAACGGGCCGCTGAATCCGCCGCCGGTAATGCCGTTCAGGCGCGCACCCGCCAGCAGCAGCGGGCCGCTGCGCTCGGGGATCAGCAGGAAGCGGCGCTCCACCACGCTGTAGCGGCGCCCGCCCAGCATCCGCTCGTAGGTGATGTCCTCGCCCACCCGCTGCAGGCTGGCGCGCGCCGGCGGCTCCAGCTCCAGCTGGCCCGACAGCAGCGGAACCGCGTAGTTCAGCCGCACGGTCACGCCCACCGCCTGCTGCACATAGGGCTGCAGCGCGTCGACGCTGGTTTCCACGAATACGTCGGCATTCGCGCTGGCCGGCTGCACCGCAGGCTCCAGCACCACCAGCCGCAGCGGCGCGGTGCTGGCGTTGCCGACCCGCAGCGCCGGCACGCTGGCCAGGCCGGGCGCCCGCGGGCGCAGGCCGACCGAGAACACCGACGTGCGCCGCGCCTGCCCGTTGACCAGCGCATAGCTGCGCCGCACGCTTTGGCCACCGATCTCGAACTGCGCGCGCAGCGGGGCGTAATCGATTTCCGCCACCGGCTGGTCGGTGGCGATGTTCAGCGCCACGGTTTCGCCGTAGGTGATTTCAGCGCGATCCAGCCACGCCCGCGTCTGCGCGGACGCCGGCAGCCAGGCCAGCGCCAGCAGGAGCAGCAGCGCGCGGAGGAACATCCTGCTCATGGCCCGCCGCCTTCGCGCCGGCGCCGCGCTTCCAGCTGGAAACGCGCGCGCAGCAGCGCGCCCGGGTCATCCGGCACCCGCTGCAGCCACGCCTCGTTGGCCAGCCGGCGCTCGCGCTGCTCCGGCGTTTCCCGCGCGGGCGCGGACGCTTCGCCCTGCGGTTTGCCGCGCTGGCCCTGCTGCTTGCGCAGCGCCTCCTGCATGCGCTGGCGCTGCGCCGCATCGGCCTGCGCCTGCTCGCGCCCGTCCTGCTGCGCATCGGGCGACGGCTGTCCGCCCGGCGATTGCTGCGCGCCCTGCTGCCCGGGTTGCCGCTCCTGTCGGCCGCCGGGCGATGCGGGTTGCCCTGCGCCTTGTTGACCGTTCTGCTGCTTCTGGTCTTGCTGTTGCTTTTGATCTTGCTGTTGCTTTTGATCTTGCTGTTGCTGTTGCTGTTGCTGTTGCTGTTGCTGTTGCTGTTGCTGTTGATCTTGCTGTTGCTGTTGATCTTGCTGCTGCTGTTGATCTTGCTGCTGCTGTTGATCTTGCTGCTGCTGTTGATTTTGCTGTTGCTGTTGTTGCCGGCGTGCCGCTTCCACCTGGGCGCGGTTGTAGCGCGCATCGGGCATGTCGAGCTGCTGGCGCAGCGCGCGGTCGTAGGCGGCCAGCGCTTCGTCGTAACGGCCGGCCTGGGCCAGCGCATTGCCCAGGTTGTACTGGGCGTCGGCGCCGGTGAGGCCGGAGAATTTCTCGATCGCGCGCGGGTAATCCTTCGCCCGGTACGCGGCGATGCCTTCCTGCAGCCGCTCGTACGCCAGCTGGTCGGCGCGCTGCCACAGCGCGCCGCCGCGGCTGCCCGCGTCCTGCGCGCTGGCGGGCGGTGGCGGCAGCCACAGCGCGGCGGCCAGCAGCAGCGCCAGCGCGCTGCCGCGACGGAACAGCGGCAGGAAGCAGGCCAGCGCCAGCGGCAGCAGCCATGCGCCATCGTCCTGCCATTGCAGCACGCTGGCACCGCGCGCGGTGGCGCCCTCCGCCTGCCGCGGCTCCAGCACGCCCAGCGCGCGCAGATCGGCATCGTCCGCTGCCAGGGCGCGATAGCCGCCGCCACCGCTGGCCGCCAGCGCGCGCAGCGACGGTGCGTCCAGCCGCGCCTGCGCCAGCCCGCCGGGGGCTTCGAACACGCCGCCCTGCGCCGTGCCGAGTCCGAGCGCCGACACCCGATAGCCGGCGGCCGCGGCCTTGGCCGCCATCGCGATGGCCGCAGCGTCCGCATGATCGGTCAGCAGCAGGATGTCGCCGCGGGGAAAACCGGCCTGCTGCAGCAGGCGCTGCGACCACGCGATGGCGCGATCCACGCGCTGGCCGTCGGCCGGCATCACGTCCGGCGCCAGCGCATCGAGGAACAGGGCGACGTTGGCGGCATCGTCGGTCAGCGGGGCGACGGTGTAGGCGTCGTCGGCGAACGCCACCAGCGCCACCTGCCCGCCGGCGCGCTCGCGCAGCAGGGTGGCGAGCTTGGCGCGCGCCTGCGCCAGCCGGGTCGGCGGCAGGTCGCGCGCCAGCGCGGCGCGGGAAAGATCCAGCGCCACCACCAGCGGCTGCCGGCTCTGCCACAGCGGCTGCGCCTGCTTGCGGAAACTGGGCCCCGCCAGCGCCAGCAGCGCCAGCACCAGTCCCAGAAGCGCCAACCGCCGCGCCCATGCGCCGCCCGTCGCCGCTGCGCCAGGCTCCAGCAGGTGCGGCAGCAGGTGCGCGTCCACCGCATCGCGCCAGCCGGAACGCCGGCGCGCGCGCGCGCGCAGGCGCCAGGCCAGCAGCGGCACCAGCAGCAGCGCCAGCAACCACCACGGCCGCAGGAAATGCAGTTGCGCCAGCTCGGCCCAAGTCGTGCTCATGCCGCGCGCCTCCGCGCCAGCAACACCAGCCCGCCCAGGCCCAGCGCCAGGCCCAGCGGCAGCGGGTAGCGTTCGATGCGCGGCCGCACCACCTGTCCGGCCCGCTGCACCGGCTCCAGCCGGTCGATCTCGGCGTAGATGCCGGCCAGTTCATCTACCGCGCGGGCGCGGAAGAACCGGCCGCCGGTCAGTTCGGCGATCTTTGCGAGGCCGGCTTCGTCGACCTCGTCGCCACCGCCCAGCGGCAGCTGGAAGCCGAACACCGATACCGCGGCGCCAGCGCCGCCGAATGCGATGGCGTGGATGCGCACGCCGGCATCGCGGGCGATCTGCGCGGCCCGCTCCGGTTCCAGCAGGCCGGCGGTGTTGACCCCGTCGGTCAGCAGGATGAGCACCCGATCGCGTGCCGGCGCATTGGCATCGCGCTGCTGCAACCGCTTGGTGGCCAGCGCGATCGCATCGCCCAGCGCGGTGGCGCGGCCGGCGAGGCCCACCACGGTGCCGTCGAGCTGCTGGCGCACACTCTGGCGATCCAGCGTCAGCGGCGTCAGCGCATAGGCGCGATCGCCGAACACGATCAGGCCGACGCGATCACCCGCGCGACGGTCGAGGAAGTCGGCCAACACCGCTTTCGCCGCGGTGAGGCGATCGACGATGCGTCCGCCCAGCTCCATGTCCTCCTCGCCCATGCTGGCCGACAGGTCCACCGCCAGCATCAGCTCGCGCCCGGCCTGCGGTGGCGCCACCGGCGGGCCCAGCTGCTGCGGCCGCGCGGCGGCCACGCACAGCAGGCACCACGCCAGCCACCGCAGCCACGGGAACCCGCGCGCTTGTGGGCGGCCACTGCCGCCTTCGGCCACGTCGCGCAGGCGCCGACGCCAGGGCACCCGCAGCGCGGCCTCGCCGTCGCCGGCACGCAAAGGCGGCAGCAGGGACAGCAGCCACGGCAGTGCGGCTGCCAGCAGCATCCACGGCCAGGCGAAGCCATCGATGGCCAGCAGTTCGCGCAGGGCCGTCATGCGCGGCGCATCCACTGCAGGTATCGCTTGCGCGCAACCACCCGCAGGGCCTCCACCGCCACCGGATCGACGGCGGGCCGGAACGCGCCATCCACCAGCAGCGCGCCCGGCCCGTGCAGGAATGCCGGCGGCTTCATCCCGGCATCGAGGAACGCCAGCCACGCCTCGCCCTGCAAGCGGTCCGCCCGCGGATCGATGCGCCGCGCCGCACGCCGAAGCAGTTCGGACATCGCCGCGACCTGCGCCGGCGGCGATGCCGTCCGCGCCAGCGTTTCGTCGAAATAGCGCGCCAGTTCGCGCCGACGGCGGTGCCGAAGCAGCCACCAGCGCCCCAGCCAGAGCGCAAGCAGCAGCGCGACGCCCAGCAGCAGCCACCAGCCCGGTGCGGGCGGCCACCAGTCCGGCGCGATGCCCGGATGCACGTCCTTCAGCTGCAGCGTCGGCGCGGGCTGCAGGTTCACATCGCCCTCCCCGCCGGGCCATCCAGCAGCGCCAGCCACGCATCGGTGGGATCGTCGCTGGACAGCGGCCGGGCGCGGATGCGCTGCCGCTGCAGCAGCGCCAGCGCCGCCTGCATCGGCGCATCGAAGGCCTGCTGCCAGCGCTGCCGGACCGCGGCCGCATCCAGCGCCAGCTCGAGCCGTTCCCCGCCCAGCGAGAACGGCAGGCGCGCGACCGGCGGACGCCGTTCCAGCGGATCGGTGAGCAACAGCACCACGGCGTCGTGATGCTGGCCGACGCCAGCCCAGAGCGGCACCGGCACCGCCAGCACGCTGGCGGGATCGGCCAGCACGATCACCCGGGAGCCCGGTCGCAGCAGGCGGCGCGCATGCTCGAGCGCCCTAGCCAGCCCGACATCGTCCTCCGGCGGCCGCGCATACCAGCGCACCAGCGCATCCAGCACGCGCAGCGCGCCGCGCTGGCCGGAAGCCGGCGCCACCGGCGCTTCCTGCGATGCGCCGCGCAGCGCGGCGATGCGGTCGCCGTCGCGCGCGGCCAGCCATGCGGCGAGCGCGCCTGCGCGGGCCGCCTGCACCGACTTGAAGCGCACGCGGGTGCCGAAATACAGCGCCGGCGCGGTATCCGCCACCACCAGCGTGAGCCGCTCGCGTTCAGCCTGGAACAGCTTGGTATGCGCCTTGCCGCTGCGCGCGGTCAGCCGCCAGTCGATGTGGCGGGCGTCGTCGCCGGCCGCGTATTCGCGCGACTCGGCGTATTCCATCCCGCGCCCGCGCAGAGTGGACAGTGCATGCCCCTGCACGCCGTGCTGCCCGCGCAGCGGCGGCCGCCGGCCCTGCGCCAGCGCACGCAGCGCCACCAGCTCGGAGAGGCTGGGCACCACGCCATCGCCCGCCCCCGGCCCCATGGGCGGTTGTGCGCCGGATAGCGGTGTCTGAGTCATGCAGTTGCCGATTCCCGGGCCGCGCGCTTACGGCAGCGGCACCAGCCGCAACAGCTCGCCTACCAGCCGCTCGCCGTCCCAACCTTCGGCGGTGGCCTCGAAGCTGGGCAGTACCCGATGCCGCAGCACATCGGGGGCGACCGCGCGCACGTCGTCGGGGGTGACGTAGTCGCGCCCGTCCAGCCACGCGCGCGCCCGCGCGCAGCGCTCCAGCGCGATCGACCCGCGCGGGCTGGCGCCCCAGGCGATGCGCCGGCCGAGCGCGGCGTCGTAGCGGGCGGGATCGCGCGACGCCAGCACCAGCTCGACCAGGTAGCGCTCCAGCGGCGGCGCCATGTGCAGGTCGAGCACGGCGCGACGTGCGGCAAATACGTCGGCCTGCGCGATGCGCGACGCCGGCGCGGTGGCCGGGCGCAGCGCATCCTTGGCCCGTTCGCGCGCCAACCGCAGGATCTCGGTCTCGGCATCGGCCTGCGGATAGCCGATCCGCACATGCATCAGGAACCGGTCCAGCTGCGCTTCCGGCAGCGGGAACGTCCCCTCCTGCTCGATGGGATTCTGCGTTGCCATCACCAGGAACAGCGATGGCAGCGGATAGGTCGCCCGCCCCACCGTCACCTGCCGCTCGCCCATCGCTTCCAGCAGCGCCGACTGCACCTTGGCCGGCGCGCGGTTGATCTCGTCCGCCAACAGGATGGAATGGAAGATCGGCCCGGGCTGGAATTCGAAACGGCCGTCCTGCGGCCGCCACACCTCGGTGCCGGTCAGGTCGGCGGGCAGCAGGTCCGGAGTGAACTGCACGCGCGCGAAGTCCGCCTCCAGCCGCGATGCCAGCGCACGGATCGCGGTGGTCTTGGCCAGCCCCGGCGCGCCTTCCACCAGCAGATGGCCATCCGCCAGCAGGGCGATGAGCAGGCGCTCGATCAGCGCGGCCTGGCCGACGATCTCCTCCGCCAGCGCGTCGCGCAGGCCGCGGAAGACGGCATGCAGGCGGGAAACTTCGGGTGCCGGGTTGTCCATCTCTGTCCCTCGGATGCAGACAGCTTCGACCTGTCTTGTCGACAAAGGTTCGCACGTGCGCGGCGCGCTGGTGAACAATCCGGCCTGCTCGATCGTGATGACGCGACGACAGAAAACGGAACGGGAGCCCTTCGGCTCCCGTTCCGGTCGTCGCAGACGGCTAGCGATCAGTGCTGGGCGACGCGCATGACCTTCGGCGTCACGAACACCAGCAGCTCGGCCTTGCTCTTGCTCCGGTTCTTGTTGCGGAACAGGTTGCCAAGCAGCGGGATGTCGCCGAGGAACGGGACCTTGGTGATTTCGGAGGTGTCGCTGAACTCGTAGACGCCGCCGATCACCACCGTCTGGCCGTCCTCGACCAGCACCGCGGTATTGACTTCGCGCTTGGCGATCTGCGGCACCTCGCCGAAGGAGCCCATGTTCACGAAGCCGTCCAGCTCGTCCTTCTTCACCGCCAGGTTGAGGAACACGCGGCCGTCGTTGGTGATGGTCGGCGTGACCTTCAGCTCCAGAAGCGCTTCCTTGAACGCCACGGTCGGGGTGAGCTGGCCGCCGGCGCCGGTCACGGTGAGGTAGCCGATCTCCTTGCCCTGCCGGATCACCGCTTCCTTCTGGTTGCTGGTGACGATGCGCGGGTTGGAAATCACTTCGCCACGACCCTGGGTCTGGATCGCCGACAGCTCGATGTCGAGCAGATAGCCCGCATTGAGGATCGACAGCGCCAAGGAACCTGCGTTCGCCCCGCTCAGGACCGCAGGGAGATTGCTCATCAGTCCGCGAGTGATGGTATTGGTCACCGTCTTCGCGGTTTCGAAGACTGGCGACGCCGGCGGTGTAGGAGCAGCAGTTGAGGCATCACCCTTCGCCTGCCAAGCCGAGTACTCGTTCTGGTACTTGATCGTATCGTTCTGATACTTGCTTAGCATTTGCGCGTTCGCCTGATTCACGCGCGCGATCTCGTTGCGGTTGGCAATGTCTGTTGCCACGATGGATTTGTTGTTCTCAGTGTTAGTACCGAGATCACCACTGAAGTAAGAGCTGTCCTTGTTCCCGCTGATGCCGAACTTGGCCCCCAGCTCGCGCGCCACGTTCTCGTTGGCGATCACGATGCGGGCCTCGATCACCACCTGGTCGACCGGCTTGTCGAGCTGCTGGACCAGGTCCTTGATGTTGGCCACCCGCTGCGGGATGTCGATCACCAGCAGGGTATTGGTGCGCTTGTCGAAGCTGATGCTGCCACGGCCGGACAGGAAGCCACGGTCCTGGGCGCTTTGGCCACCCTGCGAACCACCACCCTGCTGGTTGCCCTTGCTTTCTTCGGTCAGCAGGCGGGCGATGTCCTCGGCATTGGCGTAGTTGACCGGGATGTACTCGGTCACCTTCTCGGCGCGTTCCTCCAGGTTGATGCGGGCATCTTCCTTGGCCTGCTCGAAATCTGCGATTTCCTTCTGCGGGGCCACCCACACCACGTTGCCGCTGCGGCGCTTGTCCAGCGACTTGGCCTGCAGCACCAGGTCCAGCGCCTGGTCCCAGGGCACGTTGACCAGGCGCAGGGTGACGTTGCCCTGCACGGTGTCTGCGGCGACGATGTTGAGGTTGGACTCGTCCGCGATCAACTGCAGAACGGTGCGCACCGGCACGTCCTGGAAGTTGAACGTGACCGGCTTGCCGCCATAGCGCACTGCACTGGCGCTGCCGGCAGCGCCGCTGGCGGTGGCTCCGACGGCGGGCATCCGGCTCTCCGCCTTCGCCACCGCAGGTGCGGCCGCACGCGGCAGGATTTCCACGATGTATTCATTTCCGCGCTGGTAGGCCATGGACTCGAACGTGCCCGTGGTCCCCAGCACCAGCTGGGCGCCATTGCTGGTCGCACGCGCATCGATCCGCTGCACCGGGGTGGCGAAATCGGTCACGTTGATCGGGCGCTGCAGTGCCGCCGGCAGCTGCGCATTGCCGATATCGACGACCACGCTGGAGCCCATGTTGCGCAGGTCGGGCGCAGCGCCGTCGCCGGAGAAGCGCAGGATCAGCTTGCCTGCTCCCCCGTCGCCGCGCTTGAAATCGATCGCGGAGACAGTGACTGCTTCCGCGGTGCGCTTGGCGGGATCCGCCATGGCGCCGGTCGCGGACTGGCCCATCCCCACCAGCACGGGGCTGGCGGGCGAAGCGGCCGCGCCGGCTGCGTAAAGGCCTGCCGCGAGGCCGGCCGCAAGTGCCCGGAGGGGCAAGGGACGCCGGACGATCTGCGTTTGCTTGGCGTTGGTGACGGTCATCGGTGTATTCCCCAAATCAATTGTCTTCGAGCGCCAGCTTGGCGGGACGTTCCAGCCATCCGCCTGCGCCATCCGGAACCAGTTCGACCAGTTCGATCCGGTCTTCGTAGACGCCGGTCACCCGGCCGTCGCTTTGCCCCAGGTAGGCCCCCGGGCTTACCCGGTAGGTCACCTTGTCCGGGGCCATCACCAGCGCCACCAGGTTCTTGCCGCCTCCCAGCGAGCCAACCATTTTCAGGCTGTCGAGGGCGAACATTTCCAGCGTCTGCTTGCGCCGGCCCGGATCCGGCCGCGGGCCGCTACCGGCACCGTCTCCGCTGAAGGCCTGGTCGAACGGATCGCGCATGTTCTGCGCGGTGTATTCAAAGGTCTCGAACTGCTGCATGACCGGCAGCGGCGGCAACGCCGGGGCCGGCTTGGCCTTCACCTCGGCCACCCATTTCTCCAGGTCGCCGCGGCCACTGCCACATGCGGCCAGCAGTCCGCACAGCAACAACACCAATGCAAGGCGGGAGACGCGACGAAGCGATGTCAGGCGCATGGTCACTTGCCCTCCTTCTTGGCGGCGTCAGCGGCCGGCTCGGATTGCGCCGCTTCGTCCTCGTCCAGGTAGCGGTAGGTCTTGACCGTACCGGCCAGCTCCAGGGCGCTGTTGGCACCGATGCGGGCGTTCGGGTTGTCCTTGGTCTTCTTGGGCTGCAGCGAGATGTCGTGCATGGTCATGATGACCACGCGCGGCAGCGACGCCACGCCGCTGACAAAGGCGCCGAACTGGTGGTAGCTGCCCACCATCCGCAGCATGATCGGCTTCTCGGCGTAGAACTCCTGCTTCGCCTCCGGACCAGGCTGGAACAGGTCATTCTGGATGCCGGTGGCCAGTGCGGTCTGCGAGATGTCCACGATCAGGTCGGGCATTTCGGTCTTGCTGGGCAGCTGCCGCAGCATCTGCTGCAACTGCTGCTCCATCTGCGCCAGCTGCTGCTTGAGCGGCTCCAGGTTGGCGGCGCGCCCCTGCTTGGTTTCGAACTCGGTACGCAGCTCGGTTTCCTGGGCCTCGAGGCCCTTGAGCTCGTCACGCTTGCCACTGACCACCAGGAACCACGCCAACACCACCAGCAGCAGCACGATCAGGCCGCAGAAACCGAGCTGCGCTTCGCGCGGCCAGTTGCCGATGTTGTTGAGTTCCAGTTCGCGAAGATTAACCTTCTTCTTGTTGTTCACGACGCGGCTCCTCCAGCAGCAGGCGCAGACGCCGCCGGCACGACCGGCGCGGTCTCGCTGTCCTTGGCCGCGTTCGGGTTGGCGAGCTTGACCTTGAGGTTGAACTCGTAGGGCAGGCCGGCATTGCCTTCCTTGGCCTCGATCACGTTGAGGTCGGGGTTGGTCATCCAGCCCGAGCTCTCGAGGTTGCGCATGTACGTGGAAACCCGCGCATTCGACTGCGAACGACCGCTCAGGGTGAGGATGTCACCTTCCTGCTTGATCGCGGTCAGCGCCACCCCGTCGGGGATGGTGCGGACCAGCGAATCGAACAGGTGCACCATCTGCGCCCGGTTGGCCTGCAGTTGCTCGATCACTTCCTTGCGTGCCAGCAGCTTCGCCTGCTTCTTGTCGAGCGCCTCGATCTCCTTGATCTGGCCATCGACCTTGCTGATCTCCCCGCGCAGGTATTCGTTGCGGGCGGTCTGGCTGGAGATGCGGCCGCTATAGAAGCTGACGATCAGGAACGACAGCAGGATGCCGGCGAGGACCGCCAGCCCGAGCATGCCGGCGAACTCCTTCTGCCGGGCCTTGCGGCGCTCCTCGCGCCATGGGAGGAGGTTGATCCGTGCCATCAGTCGAAACTCCTCAGTGCCAGGCCGCAGGCGATCATCAACGCCGGTGCGTCCTGCGCCAGGGCATGCGCCTGCACGCGCGGGCCCAGCGTCATCTGCGCCAGGGGGTTGGCCATCACGCTCGGGATGCCGAGCTGCTCTTCCACCATCGCGGCGATGCCGGGGATGGAGGCGCAGCCACCCGCCAGCACCACCTGGTCGACGCGGTTGAACTCGCTGCCGGCGTAGAAGAACTGCAGCAGGCGGCTGACCTGCTGGACCATGGCTTCCTTGAACGGATCGAGCACCTCGATCTCGTAGCTTTCCGGCAGCCCGCCCTGGCGCTTGGCCAGGCCAGCTTCCTCGTAGCTCAGGCTGTAGCGGCGCATGACCTCATCGGTCAGCTGCTTGCCGCCGAACACGTTCTCGCGGGTGTAGATGCTGCGGCCACCGCGCAGGACATTGAGGGTGGTCATGGTGGCACCGACGTCGACCAGCGCCACCAGCCCATCACGCGGCACGTTCAGCGTAGGTGCCATCAGCGCGAAGGCGTTCTCGATGCAGAAGGCCTCGACGTCGATGACCTTGGCGGCCAAACCGCCCAGTTCCAGCGCCGAGGCGCGGATCTCGACGTTCTCGGAGCGCGAGGCCGCCAACAGCACCTGCACCATCTCGGCATTGCCGGGCATCGGCCCCAGCACCTCGAAATCGAGATTCACTTCCTCGACCGGGTACGGGATGTAGTTGACCGCTTCGAGCTCGATCTGCGATTCCAGCTCGTCCTCGCTGAGCGCAGCGGGCATCGGGATCACCTTGGTGATCACCGAGGAGCCGGACACCGCAGCGGCGGCGTTCTTGACCCGGGTGCCCGAGCGCGCCACGGCGCGGCGGATCGCCTCGCCCACGGCCTCGACCTCGACCAGATTCTTCTCGACCACGGCATTCGGCGGCAGCGGCTCCACCGCGTAGTGCTCCACGCGGTAACGGTCGCCGGTGCGCGCAAGCTGCAACAGCTTGACCGCGGTCGAACTGATGTCCACGCCGATCAACGGCGGTTGCGCTTTCGTCCCCAGACCCACGGTATCTCCCCTTGCCACAGGCGCTTACGCGCAACAGGTGCTGTGCTACATGAATAACGGACTTTTCACGACAAGGCAACCGGTTTCAACCGACGCACCGGCCGCGCACGCCCCATTTCGCCCTGTCCGGTCTCCATTTACGCATGCGCGAAGGGAAACCGGCCACCCCCGTGGGCCGGTCGTTGCCGGCGCCTACTCTATACTCCGCAGCCCCGTTTGCTGCAATCGGAATCTGCGCCCATGCCCCGCATCCCCCGCCTGTTGCGCTGGATCCTGCTCGGCGCGGCCGCCGCCTGCCTGGCCGGCGGCGTGGCGCTCGGCATCATGGTCTACGCGGTCAGCGCACGGCTGCCGGACGTGCAGAGCCTGCGCTCGATCGAGCTGCAGGAGCCGATGTACGTCTATGCCCGCGACGGCCGCCTGATCGGGCTGTTCGGTGAAATGCGGCGCTACCCGGTGGAGATCGGGAAGGTCCCGCCGCGGGTCAAGCAGGCCTTCCTGGCCGCCGAGGACGCCAATTTCTACGACCACCACGGCATCGACGTGAAGGGCGTGCTGCGCGCGCTCTGGCTGCTGGCCAAGACCGGCGGCCGGGAGCGGGTGGCCGGCGGTTCCACCATCACCCAGCAGGTGGCCAAGCAGTTCTTCCTGAGCTCCGAATACAGCTTCCGCCGCAAGTTTGCCGAGATGCTGCTGGCGATGAAGATGGAGCGGGAGCTGGACAAGGACGAGATCTTCGAGCTGTACCTCAACAAGAGCTTCTTCGGCAACCGCGCCTACGGCGTGGCGGCGGCCGCCGAGTTCTACTACGGCAAGACCCTGGACCAGCTCAGCCTGGACGAGGCCGCCACCCTGGCCGGCATCCCCAAGTTCCCGTCCAGCGGCAACCCGATCAGCAACCCCGAGCGCGCCCGCATCCGCCGCGACAATTACATTCTCCCGCGCATGGCCGAGCTGGGCTTCGTCAGTCGCGCCGACGCCGACGCCGCGCGCCGGGCGCCCATGCACGCCAAGCCGCACGAGCGCGAGATCGAAGTGTACGCGCCCTATGTCGCCGAGATGGTGCGCCAGCAGATGGTGGAACGCTTCGGCGGCGACGTCCTGACCAAGGGCTACCACGTCACCACCACCATCGACCCGGTGCTGCAGGCCGCCGCCGACCGCGCGGTGGTGGAGGGGCTGCGCGTGTACGACCACCGCCACGGCTGGCGCAAGCCCGACCAGGCCGTGCAGATCCCGGAAGGGGCGGACGCCGCCGCCATCGGCCGCCTGCTGCGCGCCATCCCGGCGCAGAACGACCTGCTGCCGGCGGTGGTGACCGACAACGCCGGTGGCCGGCTGGCGGTAGTGCTGCGCGACGGCAGCGAGCTGGCGTTGAGCGGCAGCGCCATCGCCTGGACCGGCAAGCCGGCCGCCGCGCTGGCCAAGCGCGGCGACGTGGTGCGCGTGCGCCGGCTGCCCGCGCCCGCCGACAAGCCCGAGGCGCCGGCGCGCTGGGAGATCGACCAGATTCCGCGGGCACAGGTGGCGCTGGTGTCGCTGGACGCCGACAACGGCGCCCTGCGCGCGCTGGTGGGCGGCTACAGCTTCGCCGGCAACAAGTTCAACCGCGCCACCCAGGCGCGTCGCCAGCCCGGCTCCAGCTTCAAACCCTTCCTCTATGCGGCGGCATTCGAGCGCGGCTTCAACCCCGCTTCGATCGTGCTGGACGCTCCGGTGGTGTTCAAGGACCGCCGCGGCAAGGAATGGCGGCCGCAGAACGACAGCGGCAACTTCGCCGGCCCGATGCGGGTCCGCGAGGCGCTGGTGCAGTCGCGCAACCTGGTGTCGGTGCGGCTGCTGGACACCATCGGCGTGGAATATGCGCGCCGCTACATCAGCCATTTCGGCTTCGACGAGGCCAGCCTGCCGCCCAACCTGTCGATGTCGCTGGGCACCGCTTCGCTGACCCCGCTGTCGGTGGCGCGCGGCTACAGCGCCTTCGCCAACGGCGGCTTCCTGGTCACGCCGTGGGTGATCGACAACGTGCGCGACCGCGACGGCAAGGAGGTCTTCAAGGAGGCCGCGCCGGTCGCCTGCCCGTCCTGCGCGGGCGCCACCCCTCCCGGTCAGGCCGTTGCCGTGCCGTCCAGCGCGCGGGTGGACGGCTTTGATCTGGGCCCTGCCGGCACCGCCGCGCCTGCGGCAGCCGCAGGCAAACCCGCACAACCCGCTGCCGCGCCGCAGCCGATCGATCCGAACGTGGTGGCCGCCCCGCGCGCCATCGACCCGCGCGTCGCCTGGCAGCTTGCTTCGATGATGCGCGACGTGGTCAAGCGCGGCACCGCCACCGCCGCGCGGGTGCTGAACCGCGAGGACGTGGGCGGCAAGACCGGTTCCACCAACGACCACCGCGACGCCTGGTTCTCCGGCTTCGGCGGCCCCTACGTCACCACCGTCTGGGTGGGCCGCGACGACTTCCGCTCGCTGGGCTACCGCGAATACGGCGGCAAGGCCGCGCTGCCGATCTGGATCAGCTACATGCAGGCGGCCCTGAAGGACCAGCCCGAGCGGCTGCCCGATCCGCCGGCCGGCATGGTCAAGGTCAGCGTCAGCCCCGGTGGCCGGCTGCTACCCGGCGGCGACGGCGGCATCGTGGAATGGGTCAAGGCCGAAGACCTGCAGCGGATGGAGGAAGAGTCGCTGGTCGAGCCCGAGATCGAGGCGCAGCCGGCGGAGGAATCCTTCGACATCTTCTGAGGCCGCCCACCTTCGTCACGGACAACGCCGCGCCAGCTCGGGTAGAGTCGGCGCAGGTCGCCGCGAGGAACCGCGATGCCGGACAGCCGCCAGCACGTTCATGCGCACCAGCACGCGCAGGCGCGCACCCGCGAGCGCCGGCAGCGCCTGGCCCACGAAGCCGCAAGGCTGATGGCCGAAGGCGGCATCCGCGACTTCCAGCTGGCGAAGCGCAAGGCCGCGCAGCGGCTGGGCATCCATGACGACGCCTCGCTGCCGCGCAACCGCGAGATCGAGGAGGCGCTTCGCGAATACCAGCGGCTGTTCCTGGGCGATCGACAGGTGGCCGAGGTGCGCCGACGCCGCGAGGCCGCGCTGCGCGCGCTGGAGTTCTTCGCCGCGTTCGAACCGCGCCTGGTCGGCCCGGTGCTGGACGGCACCGCCGACGCCCATTCGCCGGTCGCCCTGCACCTGCACAGCGACGACCCCGACGCGGTGCCGCGCTGGCTGGACGAACATGGCATCCCCGCGCAGGCGCGCAGCCGCCGCCTGCGGCTGGATCGCACGCGCGAGCTGGATGCGCCCGGCTGGCTTTTCGGCGCGGAAGACCTGGCGTTCGATGCCACCGTGCTGCCACTGGACGGACTGCGCCAGGCGCCGCTGTCGAGCATCGACGAGAAGCCGATGCGGCGCGCCTCGGCCGCGCAATTGCGGACCCTGCTGGCCGAAGACGAAGCTCCCGGCGAGGCGGCGCGCTGACCCGCAGCCCCTACACCCTGCCGCAGAGGAGTTGCTGCCTCGCCGCCACCCCTCCCGCCCCTCTCGACGCTGCACGCCACAGACGGAAACGCCCCGCAATGCGGGGCGTCCGTGGCCACGCGGCGGCAGGCTCAGCGCTTGCCCAGATCCACGTAGTCGCGCTTGCCGGCGCCGGTGTAGATCTGGCGCGGACGGCCGATGCGGTTTTCCGGATCTTCCTGCTGCTCCAACCAGTGGCTGACCCAGCCGGCGGTGCGGGCGATGGCGAACATCACCGTGAACATCTCCACCGGGATGCCCAGCGCCTTGTAGATGAGGCCGCTGTAGAAATCGACGTTCGGGTAGAGCTTGCGCTGCACGAAGTAGTCGTCCTTCAGCGCCGCTTCCTCCAGACGCACCGCCACTTCCAGCAGCGGGTCGTTGACGTTGAGCGCGCCCAGCACGTCGTGGGTCATCTTGCGCACCAGCGCCGCGCGCGGGTCGTAGTTCTTGTAGACGCGGTGGCCGAAGCCCATCAGGCGGAAGCCGGATTCCTTGTCCTTGGCCTTGTCGACCGCGGACTTCACGTTTTCCGGCCTGCCGATCTCGGCCAGCATCTTCAGCACCGCCTCATTGGCGCCGCCGTGCGCCGGGCCCCACAGCGCGGCCACGCCGGCGGCGACGCTGACGTAGGGGTTGGCACCGGTGGAACCGACCAGGCGGACGGTGGAGGTCGACGCGTTCTGCTCGTGGTCGGCGTGCAGGATGAACAGCAGGTCCATCGCCTTGGCGGCGACCGGGTTCAGCTCCAGCGGCTCGCTCGGCACTTCCTTCATCATGTGCAGGAAGCGGGTGGTGAAATCGAGGTTGTTGCGCGGGTAGCGGATCGGCCAGCCGATCGAATAGCGGTAGCAGGCCGCCGCTATGGTCGGCACCTTGGCGATCAGGCGGATCGCGGCCAGGCGGCGCTGCTCCGGATCGTCGAGGTCGAGGTCGTTGTGGTAGAAGCTGGCCAGCGAGCCCAGCATGCCGGTCAGCATCGCCATCGGGTGCGCGTCGTGGCGGAAGCCGTACAGGAAGGTGCGGAACGCCTCGTGC
Organism: Thermomonas sp. LB-4; assembly: GCF_036409385.1. Classification (NCBI taxonomy): domain Bacteria; kingdom Pseudomonadati; phylum Pseudomonadota; class Gammaproteobacteria; order Lysobacterales; family Lysobacteraceae; genus Thermomonas; species Thermomonas sp. LB-4. Next base: position 69,001 of record NZ_JAXOFT010000003.1, on the reverse strand, counting down.
ATCATCGTGTGGTGGGTGACTTCGTGCTCGAAGCCGTCCAGCTGCTGGGCGTTGGGCAGTTCGCCGTGCATCAGCAGGTAGGCCACCTCGGTGAAGGTGGAGTGTTCGGCCAGCTGCTCGATCGGATAGCCGCGGTACAGCAGCACGCCGGCGTCGCCGTCGATGTAGGTGATGGCCGACTTGCAGCTGGCGGTGGCGCCGAAGCCCGGATCGTAGGTGAAGCAGCCGGTTTCCTTGGGCAGCTTCGCGATGTCCACGCAGGGCTGGCCCAGGGTGGGCTTCAGCACGGGCATGGCGACCGTCTTGTCGCCTGCGGTCAGGGTGATCTGGTCAAGTTCGGACACGGCGCAACTCCATTGGGGGTGCCCGGCACGCGGCCGCTCGGGGCCATGCGCCAGCGCATGGGAAAGCGGAATTATCGCATATGCGGCCAGACCGGCACCCCGGACGAAAGTCGCAGCCGCCTGACCCGGATCAACCAAAACGAAACGGCCGCCCAAGGGGCGGCCGTCTGGGTGACACGCTGCGCGGGCGCTTACTTCTGGTAGCGCTTGCGGAACTTGTCCACGCGGCCGCTGGTGTCGATCACCTTGTTCTGGCCGGTGTAGAAGGGGTGCGAGGACGACGAGACTTCCACCTTGATCAGCGGGTACTCGTTGCCGTCTTCCCACTTCACCGTCTCCTTGCTGGAGAGGGTCGAGCGGGTCAGGATCTTGAAGTCCGAGGTCACGTCCTGGAAGACGACGTCGCGGTATTCGGGATGGATGCCGGCTTTCATGATGGAAACTCTGGGAAGTGGAACGGGAGAAAGAGCCGCGCATTATAGCGACCCCCGCATTCCCGGCGCAACCGGGGCCCGGGAGCCACCCTGCCCCGGCTCAGCAAGCGGCCAGGGCGCGCTCGATCATGGCCTCGAACCGGGCCTGGTCGTAGCGCATCAGGATGGCCACGTTGTCGGCCGCGCCGGTCTGCCGGTTCCAGTCCACGATGGTGGCGCCGCGGGCGTGCTGGCCGGCGGTTTCCACCGCCAGCGGACGCGCCAGCAGCTCCAGCGCGCCCTCCGGCTGCAGCGCCAATGCCATCGCCAGCGCGTCGGCGGCGTGCCAGCGCTCGCCGCGGCCGGCCCTGGCCCAGGCGCGGGTGTGCGCGGAGATGCCGGCATAGAACCGCGCCCGCGGCGAATCGGCGGCCAGCCAGCGCTCCGCGTCGTCATGGCGGAAACCGTGCGCCAGCACCGCCTCCCAGTCGGCCAGCTCGACCGTCGGGAAGGCCGAGAACACGATGTGCGCCGCCTCCGGGTCGAAGGCGATGTTGAACTCCGCGGCCGGGGTGATGTTGCCATGGGCGGTGACCGCGGCCCCCATCACCACGCAGCGGGCCACCCGCGACGGCAGCGTGGGATCCAGCTTCAGCGCCAGCGCGAGGTTGGTCAGCGGGCCCAGCGCGACCAGCAGCAGCTTGCCCGCGTGCTCATGCGACAGCCGCAGGATGGCCAGCGCGGCGTGTTCGCTTTCGGCGGCGCGCGAGGAACGCGCGTAGCCGGTGTCGCCGAAGCCGTCGCGGCCGTGCACGTAGGCGGCGTCGCGGGCCGGGAACACCAGCGGCGCGTCGGCGCCGGCAAATACCGGCACATCCACGCCACACACCTCGCACAGCTTGAGCGCGTTGGCGACGGTATGGCCCAGGCCGACGTTGCCGGCGGCGATGGTCAGGCCGACCACGTGATGGCGCGGATCATCGAAGGCCATCAGCAGGGCCAGCGCGTCGTCCACGCCGGGGTCGGTATCGATGAGTAGCGGGATGCGGTCTGCGGTCATCCCCGCATTATGCCGGCAAGCGGCAGCGACTCAGCGGTAGCGGCGCAGGTAGCGCTTCTCGAACGCGGCCTTGGCCCAATGCATCATGCGCAGCGGCGGCAACGCCCGCCCGCCGCTGCCCTTGCGGGTCACCAGCAGGCCACGATCCAGTGTATCGACGATGCACACCAGTTCGGCGGTGAATGCCTCCTCCGCCGGCTCGCCGCGGAGGGTGCGCAGCAGGTTGCGTGCGGCCACCTCGGCCTGCAGGTCGGCCTGGTGCGCCTGCTTGGGCAGCCAGTCCGGACCGGGGAAGCTGCCGCCGTCGCCGGCGACGAAGGTGCAGTCGAAACCGGGCACGCGGCACTGCGCGTCACCCTGCACGAAGCCACCGGGCGAGCGTGGCAGCGTGGTGTCGTCGAGCCACGCCTGGCCGGTCAGCCCCGGCATGAACAGGGTCATGGCGCTGTCGATGCGGGTGCGCTCCAGCTGCACCGCGTCGGCTTCGAAGCGCTGCGGCTTCTCGCCCAGTACGGTGTCGATGCCGCGCCTGCGCATCTCGCCCAGGATCAAGCCGACGGCCTTGTCGCCCAGCCGCTGGCCCGGCTTTTCCGACGGGCTGAAGAACACCAGCCGGAAGCGCTCCCGCCGCCGCTGTTTCTGCAGCAGGGTCTCGATGCCGAACGTGAACTCGAACACCGGCCCGCCGCGCATGGCGATGGGTTCGTTCGGGTTGCTGCCGAAGCCGAAGCACAGCGTGCCGCCCTCCAGCGCGGCAAGGCGGTCGCGGATCGCCTCGCCAGCGTCCACGCCTTCGCAGGGAATGATGGCGTGCTCGATGCCGGGCAGCTTGCGGATGAAGCGGGCACCGGTGGCGATGACCAGGCCGTCGTTGGGGATGTCGCCGGCCTCGGTGTGCAGGATGCGCCCGTCCGCCGACAGCCCGGTGGCGTGCGCGCGATGGAAGCTGATGCGCTCACGGCGCAGGAATTCGTCCAACGGCACCACCAGGTCGGCGCGGCTGCGCAGGCCGGAGGGGATCCAGATGGTGCCCGGCAGGTAATGCAGTTCGGCGCGCGGCGCCACCAGGGTCAGTGAGGCGTCGGGTGCGTGCCTGCGCAGCGTGCGCAGCGCGGTCAGGCCGGCGAAGCCCGCGCCGACGACGGTGATGCGTGCGCCCATGCCGCCTCCTTACTCCTGGATCCCCAGTGCCTGCCGGAGCCTGCCTTCCAGCCCGGTGACGCCACCGGACTTGCCGATGTCCAGCGCCCGCTGCGCAGCCACGCCGTCGCCCTCGCGCTGCTCCAGCGCCAGCAGCGCACCGGCGCGGTTGCCGCTGGCGCAATGCACCAGCACGCCGCCCCCGTGGGCCGGCGCAAGCGCCTCGTGGAGGGCGCGCGCATTGGCCGGATTGATGCCTTCGGCGCCGCTGACCGGGATTTCGACATAGCGCAGGCCGGCCGCGCGGACTTCGGCAGCCTCGTCGCGGTCCTTGAGCTCGCCCGGTGCGCGCAGGTTGACCACGGTACGCACGCCGCGCGCCTTGATTGCCGCCCAGTCGCTGGCTGCCGGCTGGCCCGCGGTGTACAGCCCCGGCAGCGGCTGCAGCAGCGCCACCGAGGTCGCCGCTGGCGGCGCATGCGCGCAGCCGGTCGCCAGCGCAACCGCCAGCAGCAGTGCAGGCCACACGATTCGCCGCAGCATGCTCATGCCTGCGCCTCCTGCGAAGGGGCAAGTTCGTCGAAGGCGCGCAGCGCTTCCGCCGCGTAGATCATCGACGGGCCGGCGCCCATGTAGATCGCCATCGACAGGGTTTCGAGGATTTCTTCGCGGGTCGCGCCGGCCTTGATCGCGGCCTTGGCGTGGAAGCCGATGCAGCCGTCGCAACGCGTGGCGATGGCAATCCCGATCGCGATCAGCTCCTTGGTCTTCACGTCCAGCGCGCCGGGCTTGAGCGCTTCGCGGGCCAATGCGGAGAAGCCCCGCATCGGATCCGGGGCACCCTCGCGCAGCTTGCCGATGGCGGCATTGAGGTCGTCGATCAGCTCGGGATAGGACTGGCTCACGGAAACACTCCTGCAATCAAAGGTACTGGCGCGTCCAGCGCACGATATCAGCCGCGCCCATCGCACCGGCCTGGCGCGCCAGCTCGCGGCCCTGGCGGAACAGCACCAGGGTGGGAATGCTGCGGATGCCGAAGCGGCTGCCCAGCGCGGGCTGCGCCTCGGTATCCACCTTGGCCAGCCGCAGCGCGGGCTCCAGTTGTACCGCCGCCGCCTCGAACTGCGGCGCCATCATCCGGCACGGGCCGCACCACGGCGCCCAGAAGTCGACCAGCACCGGCAGCTCGGCGCGCTCGACGTGGGCATGGAAACCGGCCGCGCCCAACGCCAATGGATGCGCCACGAACAGCGCCGCGCCGCACTTGCCACACTTCGGCGCCTCCGCCAGCCGCGCATTGGGCACGCGATTCAAGCCGTTGCAAGCCGGGCAGGCAACGATGGTGGACGGCGCGCTCATGCGCCCGCCCCCGCGCCCCCGGGAACGTATTCGGCGCCGTCGGCGTCGATGATGCGCACGTCCACCTGCATGCCTTCGCGCACGCTCTGGGTGACGATGCAGAACTCCTCGAACTGGCCCAGCACGCGGTCGAAGTGCTCCAGCCCCGCGGCGGCGTCGGACAGCCGTATCGCCACCTCTGCGCGCGGGATCCGCCACCGCCCGTTTTCGTTGCGCGCCTTGTGCGCCACGATTTCGGTGCGGATCGGACCGGGCGCATTCTTGAACTTGCGCAGCGCGAACAGCAGGCTGGCCGACAGGCAGTTGGCCACGCCGGCCAGCAGCAGGTGCGAGGGGTTCGGGCCGGCGCCTTCGCCCAAAGGCGCGCTCTCGTCTGTGTGCAGGGCGTCCAGGCCCGTGCCTTCGAAGCTGATCCGGAAGGCGTAGGGGCCTTCCTGTTCCAGCAGCAGGCGGATGCCATCGTCTTCGCTCATGCCATTCCTCCAATCATCGCTTCAGGCAGCCGTGGCAGCGTCCAGCGTACGCCGCCGCAGCACGTAGTACAGCAAGGGGATCACCACCAGCGTGAGGATGGTACTGACGAGGATGCCGAAGATCAGCGAGATCGCCAGGCCATTGAAGATCGGGTCATCGAGGATGAAGAACGCACCCAGCATCGCCGCCACGCCGGTCAGCACGATGGGCTTGGCGCGCACCGCGCAGGCGTCGATCACGGCATCGACCAGCGGCACGCCGCGCGCGGCCTCCTGCTGGATGAAGTCCACCAGCAGGATGGAGTTGCGGACGATGATGCCGGCCAGCGCGATCATGCCGATCATGCTGGTGGCGGTGAACTGTTTGCCCAGCAGCGCGTGGCCGGGCATCACCCCGATCACGGTCAGCGGGATCGGCGCCATGATCACCAGCGGCACCAGGTAGCTGCGGAACTGCGCCACCACCAGCAGGTAGATCAGCACCATGCCGGCGGCGTAGGCGATGCCCATGTCGCGGAAGGTCTCGTAGGTGATCTGCCATTCGCCGTCCCACTTCACCGCATAGCCGCTGGTATCGGCCGGCTGGGTGATGAAGGTCTGCGCAAGCTGTTGCCCGGCGACCTTGTGGTCGCCGAGCTGGCCGACGATGCCGAACATGCCGTACAGCGGGCTGTCGAGCGCACCGGCCTCGTCCGCGGTCACGTAGACCACCGGAAGGCCGTCCTTGTGGTGGATGGCGCCGTCCCACGTCGCCTCCTCCACCCGCACCAGCTCGGACAGCGGCACCAGCTGGCCCTGCGCGCCGCGCACCTTGAGCGCCAGCAGCGAGGCCAGCGATGCCTGGTCCTGCGCCGGCAGGCGCAGGCGCACCGGGCGCGGGTATTTCGAGGCGCCGTCGTGCACGTAGGTGGCGTCCAGCCCGGACACGCCCATGGCGATGGCATCGGCGATGGCCGATTGCGGCACGCCGAGGCGGGCGGCGCGCTCGCGGTCGACCACGATCCGCTCGCGCGGGGAGTCCGCCTCCACGCTGGTGTCGACGTCGACGATGCCCTCGGTAGCGGCGAAGCGCTCCTTCGCCAGCGCCAGCGCGACCTTGCGCTGGCCGGCGTAGTCGGGCCCGTACACCTCGGCCACCAGCGGCGACAGCACCGGCGGGCCCGGCGGCACTTCCACCACCTTCACCGAGGCGCCGTATTTCGCGCCGGCCTTGGCCAGCATCGGCCGCATCGCCAGCGCGATCTCGTGGCTCTGGCGGTCGCGCGCGTGCTTGTCCACCAGGTTGACCTGCAGGTCGCCCACGTTGCTGCCGCTGCGCAGGAAGTACTGCCGCACCAGCCCGTTGAAGTTGATCGGCGCGGCGGTGCCGGCGTAGGCCTGGTAGTCCAGCACCTCCGGCACGGTGTCCAGCTTCGCCGCCAACTCGGCCAGCAGCGCGTTGGTCTGCTCCAGCGTGCTGCCCTCCGGCATGTCCACCACCACCTGCACCTCGGACTTGTTGTCCAGCGGCAGCATCTTCAGCACCACCAGCTTGAACACCGCCAGCGACGCCGACAGCAGCACCAGGCCCACCATCCCGGCGAACAGCAGGCCGCGCCTGCGCGCCGCGCCGTCGCCGCGCAGGAACGGCGACATCACCCGCTCGAACAGGCGATGCAGCCAGCTGGCCTGCTTCTCGTCATGGGCTTGACCACCTTCCGCCGCGTGCCCGTGGCGGGCCAGCAGCTTCAGCGACAGCCACGGCGTCACGATGAGCGCGATCGCCAGCGACAGCAGCATGCCCACCGAGGCGTTGATCGGGATCGGCCGCATGTACGGGCCCATCAGGCCCGACACGAACGCCATCGGCATCAGCGCGGCGATCACGGTGAAGGTGGCGAGGATGGTCGGCCCGCCCACTTCGTCCACCGCCGGCGGGATGGCCTCGAACAGGGTCTTGCCGCCGCGCGCCATGTGCCGGTGGATGTTCTCGACCACCACGATGGCGTCGTCGACCAGGATCCCGATCGAGAAGATCAGCGCGAACAGGGACACGCGGTTGAGGGTGAAGCCCATCACCTTGGAGGCGAACAGCGTGACCGCCAGCGTCAGCACCACCGCCGCGCCGACCACGATGGCCTCGCGCCAGCCCAGCGCGAACAGCACCAGCAGCACCACGCTGCCGGTGGCGAACACCAGCTTCTGGATCAGCGTCGAAGCCTTGTCGCTGGCACTGGCGCCGTAGTCGCGGGTCACGCTGACCTGCACGCCCTGCGGGATCAGCTCACCCTTGAGTTGTTCGATGCGCTGGGCAATCGCGGTGGTGATGTCGCTGGCGTTGCTGCCCGGCTTCTTGGCAATCGCCATCGTGACCGCCGGCGCGCTGCCGGCCTTCGGCCCGGCCCGGCCCGTGGGTGCGCCGTGCCAGACGTACTGGCGGGCGAGATCGCCGCGCGCCTCGATGGTCGCCACGTCGGACAGCAGCAGCGGCTTGCCGCCATGGCTGCCGATCACCAGCCCGGCCACGTCCTCGGCGCTGGCCAGATAGCTGCCCGCCGTCACCGGAACCGCGCCTTGCGCCGCGTCCACGCGCTCGCCGGCCTGGTGCACCACGTTGGCCGTCTGCAGCGCCTGCGCCAGATCGTTGCCGCTCATGCCGTAGGCGGCCAGCTTGGCCGCATCCAGCGTCACCAGCACGCTGCGGTCGGGCGCGCCGATGGTGTAAACGTCGCGGGTGCCGGGCACGCGCTTGAGTTCGGCTTCCAGCGTATGCGCCACTTCGCCCAGCGCGGTGGCGTCCATGTGCGGATCGTCGCTCCACAGGGTCAGCGCCATCACCGGCACGTCGTCGATGCCCTTGGGCTTGACGATGGGCTGGCCGACGCCGGCCCGCTGCGGCAGGAAATCGGCGTTCGAGAACACCTGGTTGTACAGGCGGACCAGCGCCGGCTGGCGCTGCACGCCGACCTCGAATTCGACCGTCAGTACCGCCATGCCGGGCCGGCTGATCGAATACACGTGCTTGACGCCTTCGATCTCCGACAGCTTCTGCTCCAGCGGCGTGGCCACCCATTGCTCGACGTCGCGACTGCTGGCGCCATCGAACGGCACGATGACATTCGCCATCGTCACGTCGATCTGCGGCTCCTCCTCGCGCGGCGTGATCGCCACCGCCAGCAGGCCCAGCAGCAGCCCCATGATCGCCAGGATCGGGGTCAGCGGGTTGCGCTGGAACGCCGCGGCCAGCCGCCCGGAAATGCCGAAACGCTGCCCGTCAGTCACGGCTCGCCTCCGCCGCCTTGCGCTGCGCGGCAATAGCCTGCGTGGCAGCCACCGGATCGCTGGCCACCACCTCGCCCGCCTTCAACCCGGCAATCACCTCCACCGCATCGCCGCTGCGCGCACCCAGCCGCAGCTGGCGCAGCTGCAGGCGGCCGTCCTGCACCACGTACACGCCGGTCAGCTCGCCGCGCTGGGCGATGCTGGCGGCGGGAATGCGCACCGTCGCCTGTGCGGCACCCGCCCCTCCGTCCGCGGCGGCGGCGAACACCACCTTCGCAGTGGTGCCCGGCGCCGGCTGCGGCGCAAGCGACGGCAGATTCAGCCGCACGTTGACGCTGTGGCTGGCCGGATCGGCCGCCGGGAACACCGTCACGTCCGCCGACGCGACCTTGCGGCCATCGCCGAGCAACACCTGCGCGCGCGAATCCCTGCGGATCGCCTCGGCACGGGTCTGCGGGATGGCCACTTCGATGCGCAGCGCGTCCGGCGCGTACACCGTCAGCAGCGGCATGCCGGGCGCCACGGTTTCGCCGGGCTCGACATCGCGCCGCGCCACCACGCCGTCGAACGGCGCGCGCACCACCGTGTACTGCGACTGCTGCACGGCCTGCGCCAGCATCGCCGCAGCGGCGTTGCGCGCCGCCACCGCGGAGTCGCGCGCCGCCCGAGCCTGGTCGATCTGCGCCTTCGACACGTACTGCGCGTCGGCCAGCGCGGCAAAGCGCCGGTAGTTCTGCTCGGCTTCCGCGGCGGACGCTTCCGCGGCGCGCAGCTGCTCGCGCGCGGCGTTGGCGGCGGCGTCCTGCTCCACCGCGGTGATGCGCAGCAGCACCTCGCCGGCGCGGACGCGATCGTTCACGTCCACCGCCACGGCCGACACCCGCCCCGCCGTCTGCGCGGCAAGGTCGGCGCGGCGCACCGCCTCGACCACGCCGTCCCAGCCCTGGCCGGACAAGACGCCCCCTTCGGCCACGGTGAACGTGGTCAGGTCCTCGGGCAGGGCCGGCGTGGCGACGGGCGCATCGCCAGCGCAGGCCGCCAGGGCCAGCAGGGTTGGCAACAACAGGGGCCGCAGCTTGCGCATCATCTTCTCCTCTGGTGCAACGGCGTCAGCAACGGCTGCAGGACGCGCCGTCGCCGCGGCCGATACCGAGTTTCTTCATCACCATCGCTGCGGGGCAGAAACCAGTGAACGCGGACTGGAACAGGTTGGCGCCGATGAACACGGTGAGCCAGAAGAAGTTGGGGTGGACGAACTGGGTCAGCAGCACGCTGACCAGCACCATCACGCCGGCAAATGCCTGTACGGCTCGATCGAGGGTCATGTCTCTCTCCTTGGGGGTCGGGATTCAGTTGGAACGCTTGACGTCCTTCAGCCGCTCGATGCCGAGCAGGCCGAGGATGTATTTCTCGTAGATCGGCTCGCTGGTGCCGTGGCGCATCTTGTAGAGGAAGTACTTCTCGAAGCCGATCTTGGCCAGGTGCACCCACTTGCCGATCTTCGTCCACGTCACGTTGCGCGGCGGGATCTGCGGCAGCGCCACGAACGCCGCGCCGGTGTCGCCCATGTCGGCCAGGCAGACCGCGTTCCAGGTGCCTTCGAAGTCGGGCGTCTCGCCCTTCAGCTCGGCCCGGATGTTGCGCACGATGGTGGTGACCATCGACTCGATCATGAAGCCGGTCTTGGGTGCGCCGGTCGGGATCGGGGTCGCTTCCACCGGCGGGATCGCCACGCACACGCCGGCCGCGAAGATCTTCGGGTACTTCGGGCTGCGCTGGTGCTTGTCCACGAGCACGAAGCCGCGCGGGTTGCACAGGCCTTCGACCGCGGCCACCGCCTCCACGCCCTTGAACGCAGGCAGCAGCATGGAGAACTTGAACGGCAGCTGCTGCGGTTCCAGCGGCTGGCCCTTGTCGTCGTGCGGCACCACGGTCATTTCGCCGTCGCGCACCTCGGCCACCTTGCTGTTCACCACCCACTTGATGTGGCGCTGGCGCAGCTCCGATTCCATCAGGCCCTTGGAATCGCCCACGCCGCCCAGGCCCATGTGGCCGATGTACGGCTCGCTGCTCACGAAGGTCATCGGCACCCTGTCGCGCAGCTTGCGCTTGCGCAGGTCGGCGTCGACGATCATCGCGAACTCGTAGGCCGGGCCGAAGCAGCTGGCGCCCTGCACCGCGCCGATCACGACCGGGCCGGGATCCTGCAGGAATGCCTGATAGGCCTCCCACGCATGCGCGGCGTGCGGGGTGGTGCAGACCGACTGGGTGAAGCCGCCGTCCGGGCCGGTGCCGGGCACTTCCTCGAAGGCCAGCTTCGGCCCGGTGCAGACCAGCAGGTAGTCGTAGCCGATGCGCTCGCCGCTGCCGGTGACCACCGCATCGCCAGCGGCGTCGATCTGGGCGACGCCGCTGCCATCGAAGCGGATGCCGTGGCGGCCGACGTGTTCGGCCACGTCCAGGCTGATCTCGTCGCGCTTGCGCCAGCCCACCGCCAGCCACGGATTGGACGGCGTGAAGCCGAAGCTGTCGCCGTTGCCCACCAGCACGATTTCGTGCCCCTTGCCCAGCGTTTCGCGGAGCTCGTAGGCCGCGCTCATGCCACCAAGCCCGGCTCCCATCACCACGATCCTGGCCATCTTCCACCCCCGGTCTGCCGCATCGGCAGGAATACATTAGCTGTTGCTTATATTAGTGTCAACTGATATAAATTCAAGCCGTCCTCCTGCCGCATCCGCCCCGCTGCAATGCCCAAGATGGCCCCCTCCCCTCCGCCGCCAGCCCTCGACATGGACCCGGAAGCCATGCGTGCCCACGCCGGCGACGCCGCGCGGCTGCTGCGCGCGCTGGCCAACGACAAGCGCCTGATGCTGCTGTGCCTGTTGTTCGGCGGCGAACGCTCGGTAGGCGAACTCAATGCCCGGGTCGACCTGAGCCAGTCGGCGCTCTCGCAGCACCTCGCGGTGTTGCGCAACGACGGCCTGGTGAACACGCGGCGCGAGGGGCAGACGATCCTCTACGCGCTGGCGGATGGCCCGGCCCAGCGCGTCATCGAGACCCTGCACGGCATCTATTGCGGCGCCGTGCCCGCCTGCGAGGCCTGAGCGCTACGCCGCGGCAAAGCGCGCGGCGCCGCCGATCCAGCGGTCGACGATGCGGTCCGCCACTTGCGGCGCATCCGCCAGCAGCCGGTCGGCGAGGGCATGCACCTGCGGCAGCAGGTCGGCATCGCGCGCCAGGTCGGCCATGCGGAAGGCCGCCAGCCCGGTCTGGCGCGTGCCCAGCAGCTCGCCGGGGCCGCGCAGCTGCAGGTCCTTCTCGGCAATGGCGAAGCCGTCGCTGGTCTGCCGCAGCGTATCCAGCCGCTCGCGCGCCATCGCCGACAGCGGGGACTGGTACAGCAGCACGCAGCTCGACGCCGCGCTGCCGCGCCCGACCCGCCCGCGCAGCTGGTGCAACTGGGCCAGGCCCAGCCGCTCGGCATTCTCGATCACCATCAGCGAGGCGTTGGGCACGTCCACGCCCACTTCGATCACCGTGGTCGCCACCAGCAGGCCCGTTTCGCCCTGCTTGAATGCGCGCATGGTGGTCTGCTTCTCCGCCGCCTTCATGCGTCCGTGCACCAGCGCCACCCTCACCCCGGGCAACGCCGCCTGCAGCGCCTCGAAGGTGGATTGCGCGGCCTGCGCCACCACTTCGTCCGACTCGTCGATGAGTGTGCAGACCCAATATGCCTGCCGCCCTTCGGCACACGCCGCGCGGATGCGTTCGACCAGTTCCGGGCGGCGTTCCGCGGCCAGCGCGATGGTGGTCACCGGGGTACGGCCGGGCGGCAGTTCGTCGATGGCCGACACGTCGAGATCGGCGTAGGCGCTCATCGCCAGCGTGCGCGGGATGGGCGTGGCGGTCATCACCAGCTGGTGCGGCACGCTGCCCTTGCCCTTGTCGCGCAGGGCCAGCCGCTGGTGCACGCCGAAGCGGTGCTGCTCATCGACGATGGCCAGCGCGAGATCATGGAAGTCCACCCCTTCCTGCATCAGCGCGTGGGTGCCCACCACCACCTGCGCGGCGCCCGAGGCAACGTCCTTGAGCGCCTGCGCGCGCGCCTTGCCGGTGACCTTGCCGGCCAGCCAGCACACGCGCAGGCCCAGCGGCTCCAGCCAGCCGCACAGGTTGTTGAGGTGCTGCTCGGCCAGCAGCTCGGTCGGCGCCATCAGCGCGGCTTGCCGCCCGTCGGCGACTGCGAGCAACGCCGCCATCGCCGCGACCACGGTCTTGCCGCTGCCCACGTCGCCCTGCACCAGCCGCAGCATCGGGCGCGGCTGGCGCAGGTCCTCGCGCAGCTGCGCATAGACCCGCGCCTGCGCCTGAGTCAGCGCGAACGGCAGCGACTTCCTCAATTTCGCCACCAGTTTTTCGTCGCCGTGCAGCGCGCGCGTGCCTTCGGCCTGCAGCGCCAGCCGCTGCCGGCGCAGGCCCAGCTGGTGGGCCAGCAGCTCCTCCAGCGCCAGCCGCCGCTGCGCCGGGTGCAGGCCGCTCTGCAACGCGGCGAGGTCGGCATCGCGCGGCGGCATGTGCAGGGTCAGGATGGCCTCGCGCAGCGACGGCAGCCGCAGCGCGCGCAGCACCGGTTGCGGCAGTAGTTCCAGCACTGCCTCGTCCGGCAGCCGCTGCAATGCCTGCAGCACCAGCTTGCGCAGGCTGGCCGGGCCGATGCCCTCGACGGCCGGATACACCGGATCCAGCGTCTCGCCCAGCGCCACCTCGCCGCCCAGCACCTGGTAGCTGGGATGCACGATCTCCAGCCCGTACTGGCCGGGCCGCGGGGTGCCGTAGGCGCGCACGCGCGCGCCCACCGCGAACTGCGCCACCTGCGCCGCGCGGAAATGGAAGAACCGCAGCACCAGCGTGCCGCGGCCTTCGTCGGACAGCGCCACCCGCAGCATCGGCCGGTAGCGGAAGCCGCGCTCCACCGCTTCCACCCGCCCTTCCACCTGCGCCGCCACACCCGGCTGCAGCAGCCGGATCGGCGTCACCCGGGTGCGATCCTCATAGCTGCGCGGCAGGTGCAGCCACAGGTCCTGCAGGGTGGAAAGCCCGCGCGCGGCCAGCTTTTCGCGCAGGACCGGCCCGACCCCGGGCAGGACGGCAAGCCCGGTATCGGCACCTGCCAGAGCGGGACGCGGGGCCGCAGGCACACCGGCTACCGGGACGAACGGCGCCAGGCCGGCGGACGCGTGGCGCCGCCTGCGGCCACGCGCATCGCCCGCGCCAAGGGCACGTCACGGACGTCCACCGGCATGTCGCCTCAGAGCACCATCACTCCGTCGACCTCGAACGCCGCGCCGCGCGGCAACGCGGCCGCCTGGATGGTGGAACGGGCCGGATAGGGCTGGCTGAAATAGTCCGCCATGACCGCATTGACGCGGGCGAAGTCGGACAGATCGGTCAGGTACAGGCCCAGCCGCACGATGTTGTCGAACGAGCCGCCGGCTGCTTCGCAGACCGCCTTCAGGTTGTCGAACGCCTGCCGCGCCTGCGCCTCGATATCGCCTTCGGCCATCTGCCCGGTGGCCGGCACCAGCGGCGTCTGCCCGGACAGGTACACGGTGTTGCCGGCGCGGATGGCCTGCGAGTACGGGCCGATGGCGGCGGGCGCGGCGTCGGAATGGATCGGGGTGCGGGACATGGCGGCTCCGTGTGAGGATGGATGGAATGCGCCGCGATTGTATCGCGCGCGCCGCGCCCGCCCAGCGCGCGACGCCCTCAGCAGCGCTGCACGTCCTGCACCACCTGCAGCCGGCGCACGCCGCGGATCACTTCGGCCAGGTGGCGGCCGTCGGTGACGTCGATGCCGAAGCGCAGCACCGCGATGTTGCTGTCGCGCTCCAGGTATTCCACCCGGTCGATGTTGGAATCGGCATTCGCAATGGCCGCCGCCACCTGCGCCAGCACGCCCGGGCGGTTCTCCACCTCGATGCGGATCGCCGAGCTGAAATCGCCGGACACCTCGCGGTCCCAGCCGATCGCCACCCAGCGCTCCGGCGACTTGCGCAGTTCGGCCAGGTTCGGGCATTCCATGCGGTGCACCACGATGCCCTTGCCGGCGCTGTGGTAGCCCATGATCTCGTCGCGCGGAATCGGCAGGCAGCATTGGGCGAAGCTGATCACCCCGCGCTCTCCGCCGGTGATCAGGATGCGCTCCTGCGGCGCTGGCGCGCCCGGCTGCGCATCGGCGCCCGGCTGCTGCGCCAGCGCCAGCGCCACCTGCGAGGGCATGCGGTTGCCCAGCGCGATATCGGCCAGCATGGCCTCCAGCCGCGTATAGCGGTTGTCGGACAGATAGGCCTCCAGCCGCGGCATCGGGATGCGGTCCAGCGCGGTGCCCTGCGCGCCCAGCGCGCGGTCCAGCATGTAGTGCCCCAGCTGCACCGCGTCCTCGTGCTCCAGCTGCTTGAGCTGCTGGCGGATCGCGGTGCGCGCCTTGCTGGTGGCCACGAACTCCAGCCACTGGGTGGTCGGCACCGCGGATTTCGCGGTGATGATTTCCACCGACTGGCCGCTGACCAGCTTGGTGCGCAGCGGCGCCAGCCGGCGGTCCACCCGCGCGGTCACCGCGTGGTTGCCGACGTCGGTGTGCACCGCGTAGGCGAAATCGAGCGCGGTGGAGTTGCGCGGCAGCGACAGGATGTCGCCCTTGGGCGTGAACAGGTAGACCTCGTCCGGGAACAGGTCGACCTTGACGTTCTCCAGGAATTCCAGCGACGAGCCGGTGCCGCGCTGGGTCTCCACCAGGTTGGCGATCCACGCCGCCGCCCGGCTCTGGGCGCTGTTGCCGGCGGACTCCACCCCGATCTTGTAGGCCCAGTGCGCGGCCACGCCGCGCTCGGCGATCAGGTCCATCTCGCGGGTGCGGATCTGCACCTCGATGGGCGAGCCGTACGGCCCGAACAGCACCGTGTGCAGGGACTGGTAGCCGTTCGCCTTGGGAATGGCGATGAAGTCACGGAAGCGCCCGTCCAGCGGCTTGTACACCGCATGCACCACGCCCAGCGCGTGGTAGCAGTCCGCCACCGTGTCCACCACCACCCGGAAGCCGAACACGTCCATCACCTGGTCGAAGCTGCGGCGCTGCGCGCGCATCTTGGTGTAGACGCTCCACGGCGTCTTCACCCGCCCGACCAGGCGGTGTTCCAGCTTCTCCAGCGCCAGCCGCTGCGCCAGCCGCGCCTCGATCTGCACCAGCGCCTCGCGCCGCACCAGCGGCTGGCTGCGGATGCGCTTGGCGATGACAGCGTGCCGCCACGGATGCAGCGCCTTGAAGCCGAGATCCTGCAGTTCCGCCTTGACCAGGTTCATGCCCAGCCGCTGCGCGATCGGCGCGTAGATCTCCAGCGTCTCCACCGCGATGCGGCGACGGGCGTCAGGCGACTTCGCCCCCAGCGTGCGCATGTTGTGCAGGCGGTCCGCCAGCTTGATCATGATCACGCGCAGGTCGCGCGACATCGCCAGCAGCATCTTGCGGAAGCTTTCCGCCGCCGCCTCCTGCTTGTCGGCGAAACGCACCTTCTCCAGCTTGGTGACGCCATCGACCAGTTCGGCCACAGTCTCGCCGAACTGCGCGGCGACGTCGGCGCGGGTCAGCGGCGTGTCCTCGATGGTGTCGTGCAGGATCGCCGCGACCAGCGTCTCCAGGTCCAGGCCCAGCTCGGCCAGCACCTGCGCCACCGCCACCGGGTGGGTGATATAGGGCTCGCCGGACTTGCGGGTCTGGCCAGCGTGGGCGGCAGCGCCCACCGCCCAGGCGCGGCGCAGCTGGGCGCGCTGGGCATCGTCTAGGTAATAGGCGGCGCGCTCCAGCGCCTGCACATAGTCCGGCACCGCCGCCGCGGCGGGCGCGGGGTCGTGCAGGGCAAGCGCGGGATCGCCGGGCGTCATGGCTCGAGCCTAACCTTGCCGCGCCACGCCCGCAAACGGTTCCCCACAACGCGGAAGCGGCCCCGCAGGGCCGCTTCCATTGGCGAAGGCGCGGGCTGCGCTCAGTCGTCGCCCTTCATGTCGTCGTCGCCGGCCACCACTTCCGCGGCCGCCCATTCCAGCGCCTCGCGCTCCTTGCGCTCGCGCTCGGCCTTCTCCACCGCGTCGATGAAGTCGGTGTCGATGGCGCGCGCGGCGATCTCGCGCAGTGCCAGCACGGTGGGCTTGTCGTTGGCTTCGCTGTTGTCCAGCTTGGGCTCCACGCCGCCGGCCAGCTGGCGCGCGCGCTTGGCCGCCATCATCACGAGTTCGAAGCGGTTGTCGACCACCTGCAGGCAGTCTTCGACGGTAATCCGGGCCATGTCTGTCCTGCGGCGATGGGCCGCGCAAGGGTTCGAAAGAACCGGGGAGTGTAGCCGCGCGGGCCCCGGACCGCAAGCAGCGGTCTTGAAAATCAATTGCTTAGACGACAAGCCAACGTACACCGGCGAACCCGCCGCCATCTCCGTAGGACGGGGCATTGCCCCGCTGCGAGAACACCGCGGCGGCCAGCGGGGCAATGTCCGGCGCTACGGATCGACCAGCAGGGAGGTGATGAGGCGGGCGTGGCGGGCCACCTGGGCGTCCTTGCGCAGCCGGCTGGCGGTGAAGATGCTGCACATCTCGGCCACCGCGACCTCGAAGACCTCGTTGACGATCAGGTAGTCGAACTCGCCGTAGTGGCTCATTTCCTCGCGGGCGGCGGCCAGCCGGCGGGCGATCACGTCCTCGCTGTCCTGCCCGCGCTTGCGCATGCGCTCCTCCAGCGCAGCGCGCGAGGGCGGCAGGATGAACACGCTGACCGCGTCCGGGACCTTGGCCCGGACCTGGCGCGCGCCCTGCCAGTCGATTTCCAGCAGCACGTCGTGGCCGGCGCCCAGCAGCGGCTCCACCGACTGCCGCGCGGTGCCCTTCCAGTCGCCGTGCACGCGCGCGTATTCGAAGAAATCGCCGGCTTCGACCATCGCCTCGAACTCCGCCGCGCTGACGAAGTTGTAATGCTCGGCGTGACGCTCGCCCGGGCGCGGCGCGCGCGAGGTGAACGAGATCGACAGGCGGATGTTGGCATCCCGCTGCAGCACCGCGTTGACGATGCTGGATTTGCCGGCCCCGGAAGGCGCGGCCACGATGTAGAGGGTTCCGCGCATGGGCCGTTACTCGATGTTCTGGATCTGCTCGCGGATCTGGTCGATCAGCACCTTCAGCTCGACCGCGGCGTTGCTGGTGCGGGCATCGACGGACTTGCTGCCCAGCGTGTTGGCCTCGCGGTTGAATTCCTGCAGCAGGAAATCGAGGCGGCGGCCCACCGGCTCCCTGCCGCCCTTCAGGATCCGGCGCAACTCGACAAGGTGGCTGTCGAGGCGGTCGAGCTCCTCGTCCACGTCGAGCTTCTGCAGCCAGATCACCAGCTCCTGCTCCAGCCGCCCCGGATCCGCCGGCTGCGACAGGTCGGCCAGCCGCGCCTCCAGCTTGGCGCGCTGGCCGGCGCGGATCTGCGGCACCAGCGTGCGAACCTCGGCGGCGATCCTGGCGATCGCTTCGGCGCGCTCGCCGATCACCTGCGCCAGCTTGCCGCCCTCGCGCTCGCGCGCGGCGATGAAATCGTCCAGCACCACGTCCAGCACCGCCAGCGCCTCGCGCTGCAGGGCGTCGCCATCGAGCCCGCGCGACTGCAGCACGCCGGGAAACTGCAGCAGCTCGGTGAACTGCACCTGCAGGTTGGGGAAGCCGGCGGCCAGCCGCTGGACCAGCGCGCCCAGCCGCTCCACCAGCACCTCGTCCACCTGCAGGGCATCGCCGGCGAGGGTGGTGCGCAGGCGCAGCACCAGGTCGAGCTTGCCGCGCGACACCCGGCTGGCCACGCGTTCCCGCAGCGCGGACTCGAACGCGCGCAGCTCGTCCGGCAGGCGCAGGGCAAGCTCGAGGAAGCGGTGGTTCACCGCGCGCAGTTCGCCCGAGAGCACGCCCCATTCGGTGCTGCGCTCGCCGGCGGCGAAGGCGGTCATGCTGCGGATCATGCGGGAATCCAGGGCCTGCAAAGTGCGAATGGTAATCTAGCGCCCCATCGATTTCCGGTTTTCCCCATGGCCTTTGCCCGTCCCAGCGGCCGCAGCGCGGATCAGCTGCGCACCGTTTCCATCCAGCGCGGCTTCACCCGCCATGCCGAAGGCTCGGTGCTGGTGAGCTTCGGCGACACCCGCGTGCTGTGCACGGCCAGCGTGGAAAACAAGGTGCCGGCTTTCCTGCGCGGCAAGGGCGAAGGTTGGGTCACTGCCGAATACGGCATGCTGCCGCGCGCCACCCACACCCGCAGCGACCGCGAAGCCGCGCGCGGCAAGCAAGGCGGGCGCACGCTCGAAATCCAGCGCCTGATCGGCCGCAGCCTGCGCGCCTGCGTGGACCGCGCGCTGCTGGGCGAACGCACCATCACCCTGGACTGCGACGTGCTGCAGGCCGACGGCGGCACCCGTACCGCCGCCATCACCGGCGCTTACGTGGCGCTGGCGGATGCGGTGCAGGGGCTGATCGACCGACGCGACATCAAGCTGCCCTCGTGCAACCGTTCGCCCATCGTCGGCGCGGTGGCGGCGGTGTCGGCGGGCATTTACCAGGGCGTGCCGGTGCTCGACCTCGACTACACCGAGGACAGCGGCTGCGATACCGACATGAACGTGGTGATGAACGACGGCGGCGGCTTCATCGAGCTGCAGGGCACGGCCGAGGGCCATGCGTTCCGTCGCGACGAGCTGGACGCGCTGCTGGCGCTGGCCGAGAAGGGCTGCGCCGAACTGTTTGCCGCGCAGCGGGCGGCGCTCTCCCTGTAGGCGCGCCAGCGGGGCGCGAAGGCTTTCGCGGAACCCCGCGAAACGCATCGCGCACCTGCGGCGCTCCTACGGGGACAGAAAACGAGGCTTGCATGGAACTGCTATTGGCTTCCTCCAACGCCGGAAAGCTCGCCGAGCTGCGCGAATTGCTGGGAGCCGGTTTCCAGCTGCACGCGCAGTCCGAATTCGGCGTTGGCGACGCCGGGGAAACCGGCCTGTCCTTCATCGAGAACGCCATCCTCAAGGCCCGCCACGCCGCCCGCGCCACCGGACTGCCCGCCCTCGGCGACGATTCCGGCCTCTGCGTGGACGCGCTGGGCGGCGAGCCCGGCCTGTACTCCGCCCGCTATGCGGGCCGCCACGGCGACAGCGATGCGAACATCGACAAGCTGCTGGGCGCGCTTGCCGGCGTGCCCGACGACGCCCGCGGCGCGCGCTTCGTCTGCGTGCTGGCGCTGGTGCGCCACGCCGACGACCCCATGCCGCTGATCGCCGAAGGCCGCTGGGAAGGCCGCATCCTGCATGCGCGCAGCGGCGGCGGCGGCTTCGGCTACGACCCGGTGTTCTTCTCGGCGGCACATGGCTGCAGCGCGGCGGCGCTGCCGGCCGAGGTGAAGAACCGCGACAGCCACCGCGGCATCGCGCTGGCAAGGCTGCGGACGCTGCTTGCGTAGAGCGCACCGCAGGGACGCGGATGCTTTCGCAGGATCATGCAAAGCGCATCGCGGCCCTGCGGTGCGCTCCTACAATATGGCCACCATGCTCACTCCGCCGCCCCTCTCGCTGTACGTGCACCTGCCGTGGTGCGTGCGCAAATGCCCGTACTGCGACTTCAACTCGCACGCGGCTAAGGGCGCGCTGCCGCTGGACGCCTACATCGACGCGCTGCTGGCCGACCTCGATTTCGACCTGCCGCTGGCCTGGGGCCGCATCGTGCACAGCGTGTTCTTCGGCGGCGGCACGCCTTCGCTGTTCCCGCCGGAAGCGATCGACCGCTTCCTGCAGCAGGCCAGCGCGCGGCTGCGCTTCGCGCCCGAGGTGGAGATCACCCTCGAGACCAATCCCGGCACGGTGGAGCACGGCCCCTTCCCCGGCTACCGCGCGGCCGGCGTCAATCGCCTCAGCTTCGGCGTGCAGAGCTTCGACGACGGCTGCCTGCAGCGGCTGGGGCGCATCCACGGCAGCGGCGACGCCGAGCGCGCGGTGAAGTCGGCGCAGGATGCCGGCTTCGACAACCTCAACCTCGACCTGATGTACGCGCTGCCGCAGCAGACGCTGGCGATGGCACTGGACGACGTCGAGCGGGCCATCGCGCTGGCGCCGACCCATCTCAGCCACTACCAGCTCACGCTGGAGCCGAACACGGTGTTCGCCGCGCGGGTGCCGGCCGGCATTCCCGACGAGGATTCCGCGTGGGACATGCAGGAGGCTTGCCAGGCGCTCCTGGCCGATGCCGGTTTCGGCCAGTACGAGATCAGCGCCTACGCGCGCGACGGCCGCCAGTGCCGGCACAACCTCAACTACTGGCGCTTCGGCGACTACCTCGGCATCGGTGCGGGCGCGCACGGCAAGCTGACCCTCGGCGCCAGCCAGCAGGTGCTGCGGCGCTGCAAGCTCAAGCATCCCGCCGACTACCAGGCCAAGGCCGGCACCGCCGCGGCGATCGGTGGCGACGAATACCTGACCGAGCAGCGGCTGCCGTTCGACTTCATGCTCAACGCGCTGCGCCTGAACGAAGGCGTGCCGATGGCGATGTTCGAGGCGCGCACCGGACTGCCCGCCGCCGCCATTGCCGACCGGGTGGCGCTGGCGCGCGCGCGCGGCTGGCTGGAGGCGGACCCCGGCTGGCTCCGCCCGACCGAGCTGGGGCGGCGCTTCGCCAACGACGTGATCGGCCTGTTCCTGGACTAGCACCACCCCTCGGGCCATCCCGATCGGACCGCGTGGATTGAGGCGATCCCGGTTGCCGCATACCATGGCTGGATCGCCAACGCGCCAGGGGGCGCCTACGCGCCGTGTCCTCGTCCGCACCTACAAGCAATGCGCCACCTGCCGGGCTGGCCAACGCCCGGCTGCCGCGCCGCACGCGCCAGGCGCTGGAGCACCTGCTGGCGGACCTGCGCCCGGTGCTGGAACAGCAGCTGCCGCAACTCCTGCATGAAACGGAACTCGCGCTGGCCCGCACCCCGGCCGGCAGCGATCCCCTGCTGGAGCAGGCGCGGCTTGCATCCATGCGCAGCCTCGGCGGCGGCGGGCCCGCCTTCGTCCGCAGCTTCCTCGCGAACATCGAGGCATCGCTGGCCGGGCTGCAGAGCGCACGCCGCGACGCGGACGCGCCCGACACGCCGCCGGTGCTGACGCTGAGCCTGCTGGAAGAGGACGTGGTGAGCGACGAGTTCGTGCTCGACACCATGGCCAGCCGGATCGAGGCGCGCAACAGCCTGGGCTTGCAGCTGCTCGGCCAGCGCTTCGGCGTGCTGGCCGGCGCGCCCGCGTTCGACGCCGACACCCTGCCGCTCGCGCCCCGCGCCCTGTGCGCGGCGGTGGCGCATTCGGCCGACCAGCTCCGGCTCTCGCGCTACGCGCGGATCCAGCTGTTCCAGCAGTTCGAACGGGCATTGATGGACGCGTATCCGGCGATGCTCGAAGCCTTCAACGACCGCCTGGTCGAGGATGGCATCCTGCCCCACCTCAGCTTCGTGCCGATGCGGGTGCGCGCGGGGGCGGGCGGCAGTCTGGAGGCCACCGCTGCCGGCCCCGGCGGGGCCGCCCCGGGCAGCGGCCAGCCCGCAGGGGGGCTCGCTTCCGGGGACGCCGCGCCGGCGTCCATCGCGGCCGGCTTCGCCGCCCTGCAGTCGCTGCTGCAACAGCGGCGCAGCCTGCTCAGCAAGCTCCGGCCCGGCAAGCGCGAGGAACGCGTGCTCGACGCGGTGCCCCACGACGAAGTCCTGGCCACGCTGCAGCGGATGCGCGCCAGCACCGACAAGGCCGACACGCTGGCCGACTACCGCCGCATCCTGCTGGCGCAGTCGCGCCAGGCGCATGGCCACGGCGTCGCGCTGTCCGATGTCGACAGCGACGCCTTCGACCTGCTGGGGCTGTTCATGGGCCAGCTGCAGCGTGAACTGCGCCGGACCAGCCCGGGCGAAGCCATGCTGGAGCGGCTGCGGCTGCCGCTCACGCAGCTGGCGCTGCGCGACCAGGGGTTCTTCACCGATGCCGCCCACCCCGCACGCCAGCTGGTGGACGCCATCTCGCTGTCCGGTGCGCAGTGGCTGGCCGAGGATGACCTGGATGCGCAGTGGCTGGGGCTGCTGCAGCGTGCCGCCTCGCACGTGCAGCAGGACGCCAGCGGCACCACGGAGTCCTTCGCCGAGGCCAACCGGACCCTGCAATCCGGCCTGCAGGCGCTGGACCGCAAGGCGGAAATGGCCGAGCGCCGGCAGGTGGAAGCCGCCCGCGGGCGCGAGAAGCTGGAGCTGGCCCGGCAGCGCGCCGACCAGGAAATCCGCCGCCTGCGCGAAGGCCGCGACCTGCCGCGCTTCCACGCCACCCTGCTGGAACAGACCTGGACCGACGTCCTGTCGCTGGCCCACCTGCGCAGCGGCGAGCAGTCGGACGCCTGGCGGCAGCTGCTCGATGTCACCGCCGGCATCGTTGACGCCGGCGCCGATCCGGCCGCGCGGGCAGCCGATCCGGCGCTGCCGGAGCGGATCCGGGCGGCCCTTGAACAGGTCGGCTACCACGCCGAGGACGCCGACGCCATCGCCGCGCAGCTGGCGCACGGCCACGGGGAAGACGACGACCCGGCCTCCCGCACCGAACTGCTGCAGCAGCTGCGCGCACGCGGGCGCCTGGGAGAGGACAGCACCGCCGTAACCGACGCGCCGCCGGTCCTGCCGCCGCGAACGCCCGCGGAGCAGGCCGCCTATGAACGCCTGCGCTCGCTGCCGTTGCCGATGTGGGTGGAGATCGACGACGACGGCCAGGAGGGCCCGCAGCGGCGGCGGCTGGCTTGGATCAGCGCACATACCGACCAGGCGCTGCTGGTCAACCGGCGCGGGTTGCGTGCCGGCAACGACAACCTGGACACCCTCGCCCGCAAGCTCGCGGCCGGCCGGCTGCGCTTGCTGGAGCGGCACGCCGCGCCGGCCACGGCGGCCTGGGACGCCACCATCAGCAGCCTGCAGCGCATCGCGCCGGAGCAGGCCACGCACGCCAGGGAGCCCGGCCATGAGCAATGATCCTCGCCGTCGCCAACCGCGCCGCGCGGTGCCGGGCCGGGTTGAAGTCTTCGATGTCATCCTGGAGGAGCCGGTGGGCTACCTGGGCAATCTCTCGGCCGGCGGCATGCTGATGATGGCCAACCGCAGCCTGCCGGATGATGCGCTGTTCCAGTTCCGCTTCCACCTGCCGGACGGGATCGGCGCCGCGCAGCCGCTGGAGGTGGGTGCGCACGTGCTCTGGCAGGACAAGGCCGGCGCGCCGGGCCAGTCCTGGATCGGGCTGCGCTTCCTCGGACTGTCGCCGGACGCCACGGTCCGGTTGCGCGCTTGGGCGGCGCAGGCGGACGACTGACCTGCAGCGCCTGGATGCGCGACAATCGGGCTCCCCCGTTTGCCCGGATCCGCCATGTCGAACGCCCTCCTGTCGTCCCTGTTCCCGCAGCACCTAGCCACCATGCAGGCGCATGCCGCCGAAGCGCTGCGCCGCGGCGGCTTCGACCACCTGGCCATTCCCAGCGGCAGCCTGCACTACCAGGTCTTCGACGACCGCGACTATCCGTATGCGGTAAACCCCCAGTTCAAGGCCTGGCTGCCGCTGACGCAGGCACCCGGCAGCTGGCTGGTGGTCACCCCGGGGCAGCGGCCGAAGCTGCTCTTCCTGCAGCCGCACGACTACTGGCACGTGGTGCCGGAGATGCCCAGCGGCTACTGGGTGGAGCATTTCGACATCGAGGTGATCCGCACCGCGGAGGAGGCCATGCGCCTGCTGCCGCCGGCTTTCCGCTGCGCGATCCTGGGCGAGCCGCAGAGCGCGCTCGGCAGCTACGTCCCCAACAACCCGGAGCCGGTGCTCCAGTACCTGGAATATCACCGCGCCTTCAAGACGCCCTACGAGATCGAGATGATGCGGGGCGCCAGCCGCATCGGCGTGCGCGCCCATCGCGCCGCCGAGCGCGCCTTCCGCGCCGGCAGCAGCGAGTTCGGCATCCACCTGGCCTATTGCCAGGCCGCCGGGCAGGACGCAAACGACCTGCCCTACGGCAACATCATCGCGCTCAACGAACACGGCGCGGTGCTCCACTACACGAACCGCGACCGCCTGCCCCCGAAGCCCTCGCGCAGCTTCCTGATCGACGCCGGCGCCAGTTTCGGCGGCTATGCCGCCGACATCACCCGCACTTACTCCGCGGCCGACGACGAGTTCGCGGCGATGATCGGCGCCGTCGATGCCGCGCAGCTGGCGCTGTGCGACCAGGTGCGCGCCGGCACCGACTACGCGCGCATCCACCTCGACGCCCACCTGCGCCTGGCCGGCGTGCTGCGCGAGTTCGGCGTGATCCGGGTATCGCCGGAAGAAGCCGTCGCCCGCGGCGTGAGCAGCGCGTTCTTCCCGCACGGCATCGGCCACGGCATCGGCCTGCAGGTGCACGACGTGGCCGGTTTCGCCGCCTCCGATGCCGGCGGCACGATCGCCAAGCCCGACGGCCATCCCTACCTGCGCCTCACCCGCACGCTGGCACCCGGCATGGTGGTGACGATCGAGCCCGGGATCTACTTCATCGACATGCTGCTGGACGAACTGGAGCAGAAGGGCTTGGGCGATGCCGTGGACTGGCAGCGGGTGGAAATGTTCAAGCCCTATGGCGGCATCCGCATCGAGGACGATGTCGTGTGCACGGACGACGCCCCGATCAACCTCACGCGCGAAGCGTTCGCGGCGGCCTAGCGGAATTGCCGCATCGCCCGGCCGGCATGGCGGGGGAAGGTGATCGAGCTCGCCATGGATGGCGCGCGGCCGCGAATCGTAGCCGGACGCGAAGCCTGGGTGGCGCCATGCCGGCCGGGCGGCGCGATCACCCCGCCACCAGTGCTTCCACCTCGTCCGCGCTACGCTCCAGCGCGCCGGTCAGCACGCGGTGGCCGTCGGTGGTGACCAGCACGTCGTCCTCGATGCGGATGCCGATGCCGCGCCACTTCGCCGGCACTGCGGCATCGTCGGCGGGGATGTAGAGGCCGGGCTCGATGGTGAACACCATGCCCGGCTCGAGCAGCCGCGAGGCACCGTCGAGGCGGTATTCGCCGACGTCGTGCACGTCCAGCCCCAACCAGTGCCCGGTCTTGTGCCGGTAGTAGCGCTTGTAGGTCCCGTCCGCCAGCGCCGCCTTCAGCGTGCCTTGCAGCAGGCCGAGCGACAGCAGCCCATCGGCCAGCACCTCCACCGCGGCGGTGTGCCCGGCCTCGTAGGGCAGGCCCGGCCTGGCCTGCGCCAGCGCCGCCGCCTGCGCCCGGCAGACCAGGTCGTGCAGCGCGCGCTGCTGGCGGCTGAAGCGCCCGTCCACCGGGAAGGTGCGGGTGATGTCGGCGGCATAGCCGCGGTATTCGGCGCCGGCATCCACCAGCACCAGCTCACCGGCGCGGACCTTCGCGCTGTTGGCGCGGTAGTGCAGCACGCAGGCGTTGGCGCCGGCGCCGACGATGCTGGCGTAGGCAGGCTGCGCGCCGTGCCGGCGGAACACGTATTCCAGCTCGGCCTGCAGCTCGTATTCGTGGATGCCGGCGCGCACGGCGCGCATGGCCGCGCGATGCGCTTCCACGCTGATGTCGGCCGCCTTCTGCATCAGCGCGACCTCGTCGGCCGACTTGAACAGCCGCATCTCGTCCAGCAGGTGCCCCAGTTCGAGGAACTCCTGCGGCGGCTGCGCGCCCTGGCGGGCCTGCGCGCGCACGCGGTTGATCCAGCCGATCAGCTTGAGGTCGAAGTCGGCGTCGCGGCCCAGGTGGTAGTGCACGCGGCGGCGGCCTTCCAGCAGGCCGGGCAGGATGTCGTCGATATCCGACACCGGATACGCATCATCCAGCCCCAGCACCTCCACCGCGCCTTCCGGCCCCAGCCGCGGGCCATCCCAGCCTTCGCGCTCCGGATCGCGTTCGCGGCAGAACAGGATCGCCTCGCCGTGCTTGCGGCCGGGCACCAGCACCAGCACCGCGTCGGGCTCGTCGCAGCCGGTCAGGTACCAGAAGTCGGAATCCTGCCGGTACGGGTAGTGGGTGTCGCGGCTGCGGATGCGTTCAGGCGCGGCCGGCAGCACCAGGATCGCGCCATCGCCGGCCGCCTGCATCAGCTGCCGGCGGCGGCGCGCCAGCGCCTTGCGCCAGTGGGCGGTGAGCGGCTGCATGGCGGTCAGTGCAGGCGCTGGCGGTGCTGCATCCCCAGCGCGCAGTCGGCGTGCAGCAGCAGTACCGCCATCCGCAGGTATTCCTCGATCTCGGCCAGCGCTTCCTCGTCGCTGCCGTCGTCGGCCTCGTCGATCTGCGCGGCGCCGAGATTGGCGAGGTCGCGCAGCGCCTCCTGCCCCTCTTCCGACATCGGCTTGCCGTCGAGGGCCAGCCCGAACCCGCCAAGGAAGGCGCGGCACCACGCAAACAGCGCCCCGGCACGGTCTATGGGTTTGCCGCCCTCGGGCAGCAGCAGCTGGAAGCCGAATTCCGGGTCGCCCAGCTGCGCGGCACTGGCGCCGCGCAGGCGGTCCAGGGGATCGCCCGGCGCCGGCACGGGCAGGGCCGGATCGGCCATGACCAGCGCCGGCCAGCCAGCGGCGTCCGCGCCGCCCGCGGCCAGCCAGCCACACAGGGCGCCATGCAGTTCCGCGGGACTGCTGGCCAGCGCCAGGCGGTCGGCGGCCGCTGCCACCTCGGCCCACACCGGCAACTCGGTTTCGCTCACGCGGGATTCTCGGATGCGGGGATTCCGGCAGTTTAGCAATCGTGCGCCGCTTGTTGCCGCCACGCGCGCATGCCTACACTCCGCCAATGGGGGATCGCGTCGTTCCGACACAACTGGGCCTTGCCTGCGGCGCGCTGCTGCCGCCCCTGCCTGCGTTCGCGATGGAGGATAGGCTGCCGGCGGGGACGTCGCTGGCCCTGCTGCTGTCGCTGCTGGTGCTGCTGATGGCTTGGCTCGCATTGGCCAGTCACCGGCGCCGCGAGCGCGAGCAGCGCGCCCACCAGCGCGAGCAGGACGAACGCGCGCAGCAGTGGCGGCTGTCGCTGTGGGCCTCGAACGAAATGTTCTGGCGATACGACCTGCGCAGCCGCGAGCTGGAGGTGATCCGGGTGACCCCGGAAGGCGAGCACCGGCTGGCCATGCAGGCCAGCATCGAGCGCAACCCGAGGTTCCACGACGACGACCGCCGGGGCGTGCTGCGCCAGCTGCGGGCCTACCTGCGCGGGGAAGTGCCGGTGTTCCTGTCCGAACACCGCATGCGCGGCGAGGACGGGGAGTGGCAGTGGATGCGGGTGCGCGGCCGCGCCGTCGGCCACGGCCCCGACGGCCGGGTGTCGCGGATTGCCGGCACCGCGCGCAACATCGATTCGCTGCGGGAGATGGAGAACCAGCGCCAGGTCGCCGCGGAGGTCATGCGTTCCATGGCCGAGTCGGTGGCGGTGCTGGACGCCGACTTCCGCTTCGTGGCGGTCAATCCCGCGTTCAGCCGCATGACCGGCTATACCGAGGCGGAAGTGCTCGGCCGCGACACCAGCCTGCTGGACGGCGATCGCCATGAACCGGCGTTCTACGGGGAGGCGCGGCGCGCCATCCACGCCCAGGACGGCTGGAATGGCGAGATGTGGCTGCGCCGCAAGGACGGCAGCGATTTCCTGTGCGCCATGCAGTGCAGTCCGCTGCGCGAACCCACCACCCAGCGGCAGCTGTTCGTGCTGGTGGCCAGCGACATCACCGAACGGCGCCGCGTCGAGCACGAGTTGCGTTACCTCGCCAACTACGATCCGCTGACCAACCTGCCCAACCGCACCCTGCTGGCCGAACGGCTGTCGCGGGCGATCGTGCAGGCACGCCGGCAAGGCAACCGGCTGGCACTGCTGTTCCTCGATTTGGACAACTTCAAAGACGTCAACGATTCGCTGGGCCATGCCACCGGCGACCGCGTGCTGCGCGCTGCCGCCCAGCGGCTGCAGGAAGTGGCGGGCGCGGAGCGCACCGTCGCCCGCATCAGCGGCGACGAATTCGCCGTCGTGCTGGAAGGCCTGGCCCATCCTTCCGAGGCCGACCACTGCGCGCAGCGCATCATCACCGCGTTCGACGCGCCGCTGCGGCTGGACGACCGCTACGAATTCACCATCTCGCCGTCGATCGGGATCAGCCTGTTCCCCGACCATGCGCAGGTCCCCACCGACCTGCTGAAGCACGCCGACACCGCCATGTACAAGGCGAAAGGCACCGGCAAGCGGGCGTTCCTGCGCTATGCCGACGCGATGGACGGGGACATTCGCCGCCGCGCCAACCTGATCGGCGCGCTGCGCAGGGCGATCGAACGCGGCGAATTGTCGCTGGTCTACCAGCCGGAACTGGTGCTGACCGAAGGCCGCTTCGGCGCAGTCGAGGCGCTGCTGCGCTGGAACAGCGCCGAATACGGCAGCGTCGCGCCAGACGAATTCATCCCGCTGGCCGAGGAAAGCGGAACCATCGTGGCGATCGGCGAATGGGTGCTCCGCGAGGCCTGCCGGACGCTCGCGGCTTGGCATCGCGCCGGCGTGGACCCGCGCCTGAAGGTGTCTGTCAACGTCTCCGCGCTGCAGCTGCTGCGCAGCGGCCTGCCGGGCGCGGTGGAAGCGGCCCTGCGCGACAGCGGCCTGGCTGCATCCGCGCTGGAACTGGAACTCACCGAAAGCGTGCTGATGGGCAATGCCGAGGTCGCCAGCGAGCGCCTGCACGCCTTCCGACGCCTCGGCGTGTCCATCGCCGTGGATGACTTCGGCACCGGCTATTCATCGCTGGCCTACCTGCATCGGCTGCCGATCAACACCCTGAAGATCGACAAGGCCTTCATCGACGGCCTGGCCACGCCGGACGACCACGAGGACGCCACCATCACCGCCACCATCATCGCGATGGCCCGCACGCTGGGCCTGCAGGTGGTGGCGGAAGGGGTGGAAACCGCGGGCCAGTTGGCCTTCCTGGAGCACAGTGCCTGCGACATCGCGCAGGGCTACTGGATCTCCCGGCCGCTGGCGGAAGCGGCCTGCCTGGACTTCCTGCTGCGCGCGCAGGCGCGTGCCGGCGCGCGGCTTGACCCCGGCACGGCGCCTGCCTAAGGTGCGCGGATGGACGAACGCGACCCGCAAGGCGAACTGCACAAGCTGCTGGCGCGGATCGACCTGCTCGGCGCGCGCATGCAGCGCCTGCAGGAGGAAAACCGCAGCCTGCGCCAGCAGGTGGAGCAGATGGCGGGCGAACGCGCCCAGCTGCTGTCCAAGCAGGAACAGGCGCGCAGCCGCGTCGAGGCGATGATCGGGCGGCTGAAGTCGCTGGAGCAGCACACATGAGCGAACCGGTCACCGTCCGCATCCTCGACCGCGAATACACCGTCGGCGTCAGCGACGAGGAGCGCGCCGGGCTGGCCTCGGCGGCGCGCATGCTGGATGCGCGCATGCGCGAACTGCGCGGCGGCAACAGGATGGTCGCACCCGACCGCTTGGCGGTGCTGACCGCGTTGAACCTCGCCCACGAGCTGCAGCAGCACAGCGCGAAGGCGGTGCCCGCGGCGGCGGACGGCGATGCCCTGCGCCTGATCGACGAGGCCAATCGCCGGCTCGACGCGCTGCTGGCGCAAAGCTGAATCCGCCGCGTCGCGGCGCGACGAATCGCTTCCTCGCCGCAACCGAACGGCTATACTGGCCGCGTCCTCTGCTGTGAGCGACGGCGTGCGCAACATTCGCCTTGTCCCTTAATGACGACCGCGGGGGCGCGAAGGCAGCCGGGAGTGCAAGTCCGCCCCGAGCGGAAAGCCCGATGGCCGCCGAGCGTTCCCACTTGAACCCCGGGTTCAAGGTCGTTTCGCATGCATCGCCACAGCGGAGACATTTTCTCCACGTCTTCACTTCCGCAGCCGGCCGATCCCGCGTGAGCCCGCCAACCGACCGCGCCGCGCTGCGCAAGACACTGCGCAAGACACTGCGCGAACGCCGCCGCAGCCTTTCGCCGCAGCAGCGCATCGCCGCCGCCGAGGCGCTGGCCGGACGCGTGCTGGCGCTGCCGTTCCTCCCCGCTTCCGGCTACGTGGCCGGCTACTGGGCGATGGACGGCGAGATCGGCCTGCACGCACTGCAGCTGCGCCTGCCCGCCCCGCTCATCTACTGCCTGCCGCTGCTGCACGACGACGACACGCTGCGCTTCGCGCCCTGGCGCGCGGGCGATGCGCTGGTGACCAACCGCTACGGCATCCCCGAACCGGACGTCACCCCGGCCGGCGCGCTGCGCGCGGAGGACATGGCCGTGCTGGTGATGCCGCTGGTCGGCTTCGACGCCGACTGCCACCGGCTGGGCATGGGCGGCGGCTGGTACGACCGCAGCCTGGCCTTCCGCCACCAGCGCCCCGCCCCGCCGTGGCTGGTCGGCGCCGCCTTCGCCGCGCAGCGCGTGGACGCGCTGCCGCGCGAAGCCTGGGACGTGCGCCTGGACGCGGTCTGCTGCGAAGACGACACCCTGCTCGCCCACCCTGCCGGATAGGAGCCGCCGCATGAGCACGCGCAAGCGCTACTGGATGATGAAGTCGGAGCCCGACGCGTTCTCCATCGACGACCTCGCGCGGGTCGGCACCGAGCCGTGGAACGGCGTGCGCAACTACCAGGCGCGCAACTTCATGCGCGACGGCATGCGCCTCGGCGACGGCGTGATGATCTACCACAGCAACTGCAAGGTGCCGGGCATCGCCGGCCTGGCCACGGTCGCCAGCGCCGCGTATCCGGATCCCACCCAGTTCGACCCCAAGTCGCACTACCACGACCCCAAGGCCACCCCGGAAACGCCGCGCTGGTTCCTGGTCGACGTCGCCTTCGAGCGCAAGCTCAAGCGGCTGATCCCGCTGGAGGAAATCAAGCAGCACGCCGATGCGCTGGGCGAAGGCTTCGCGTTGACCGCCAAGGGCAGCCGGCTGTCGGTGTTCCCGGTGACCGCCGCGCAATGGAAGCTGCTGCTCTCCCTCGAATAACCTCGCCCGCTCTCCGCAGGGGCGCACTGAAAGGGCTCGCTGCTTCACTTGTGCAGGAGCGCACCGCAGGGGCGCGATGCTGCTGCCCCGGAAAAAGCGTTCGCGCCCTTTCAGTGCGCTCCTACAGACCGCACTCCCATCCCATCGCAGGAACCGCCATGTCCGACGCAAAGAAACTCGCCGCCGAAAAAGCCATCGAATACGTCGAGGACGGCATGATCGTCGGCGTCGGCACCGGCTCCACCGTCGCCTATTTCATCGATGCGCTGGCGGCTTGGAAGGACCGCATCCAGGGCGCGGTGTCCAGCTCCGAACAGAGCACCGCGCGGCTGAAGTCGCACGGCATCGAGGTGATCGACCTCAACGCCGCCGGGCCGCTGTCGCTGTACGTCGATGGCGCCGACGAGTGCGATCCGCACAAGCGCCTGATCAAGGGCGGCGGCGCGGCGCTGACGCGCGAGAAGATCATCGCCGAGGCCAGCGCGAAGTTCGTCTGCATCGTCGACCCCAGCAAGCGCGTGGACGTGCTCGGCAGGTTCCCGCTGCCGGTGGAGGTGATCCCGATGGCGCGCAGCCTGGTGGCGCGCGAGATCGTGCGGATCACCGGCGGCCAGCCGGTCTGGCGCGATGGCGTCACCACCGACAACGGCAACGTCATCCTCGACGTGCACAACCTGGCCATCGTCGATCCGGTGGCGATGGAGCGCGAGCTCAACCAGATCCCCGGCGTGGTCGCGGTGGGCCTGTTCGCGCGCCGCCCGGCCGACGTGGTGATCGTCGGCGGGCAGCCGCCGCAGGTGTTCTGAGCCGGGGCGTCACGCCCCGTCCAGCAGCTCCCGGTTGCGCACCGCGCCCTTGTCGGCGCTGGTCGCCAGCAGCGCGTAGGCCTTCAGCGCCACGCTGACCTTGCGGGCGCGCGGCTGCGCGGGCTTCCAGCCCTGCGCGTCCTGGGCGGCGCGACGCCTGGCCAGCTCTTCGTCGGAGACCAGCAGCGCGATTGCGCGCGCGGGAATGTCGATGCGGATGCGGTCGCCGTCGCGGATCAGGCCAATCGCGCCGCCGGCCGCCGCTTCCGGCGACACGTGGCCGATGCTCAACCCCGAGGTGCCGCCGGAGAAACGCCCGTCGGTGAGCAGCGCGCAGGCCTTGCCCAAGCCCTTAGATTTCAGGTAGCTGGTCGGGTACAGCATCTCCTGCATGCCCGGCCCGCCCTTCGGCCCCTCGTAGCGGATCACCACCACGTCGCCGGATTTCACCTCGTCGCCGAGGATGCCGGCCACCGCCGCGTCCTGGCTTTCGTAGACGCGCGCGCGGCCCTCGAACACGTGGATGGACTCGTCCACGCCGGCGGTCTTCACCACGCAGCCATCGACCGCGAGGTTGCCGTACAGCACGGCGAGTCCACCCTCCTGCGAATAGGCGTGCTCGACGCTGCGGATGCAGCCCTCGACGCGATCCAGATCCAGCGTGGGCCAGCGGGTGGACTGGCTGAAGGCGGTCTGGGTGGGAATGCCGGCGGGACCGGCCTTGTAGAACATGCGCACCGCGTCGTCATCAACCGTGGCGATGTCCCACTTCGCGATCGCCTCGCCCAGTGTCTGCGCATGCACGGTCGCGGTGTCCACGTGCAGCAGCCCGCCGCGCGCCAGTTCGCCCAGGATCGCCATGATCCCGCCGGCGCGGTGCACGTCCTCCACGTGGTACTTCGGCGAATTCGGCGCCACCTTGCACAGCTGCGGGATGCGGCGCGACAACCGGTCGATGTCGCGCAGGCCGAAGGCGACTTCCGCTTCCTGCGCCGCGGCGAGCAGGTGCAGGATGGTGTTGGTGGAACCGCCCATCGCGATGTCCAGCGCCATCGCGTTCTCGAACGCCTCGAACGTGGCGATGCCGCGCGGCAGCGCGCGCGCATCCTCCGCGCCGTACCAGCGGTGGCACAGCTCGACGATCAGGCGGCCGGCGCGCTTGAACAGCGCTTCGCGGTCCGCGTGCGTCGCCAGCACGGTGCCGTTGCCGGGCAGCGACAGCCCCAGCGCCTCGGTCAGGCAGTTCATCGAATTGGCGGTGAACATGCCGCTGCACGAACCGCAGGTCGGGCAGGCGCTGCGCTCCACCGCCGCCAGCTGTTCGTCACTCACCGTTGCATCGGCGGCCATCACCATTGCATCGACCAGGTCGAGCTTGTGTTCGGCCAGCTTCGTCTTGCCCGCCTCCATCGGCCCGCCGGACACGAATACCGTGGGGATGTTCAGCCGCAGCGCGGCCATCAGCATGCCGGGCGTGATCTTGTCGCAGTTGGAGATGCACACCAGCGCGTCGGCGCAGTGCGCGTTGGCCATGTATTCGACCGAATCGGCGATCACTTCGCGCGAGGGCAGCGAATACAGCATGCCGTCGTGGCCCATCGCGATGCCGTCGTCCACGGCGATGGTGTCGAACTCCTTGGCGACGCCGCCCGCGAGCTCGATTTCGCGCGCGACCAGTTGACCAAGGTCCTTCAGGTGCACGTGGCCGGGCACGAACTGGGTGAAGGAATTGGCGACCGCGACGATCGGCTTGTGGAAGTCGGCATCGACCATGCCGGTCGCGCGCCACAGCGCGCGGGCGCCGGCCATGTTGCGGCCGTGGGTGGAGGTCTTGGAGCGGTAGTCGGGCATCGTGGGAAAGGTCGCGCGCCGTGGGGGAAGCGCTGCATGCCCTGATTCTGCTGCGTTTGCGCGGTTTCGGCTGCAACTTTCTCTCATGCGAAATCGGCATGAATGAAACTGTTGACAGCCCCATCGAGGGCGTGCTTTCCTGAAAAACATGTTGCAGCGCCACACGCCACTGCCGACCCATCGGACCGCCTCCCAGGCGGCGTCCATCCTCGTCCTCGTACTTATTACCTCGCCCACAGGTGCGGGACGATCCGGCGTGTAAGCAAGCAACAAACCAACGCCCGAATCGCAAAACCCCGCACCGCAAGGTGCGGGGTTTTTCGTTTCTGGCCTTCCCGAAAGCCAACAACCCTCCCTCTCAGGAACTCCCGCAATGACCAGCAGCACCCCCCGCATCGCCATCGTCGGCTACGGCAGCCAGGGCCGCGCGCACGCGCTCAACCTGCGCGACTCCGGCTTCGACGTCACCATCGGCCTGCGTCCCGGCGGCCCCACCGAACTCAAGGCCAAGGCCGATGGCTTCACCGTGAAGACGCCGGCCGAAGCGGTGAAGGGCGCGCAGATCGTCGCCGTGCTCACCCCCGACATGGTCCAGCCGCAGCTCTATGGCGAAGTCATCGAGCCGAACATGGACGCGGGCGCCTGCCTGCTGTTCGCGCACGGCTTCAACGTCCACTACGGCCAGATCACGCCGCGCGAGGATCTCGACGTCGTCCTCGTCGCGCCGAAGGGTCCGGGCGCGCTGGTGCGCCGCGAGTACGAGATCGGCCGCGGCGTGCCGTCGGTCTATGCCGTGCACCAGGACAAGTCCGGCAACGCCGAGCAGCTCGCGCTGACCTACTGCGCCGGCATCGGCGGCGCGCGCCAGAACGCGATCAGGACCACCTTCAAGGAAGAGACCGAGACCGACCTGTTCGGCGAGCAGGCGGTGCTGTGCGGCGGCGCCACCAAGCTGGTGCAGGCCGGCTGGGAAACCCTGGTGGAAGCCGGCTACCAGCCGGAAGTCGCCTACTACGAATGCCTGCACGAGCTGAAGCTGATCGTCGACCTGTTCTACGAAGGCGGCATCACCCGCATGCACGAGTTCATCAGCGAGACCGCGCAGTACGGCGCCCTGACCCGCGGCGACTACGTGGTCGATGCCAACACCCGCGCGCAGATGAAGAAGGTGCTGGCGGAAATCCAGGACGGCACCTTCGCCCGCCAGTGGATCGCCGAATACGCCGCCGGCAACGCCAACTACAAGGCGATGAAACAGACCGACCTGGAACATCCCATCGAGGCCACCGGCAGGAAGCTGCGCGCCAACATGAAGTGGCTGGCGGCGCAGCCGGCGGCGGCGCAAGCGCAGAGCGAGGCCGCGTGATGAACGGCGCCCGCTGGCTGGCGCAGGCGTTGGTGGCCGAAGGCGTGGACACGCTGTTCGGCTATCCGGGCGGCGCGATCATGCCCTTCTACGACGCCCTGCACGACACCCCGCAGCTGCGGCACGTACTGCCCCGCCACGAGCAGGGCGCGGCGTTCGCGGCGAACGGGTATGCGCGGGCCAGCGGGCGCGTGGGCGTATGCGTGGCAACCTCCGGCCCCGGTGCCTCCAACCTGGTGACCGGCATCGCCGATGCAATGCTGGATTCGGTGCCGATGGTGGTCATCACCGGCCAGGTGCCGACCACGCTGATGGGCACCGATGCGTTCCAGGAGCTGGACGTGTTCGGGATGACGATGCCGATGGTGAAGCACAGCTTCATCGCGCGGCGCGTCGAGGACCTGCCGATGATGGTCGGCGAGGCGTTCCGGCTGGCCCGCAGCGGCCGGCCCGGCCCGGTGCTGATCGACCTGCCCAAGGACGTGCAGGTCGCCGACGCCGCGCATCTGCCGGCGCACGTCTCGTCGGGCACCGATGCACCGGAAGCGCCGACGGACGCCTCGCTGCACGCCGCGCTGGCGCTGATCGCGCAGGCGCAGCGGCCGGTGCTGTACGGCGGCGGCGGGATCGCGCTGGGCGATGCGGTGGCCGCGTTCCGCACCTTCGTCGACGCCACCCAGATCCCCACCGTACTGACCCTGAAGGGGCTGGGCGCACTGCCCACGCAGCACCCGCTCAACCTCGGCATGCTGGGCATGCATGGGAGCCGCGCCGCCAACCTCGCGGTGCAGGAAGCCGACCTGTTGATCGTGGTGGGCGCGCGCTTCGACGACCGCGCCACCGGCAAGCTGGCCGAGTTCGCGCCGCAGGCCCGCGTGGTCCACATGGACATCGACGCCTGCGAGATCGGCAAGCTGCGCCACGCCGACGCCGGCGTGCGCGGCGACATCTGCACCACGCTGACGCGGCTGACCCTCGCCTGCGCCGCCCATCTGCACGGCCGCCACGGCGCCGCGCGCAAGGCCTGGCGCGCGCAGTGCAGGCAGCGCGCGCAGCAATTCGCCGCGCGCTACGACGCGCCGGGCAGCGGCGTGTATGCGCCGGCGCTGCTGAAGCGGCTGTCGGAGCTGGCGCCGGACGCCACCGTGGCCTGCGACGTCGGCCAGCACCAGATGTGGGTGGCGCAGCACTGGCGCCTGGACCATCCGCGCAAGCACCTGACCTCCGGCGGCCTCGGCGCGATGGGCTTCGGCCTGCCGGCGGCGCTGGGGGCGCAGGAAGCCCATCCGGGTGCGCGCGTGATCTGCGTCAGCGGCGACGGCTCGATCATGATGAACATCCAGGAGCTGGCAACGCTGAAGCGCTACCGCTCGCCGGTGAAGATCGTGCTGCTGGACAACCAGGCGCTGGGCATGGTCCGGCAGTGGCAGGAGCTGTTCTTCGATCGGCGCTATTCCGAGGTCGACCTGTCGGACAACCCGGACTTCGCCGCCGTCGCCGCCGCGTTCGGGATCACCGCGCTGCACGTGGACAAGGCCGAAGGCGTCGATGCCGCGCTGCAGGTGCTGCTGGACGCGCCCGGCCCGGCCCTGCTGCACGTCGCCATCGACACCGCCGCCAACGTCTGGCCGCTGGTGCCGCCCAACCGCAACAACGCGCAGATGCTCGACCCCGCCCTCGACGAAGCGGCCGCCCCTGCCCGCACGCCCACGGAGACGCCCCATGCGCTACCGGCTTGACCTCACCCTGCGCCGCGCCGAAGGCGCGCTGGCGCGCGTGCTCGGCACCGCGGAACGACGCGGCTTCCAGCCACTCAGCGTCGATGGCGAAGCCCACGACGACGGCGACCGCTGGCACCTGCGCATGACCGTGGAAGGCACGCGCGAACCGGAAGGCCTGCAGCAGCAGCTGGCCAAGCTGTATGACTGCCTGGCCGTGGACGTACGGGAAGCATGAGCTCCGACGTAGCCAGCGCAGTATCCGTGACCGCCAGCGACGTGCTGGCGGCGCAGGCGCGGCTGCGCCGCTACCTCAATCCCACCCCGCTGCACTATGCCGAACGCTCCGGCTGCTGGCTGAAGCTCGAGAACCTGCAGCGCACCGGCTCGTACAAGGTGCGAGGCGCGATGAATGCGCTGCTGGCGGCGCGCGAACGCGGCGACCTGCGCCCCACCATCGCAGCCTCCGCCGGCAACCACGCGCAGGGGCTGGCCTGGGCCGCGTACCGGCTGGGCATGCAGGCGATCACGGTGATGCCGAAGACCGCGCCGGAAACCAAGATCGCCGGCGTCGCCCACTGGGGCGCGACCGTGCGCCTGCACGGCGAGACCTACGACGAGGCCAAGGCGTTCGCCAATGATCTGGCCGCGCAGAACGGCTACCGCCTGCTGTCCGCGTTCGACGATCCCGACGTGATCGCGGGGCAGGGCACGGTGGGGCTGGAAATCGCCGCCGCGCTGGAACCCGACGTGGTGCTGGTGCCGATCGGTGGCGGCGGCCTGGCCTCCGGCGTGGCGCTGGCGCTGAAGGCGCAGGGCGTGAAGATCATCGGCGCGCAGGTCGAGGGCGTGGACGCGATGGCACGCGCACTGAAGGGCGACGACGCCATCATCGAACCGACCGCGACGCTGGCCGACGGCGTGCGCGTGAAGGTGCCGGGCCTGCTCACCCGGCGGGTGCTGCAGGCGCTGCTGGACGACGTGGTGATCGTGCGCGAGGCCGAGCTGCGCGAGACGTTGGTGCGACTGGCACTGGAAGAACACCTGATCGCCGAAGGCGCTGGCGCGCTGGCGCTGGCCGCCGGCAAGCGCGTGGCCGGCAAGCGCAAGTGCGCGGTGGTGTCCGGCGGCAACCTCGACGCCGGCGTGCTGGCGACGCTACTGCAGGACGTGCGCCCGCGCCCGCCGCGCAAGCCGCGGCAGCGACGGCAGGAACGACTTCCATTGCCGGCAGCGAAGACGCCCCCGCCTCCTGCCGGCCTTTCTCCTTCCGCTTTCCACGTCACTCCAGCGCCGCGCAGCGCGCGCATCGACCCCATCGAGACCCTTCCCGCATGAACGCTTCTTCCCCCGATCACGTACGCATCTTCGACACCACCCTGCGCGACGGCGAACAGTCGCCCGGCTTCACCATGAGCGCCGCGCAGAAGATCGCCTTCGCCCACGCGCTGGCCGACCTGGGTGTGGACGTGATCGAGGCCGGCTTCCCCAACAGCTCGCCGGCCGATTTCGGCGCCGTGCAGACCATCGCCCGCGAAGTGCGCGGCGCGGCCATCGCCGGGCTGGCGCGCTGCCACGCCGGCGACATCGAAGCCTGCGCGCGCGCATTGGAGACCGCCGCCGCGCCGCGCATCCACGTCTTCATCTCCACCAGCCCGCTGCACCGCGAACACAAGCTGGGCATGAGCCGCGAGCAGGTGATCGAGCGCGCGATCATGGGCGTCGAGTTGGCCCGCAAGCACGTCGATGACGTGGAGTTTTCCGCCGAGGATGCGTTCCGCACCGAGCGCGAGTTCCTGGTCGAAGTGTTCGAGGCCGCGATCAAGGCCGGCGCGCGCACCGTCAACGTGCCGGACACCGTGGGCTACGCCACGCCGGAGGAAATCCGCGACCTGTTCCGCTTCCTGCGCGCCAACGTGAAGGGCGCCGACGGCGTGGTGTTCAGCGCGCACTGCCACAACGACCTGGGGCTGGCCGTGGCCAACTCGCTGGCCGCCATCGAAGGCGGCGCGCGCCAGGTGGAATGCACCATCAACGGCATCGGCGAGCGCGCCGGCAACGCCGCGCTGGAAGAACTCGTCATGGCGATGAAGGTACGCGGCGGCTGGTACGGCGTGGACACCCGCATCGCCACGCCCAAGCTGCTGGACACCTCGCGCCTGCTGTCGCGGATCACCGGCATCCAGGTACAGCGCAACAAGGCCATCGTCGGTCTCAATGCCTTCGCGCACGAATCCGGCATCCACCAGCACGGCATGCTGAAGAACCGCGGCACCTACGAAATCATGCATCCGCAGGACGTGGGCTGGCCCGATTCGCAGTTGGTGCTGGGCCGGCACAGCGGGCGCGCGGCGGTGGCCGACCGCCTGCGCGCGCTGGGCCACGTGCTGGACGATGCACAGCTGGATCGCGTGATCGCCGACGCCAAAGCGCTGACCCATACCCAGCATGTGATCGGCGACGCCGACCTGTTGCGGCTGGTCGAAGGCGAACGCTTCGGCCCCGGCTGGCGCGTCGCCGCGATGCACCTGACCGACGAAGGACAGCACACCCGCGCCCGCGTGGAACTGTCCGACCCCGACGGCCGCCGCGTCTGCCAGGACGCGCAGGGCGACGGCCCGATCGCCGCGCTGTTCGCCGCGCTGGCGCAGGCCATCGGCATGGACTTCGAACTGGAAAGCTACGAAGTGCACAGCATGGGCGTGGGCCGCGATGCGCGCGGCGAAGCCAACCTCAGCGCACGCATCGACGGCGACATCCTCAGCGGCCAGGGCACCAGCCGCGACGTGCTGGAAGCCAGCGCCATCGCCTGGCTCGACATCGCCAATCGCCTGCTGCGCGCCAGCGCGTCGCCGCGCCTCGCCGCCAACGCCTGACCTTTTCCTTTCCATTTTTCGGACTCTTCCACATGCACGCCAACATCGTCGTCTTGCCGGGTGACGGCATCGGCCCCGAAGTCACCGCCGCCGCGACCGAAGTGCTGCGCGCCGTGGCCACACGCTACGGCCACGACTTCCGTTTCCGCGAACAGCTGATCGGCGGCGCCGCCATCGACGCCACCGGCAGCGCGCTGCCCGACGACACGCTGGCGGCGGCGCGTGCTGCCGACGCGATCCTGCTCGGCGCGGTTGGTGGCCCGAAATGGTCGGACCCGAACGCCAAGGTGCGCCCCGAACAGGGCCTGCTGGCGATCCGCAAGGCGCTGGGCCTGTATGCCAACCTGCGCCCGGTGAAGCCGCACGCGGCCACGCTGGGCGCTTCGCCGATCAAGCCGCACCTGCTGCAAGGCGTGGACCTGGTCGTGGTGCGCGAACTGACCGGCGGCATCTACTTCGGCGACAAGACCCGCAGCGACAATGACGCCAGCGACCTGTGCCGCTACACGGTTGTCGAGATCGAGCGCGTGGTGCGCCACGCCGCCACGCTTGCGCGCACGCGCAGCGGCAAGCTGACCTCGGTGGACAAGGCCAACGTGCTGGAAACCTCGCGACTGTGGCGCGACGTGACGACACGCATCGTGCGCGAGGAATTCCCGGACGTGCAGCTGGAGCACCAGCTGGTCGATTCGATGGCGATGCACCTGCTGGCGCGTCCACGCGAATACGACGTGATCGTCACCGAGAACATGTTCGGCGACATCCTCACCGACGAAGCCTCGATGCTGGCCGGCTCGCTGGGCCTGCTGCCCAGCGCCTCGCTGGGCGAAGGCCGGGGCGGAATCTTCGAGCCGATCCACGGCAGCGCGCCGGACATCGCCGGCAAGGGCGTCGCCAATCCCTATGCGGCGATCGTCAGCGCGGCGATGCTGCTGCGCCATGCGCTGGGCCTGGACGGCGAGGCGCAGTGCGTGGAGCTGGCGGTGTCGCGCGCGCTGGACGCCGGCGTGTTCACCGCGGATCTGACCGGCGACCGCACGCGCGCCGTCGGCACCAGCGCCGTCACCGATGCGGTGCTGGAGCAATTGGAGCTGCCCTGCCACGTCATGGAACTGCGCGACTGATAGCGCGCGACGCGAGCCGGGCATGCCCGGCTCTACACGTCATCGAACACACCGCGGTAGAACGGGGCATCGCCCCGCTGCGCGGCTACGGCGTCGCGAATACCCATGGCTGCGCGACGCGGTGGCGGGCTTCGAATGCACGGATCGCATCGGCATGCTGCAGGGTCAGGCCGATGTCGTCCAGCCCGTGCAGCAGACAATGCTTGCGGAAGGCGTCCACGTCGAAGCGGCACTGCACGCCGTCGGGCCGGGTCACGGTCTGCGCGGCGAGGTCGATGGTCAACGCGTAGCCTTCGCTCGCCTCGCACTGGGCGAACAGCGCATCCACCTCGTCGCCCCTCAGCACGATCGGCAGCAGCCCGTTCTTGAAGCTGTTGTTGAAGAAGATGTCGGCGAAACTCGGCGCGATGATTGCGCGGAAGCCGTATTCCGCCAGCGCCCACGGCGCATGCTCGCGCGAGGAGCCGCAGCCGAAGTTGGCGCGCGCCAGCAGCACGCTGGCGCCGGCGTAGCGCGGCTGGTTGAGCACGAAGTCGGGGTTTCGCGGTCGCGCGCCGCAATCCTGGCCCGGCTGGCCGACGTCGAGGTAGCGCCACTCGTCGAACAGGTTGGGCCCGAAGCCGCTGCGCTTGATCGACTTCAGGAACTGCTTGGGGATGATCTGGTCGGTGTCGACGTTGGCGCGGTCCAGCGGCGCGGCCAGCCCCGTATGCGTGGTGAAAGGCGTCATTGCAACTCCCGCACGTCGATGAAATGGCCGGCAATCGCAGCGGCGGCGGCCATCGCGGGGCTGACCAGGTGGGTGCGGCCGCCCGCGCCCTGCCGGCCCTCGAAATTGCGGTTGGAGGTGGAGGCGCAGTGTTCGCCGGGTTCCAGCCGATCCGGATTCATCGCCAGGCACATCGAGCAGCCGGGCTCGCGCCATTCGAAGCCGGCGTCGAGGAAGATGCGATCCAGCCCCTCGCGTTCGGCCTGCGCCTTCACCAGCCCCGAGCCCGGCACCACCAGCGCCTGCTTCACCGTCGCCGCGACCTTGCGCCCCTTGGCCACCGCCGCCGCAGCGCGCAGGTCCTCGATCCGCGCATTGGTGCAGGAGCCGATGAAGACCCGATCCAGCCGGATGTCGGTGATCGGCTGGTTGGCGCGCAGGCCCATGTACTTCAGCGCGCGCTCGATCGAATCCTTCCTGACCGGATCGGATTCGTTCGCCGGGTCGGGCACGTTGCGATCCACCGCCAGCACCATTTCCGGCGAGGTGCCCCAGCTCACCTGCGGCTTGATGTCGGCGGCTTGCAGTTCGATGTCGGCGTCGAAACCCGCGTCGTCATCCGAGACCAGCGTGCGCCACAGCGCCACCGCCGCCTTCCACTGCTCGCCCTTCGGCGCGAA
The DNA here is from genome assembly GCF_036409385.1 of Thermomonas sp. LB-4. Classification (NCBI taxonomy): domain Bacteria; kingdom Pseudomonadati; phylum Pseudomonadota; class Gammaproteobacteria; order Lysobacterales; family Lysobacteraceae; genus Thermomonas; species Thermomonas sp. LB-4. The sequence goes on along the minus strand of NZ_JAXOFT010000003.1, from coordinate 26,748 downwards.
CGGGCGGCCTTGCACGTAGTCGATGGTCTTGTCATCGACGGCCACCATGCCCACGCGCGCGCCGGCTTCGATCGCCATGTTGCAGACCGTCATCCGGCCCTCCATCGACAGCGCGCGGATCGCGCTGCCGGCGAACTCCAGCGCATGGCCGGTTCCGCCGGCGGTACCGATGCGGCCGATGATGGCCAGCACCACGTCCTTGGCGGTCACGCCCGGCGGCAGCTCGCCCTCCACGCGCACGCGCATGTTCTTCATCTTCTGCGCGACCAGGCACTGGGTGGCCAGCACGTGCTCGACTTCCGAGGTGCCGATGCCGTGCGCCAGCGCGCCGAACGCGCCGTGGGTGGAGGTGTGCGAATCGCCGCAGACCACGGTCATCCCCGGCAGCGTCGCGCCCTGCTCGGGGCCGACCACGTGGACGATGCCTTGGCGCGCATCGTTCATCGGGAACTGCAGGATGCCGAAATCCGCGCAGTTCTCGTCCAGCGTGCGCACCTGGGTGCGCGAGATGGCGTCGGCGATGGCGTCGATGCCGCCAGCCCGCTCGGCCCGGGTGGTCGGCACGTTGTGGTCGGGCGTGGCGATGTTGGCTCCCACACGCCACGGCGTGCGCCCGGCAAGGCGCAGGCCCTCGAACGCCTGCGGCGAGGTCACCTCATGCAGGATGTGGCGGTCGATGTAGAGCAGCGAGGAACCGTCGTCGCGGCGGCTGACCTCGTGCATCTCCCACAGCTTGTCGTACAGGGTCTTGCCGGCCATCGGCGCGTCTCGCGGCGTATCTGCGGCCAGACTGCCGGCTTTCCTTCGATGACTCAAATGGATATTTTTCATCCATTCGATTCCTATAGGGAATGCCATGGATCTCGCCAGTCTTGCCGCCTTCGTCGCCGTGGCCGAGCACGGCGGCTTTTCCGCCGCGGCCGAGCAGCTGCACCTGACCCAGCCGGCGGTGAGCAAGCGCATCGCCCAGCTGGAGGCATCGCTGGACGCCCGCCTGTTCGACCGACTGGGCCGGCAGGTGGTGACCACCGAGGCCGGGCGCACGCTGCTGCCACGCGCGCGCCGGCTGCTGGACGCCGCCGACGACGCGCGGCGGGCGCTGCGCGAAGTGAGCGAGGGCGTGGGCGGTTTGCTGCGCCTGGGCACCAGCCACCACATCGGGCTGCACCGGCTGCCGCCGCTGCTGCGCAGGTTCGTGGCCCGGCACCCGCAGGTGGAGCTGGATCTCCGCTTCCTGGATTCCGAACAGGCCTGGAGCGAGGTGCTGCAGGGCCGGATCGAACTGGCGCTGACCACCCTCGGGCCGGCCACGCCGCCGCTGCGGGCAACGGCGCTGTGGGACGACCCGCTGTGCTTCGTGGCCGCACCCGGGCATCCGCTTGCGCAGCGGGCGCGCCCCACGCTGGCCGAGCTGTCGGCGCATCCGGCGGTGCTGCCGGAACCGCATACCTTCACCCATCGCATCGTCGCCGACGCCTTCGCCCGCCGCGGCCTGCCGCTGCGGCTGCGGATGACCAGCAACTACATGGAGACGCTGAAGATGCTCGCCTCGGTGGGGCTGGCCTGGGGCGTGCTGCCGCGGACCATGCTGGACCGCAGCCTGCGCGTCCTGCCGGTCGGCGGCGTGCAGCTGTCGCGCCAGCTGGGCTGCGTCACCCACGCCGGGCGCACGCCGTCGCGCGCGGCGCAGGCGTTCATCTCCCTGCTGGATGCCGGCGCCGGACGGGCGGCGAAGTCCTAGCCGGCGACGACGCGGTTGCGGCCCTGCTGCTTGGCCTCCCGCAAACGGTCATCGGCCAGTGCCAGCAGGGCGTGCGGCGTCTGCCCGGGCACCAGTTCGGCCACGCCGGCGCTGAACGTGCAGTGCAGCTCGCCGCCCTCCTCGGTTGCCACCGGCAGCGCGCGGATGCGCGCCAGCAGCTCGCGCATCCGCGCCGCGCCGTCCGCCAGCGGCAGCTCTTCCATGCAGACCATGAATTCCTCGCCCCCGTAGCGCGCCGCGAACAGGCCCCACTCCGCCACGAATTCGGCCAGCGCGGCGCCGACCGCCTGCAGCACCGCGTCGCCCGCAGCGTGGCCGTGGCGGTCGTTGATCTGCTTGAAGTGGTCGATGTCGAGCAGGGCGACGCTGAGCAGCCTGGCTTCGCCCAGCGCCTGCGCCACCGCGGCGACCAGCTGGGCATCGCCGGCGCGGCGGTTCGGCAGCCCGGTCAGCGCGTCGTGGGTGGCCAGGTGCTGCAGCCGGTAGCCGGCGACCTCCAGCTGGCGATTCTTCTCGCTGAGCTCCTCGGTACGCTCGGCGATGATCCGGTTCAGCTGGTGCTGGCGACGGCGCAGGCTTGCGGTGTGCCACCAGCCCAGCATCGCCGCCACAGCCACCACGCCCAGCGCGACCAGGGCCCGCACCCATGGGCGCTGCCAGGCCGCGGGCACCACTTCGATCCGCATCTGCGCGCTGCCGACGCGGTCGCTGCGCGACCAGTCCACCGGCATCGCCATCGCCTGCACTTCCAGCCGGTAGTCGCCCGGCGGCAGGCGCGTGTAGACCGCCTCGTTGCCGGCGGTGGCGCCCACCCAGTCCTGGTCGTAGCCGTGCAGGCGATAGCGGTAGCGCAGCTTGTCCAGCGCGCGGAAGCTCATTCCCGCGTAGCCGACGGCCAACCGGTTGGCCCCCGGCCGCAGGGTCAGCAGCGGCCGCAGCGGCTGTGCCTGCCCATCCACGGTCACCCGCTCGAATGCCACCGGCGGCGCGCCGGCCCGGCCGCCCGCCGCCTCGCCGGGCTCGATCACCGCCAGGCCGCCCGAGGTCGGGAACAGCAGCCGCCCCTGCCGGGTCAACCAGCCGGCGGGCTGGCTGGCGCCGTTGCTCTGGTTGCCCGGCATGCCGTCGCTGCGGTCGAGCACCTGCACGGCCAGCTGCCTGCGGGTGCCGGCATCGATCTCGTCCAGTTCGCGCCGCGCCACCTGGAAGATGCCCATGTTGCTGGACAGCCACAGGCTGCCGGCGCCGTCGTCGAGGATCCGGAACAGCTTGTCGCGGGGCAGTCCCCGCCGGTGGTCGTAGACCGTGAAGCGGCCGTTGCGCAGCCGCAGCAGGCCACGGTCGCTTGCGATCCACAGGTCGCCGCCGGGGTCGCGCAGGAAGTCGAAGAAATACTGCGCGGGCACGTCGCGATCGGGCTCCCAGCGGCGCAGCCGGCCGTGCGCATCGAGCATGGCCATGCCGTGGTTGGTGCCGATCCAGAGCGGGCCGACCGGGTCGCGATACAGCGCCTGCACGACCAGGTCAGGCTGGCCCGCGCCGCCCAGATACGGCTGCGGCTGGCCATTGCGCCAGTGCACCAGGCCATGGTTGCCGCCGATCCAGAGGCTGCCATCGGCTTCCGGCAGCAGCGCACGCACCACCGGTTGGAGGCCGTTGCCCAGGCGCAGGCGCTGCAGCACCCGCCCTTGGGGATCGAGCTGCAGCACGCCCAGGTCGTAGGTGCCAACCCATAGCCGGCCCTGGTGCCGGGCCAGCGACAGCACCGAAGTGTCATGCGCCCCGTTGCCCTCGCCCAGCCGGATGCCCTGCATCTTTCCCTGCGACCAGCGGGACAGGCCGTCGGCATGGCCGATCCAGTAGGCACCGGCGTCGTCCTCCAGCACCGTGCGGACATAGTCGCTGCCCAACCCGTCCCGCCGGGTCAGCCCGCTGGCCTGGCCGTCGGCAACCCGGAACAGGCCGTCGCTGCTGCCGGCCCAGACCAGGCCCTCCCGGTCCAACAGCAGGGCCTTGTTGACCGTACCGGGAACCTCCATCGGCCACTGGCTGCCGTCGCCGTCGCGGCGCAGCAGCTGGCCGTCGGACAGATTCATCCACAGCGCGCCGCGCTCGTCCAGCACCATCGCGCTGACCCGCCTGCCCACGTCGATGCGTTCCAACCGGCCATCGGCATGCCGCCAATGCACGCCACGGTGGTGCGCCGCCAGCCAGCCGCCGCGGCCATCGGCAAGCAACGCGGTCACCGCACCGGGCGCCACCCAATCCGCGCCCCAGCGCTGCGCGCGCCCGTGCACGATGCGGTGCAGCCCGGCTTCGCCCGCCACCAGCAGCGCGCCGTCGCGGTCTTGCGCCAACGCAAGCACTTCCCCCACCGGCAGGCCCGCCAGCCTGCCGGCGTCCTGCAGGCCGTGGCCGTCCAGCCGCATCAGGCGCCGGCCGGACGCGAACCACAGCGCGCCGTCGCTGCCGCGCCGCAGCGCCGAAACCGCCAGCGTGCGCGTCGCCTCGCCGCCCACGCGCTGCCAGGCGCCCTGGTGGTAGCGGACGATGCCGTTGCGGGCAGTGCCGAACAACACGCCGCCGTCGGCCTCCGGCAGGATGCTGTAAACGCCCGCCAGCTCCATGCCCCGCGTGTTCTGGCGATCGAACAGGGTGAAGTCGCGGCCGTTGAAGCGCACCGCCCCTTCCCAGGTCCCCGCCCACAGGAAGCCCTCCCGGTCCTGCGCCACCACATGCACCAGCGGATGCGGCAGGCCGTCTTCCATGGTCCAGCCGCTGACCGTGTAGTGAGGCGCGCCCGGCGTCGCCCAGGCCACCGGCTGCACCAGCAGCCACAGCAACCCCGGCAGCAGGCGCTGCAGCCACGCGCGCAGCATGTTGATGCCGCGGTTTCCGGCATGTCGGATCGGCAAGCTTCCCCCTGTTGCGGCAACGGGCAGGCCTGCGCCTGCCCGCTGCCAATCTAGCATCGCGACGGCCGCAACGGCCGGCCTCAGGACCGGGCTTCGTCCGCGCGCACCTTGAACCAGGCGGCGTACAGCGCCGGCAGGAAGAACAGGGTGAGCAGGGTGGCCACGGTCAGGCCGCCCATGATCGCCACCGCCATGGAGCCATAGAAGGCGCTGCGCGAGAGCGGGATCATCGCCAGGATCGCCGCCAGCGCGGTCAGCACGATCGGGCGGAAGCGGCGCACGGTGGCGTCGATGATCGCGTGCCAGCGGTCGTGGCCGGCATCGATGTCCTGCTGGATCTGGTCGACCAGGATGACCGAGTTGCGCATGATCATGCCGGCCAGCGCGATCGTGCCCAGCATCGTCACGAAGCCGAACGGGACCCGGAACAGCAGCAGCGCCAGCACCACCCCGATCAGCCCCAGCGGCGCGGTCAGCAGCACCAGCGCGGTGCGCGGGAAGCTGCGCAGCTGCAGCATCAGCAGCGCGGTCACCACCAGCAGGAACAGCGGCAGGCCGGCCTTGATCGAGTTCTGCCCGCGCGCGGAATCCTCCACCGTGCCGCCGGTCTCCAGCAGGTAGCCCTCCGGCAGAGCGGCGCGGATGCCGGCCAGGGTGGGCAGGATCCGCGCCACCACCGTCGGCGGGGTCAGCGCGTCGGTGCGGATGTCGGCGCGCACGGTCACCGTGGGCAGGCGATTGCGATGCCAGATGATGCCGTCCTCGAAGCCGTACTCCAGCGTGGCGATCTGCGCCAGCGGCACGCTGCCGCCGGGCGTGGGCACCGCCAGGCTGCCCAGCAACTCGGGATGCACGCGCTCGTCGCGGGTCCCGCGCAGCAGGATCTCGATCAGCTCGTTGTCCTCGCGGTAGGTGCTGACCGGCAACCCCGACAGCGAGCCGGACAGGAAGTGCGCCAGCTGCGCGCTGCTCACGCCCAGCGCGCGGGCGCGGTCCTGGTCGATGCGCAGCCGCACCACCTTGCTGGGCTCGCCCCAGTCCAGGTTGACATTGGCCACGTCCGGGTCCGCGCGCACCTTGCCGGCCACCTGGCGGGCGATGGCCTGCACCTGGCCGATGTCCTCGCCGGACACGCGGAACTGCACCGGGTAGCCCACCGGCGGGCCGTTCTCCAGCCGGGTGACGCGCAGCTGCAGTTCCGGGAACTGCGGCGCGACCTCTTCGATCAGCCAGCTGCGGGTTGCTTCGCGCGCCTTCAGGTCCCGGGCCAGCACCACGAACTGGCTGAAGTTGGCGGCCGGCAGCTGCTGGTCCAGCGGCAGGTAGAAGCGCGGCGAGCCGGTCCCGACGTAGGCCACGTAGTTCGCGATGCCCTCGCGCGATTGCAGCAGCGCCTCGAGCTTGCGCGCCTGCGCATCGGTGGACCGCAGCGAGCTGCCTTCGGCCAGCTCCAGATCCACCATGAGCTCCGGCCGCACCGAATCCGGGAAGAACTGCTGCGGCACGAAGCGGAACAACGCGATCGAGGCCGCGAACGCAGCCACGGTGGCACCGATCACCAGCCAGCGGTGGCGCAGGCAGAACTCCAGCCAGCCGCGCAGGCGGCGATAGAAGCCGCTGTCGTAAGGATCGTGCGCATGCGCGGCGGCGGGTTCGAACGGCGCGCCGCCGAAACGCTGCCGTAGGCGCTGCACCAGGGTCGGGCGCAGGTGCGCGTCGTGCAGGTCCGGCAGCATCCTGTCGCCCAGCCACGGGATGAACAGCACCGCCGCCACCCACGACACGCACAGCGCGATCGCCACCACCTGGAACAGCGACCGGGTGTATTCGCCGGTGCTCGACGCCGCGGTGGCGATCGGCAGGAAGCCGGCCGCGGTCACCAGCGTGCCGGTCAGCATCGGGAAGGCGGTGGACTGCCAGGCGAAGCTGGCCGCCTTCAGCCGCGAATAGCCCTGCTCCATCTTGATCGCCATCATCTCCACCGCGATGATCGCGTCGTCCACCAGCAGGCCCAGCGCCAGCACCAGCGCGCCCAGCGAGATCTTGTGCAGGCCGATGCCGAACACGTGCATGGCGGCGAAGGTCATCGCCAACACCAGCGGGATGCTGACCGCCACCACCATGCCGGTGCGCAGGCCCAGCGAGAAGAAGCTGACCAGCAGCACGATCGCGACCGCTTCGGCCAGCACCCGCACGAATTCGCCGATCGCCTCGTGCACGCTCTGCGGCTGGTCCGACACCTTGCCCAGCTGCATGCCCACCGGCAGGGTCTTCTGCAGGCGCTGGAACTCCGCCTCCAGGGTACGGCCCAGGCGGATGATGTCGCCGCCGTCGCGCATCGCCACCGCGATGCCCAGCGCGTCCTGGCCCATGAAGCGCATCTTCGGCGCGGCCGGATCGGCGAAGCCGCGCTGGACGCTGGCGATGTCGCCCAGCCGCAGGGTGCGGTCGCCGGCGCGGATCGGGAACGCGCGGATCTGCTCCACCGAATCGAACTGCCCGTCCACGCGCAGGCGCACGCGGTCGCTGCCGGTCTCGAAGAAGCCGGCCTGCGCCACCGCGTTCTGTTCGTCCAGCGCCTGCTTCACCGCCGCCAGCGGGATCCCCAACGTGGCCAGCTTGGTGTTGGACAGTTCGATCCAGATCTTCTCGTCCTGCAGCCCGACCAGCTCGACCTTGCCGACGTCCGGCACCCGCTGCAGCTCCAGCTGGATGCGGTCGGCGTAGTCCTTCATCAGCGCATAGTCGAAACCCGGCGCGGTCAGCGCGTAGATGTTGCCGAAGGTGTCGCCGAACTCGTCGTTGAAGAACGGCCCGATGGCCTCGGCGGGCAGGGTGGCGCGGATGTCGCCGACCTTCTTGCGCACCTGGTACCAGAGCTCGGGCACGTCCTTCGACTTCATCGAGTCGCGCGCCATCACGATGACCTGGGATTCGCCCGGCCGCGAGTACGAGCGCACGAACTCGTACTTGCCGGTGCCCATCACCGCCTTCTCCACCCGCTCGGTGACCTGCCTGGACACCTGCTCGGCGGTGGCGCCCGGCCACAGCGTGCGCACCACCATCGCCTTGAAGGTGAACGGCGGGTCTTCCGACTGGCCCAGCTGGCGGTACGACCAGGCCCCGACCAGGCCCAGCACGATCATCAGGAACAGCACCAGCGCGCGGTTGCGCAGCGCCCATTCCGACAGGTTGAAGCCGCCCATGGCTCAGCGCGTCCCGGCCGCGACCGGGCGATTGCGCCGGTCCACCGGTTTCACCGCCTCGCCTTCGCGCAGCAGATGGCCGCCGGCGGCCACCACCCAGTCGCCGACGCCGACGCCCTCCAGCACCGGCACGCTGTCCTCGCCGTAGCCGCCCAGCCGCACCGGGCGCTGGTGGGCCTTGCCGTCCTTCACTACCCACACCGCGGTGGCGCCGCCGTCGCCGCGCTGCACCGCCGCCAGCGGCAGGCGCAGGCCGCCGCCCGGGGCGTCGGTGATGAACACCCGCGCGCTCTGGCCGAGCCCGGCGTCCGCAGCCATCGCGCCATCCAGGGCGACGCGCGCGGCGTAGGTGCGGGTCTGCGGATCGGCGGCCGCGGCGATCTCGCGGAGATGCCCCGGCAGGCGCCTGCCGGGCGCACTCCACAGTTCCACCACTGCCGGCTGGCCGGTATGGAAATCGCGGATGCGCGCTTCCGGCAGGCCGATGGCGACCTCGCGGCCGCCGTCGGCGGCCAGCAGGAAGATCGGCTGCCCGGCCGCCACCACCTGCCCGGCCTCGGCCTGGCGGCTGGCGATCACGCCGTCGCGCGGCGCCCGCAGGCGGGTGTAATCGTCCTGGTTGCGCATCAACTCGTACTTGGCGCGGGCCGCGCGGTAGGCCGCCTGCTGGGCATCGAAGGCCGACTGGCTGATCAGCTTCTGCGCCAGCAGGGTGCGGTAACGCTCCAGATCGCCGCCCAGCCGCACCATGTCGGCCTGCGCGGCGCTGGCCTGCAGGCGCGCATCGCCGGGGTCCAGCTCGGCCAGCAGCTGGCCCCGCTTCACCTCCTCGCCGGCGTCGACCAGGCGCCGCACCAGATTGCCGCCGACGCGGAACGCCAGCGCACTTTCCTGGCGCGCATGCACCTCGCCGGCGAACGCCTCCGCCGCCATCCCGGCCGCAGCGCCGGGCTGTACCACCAGCACCGTGCGCACCGCCTCCGCAGGCTGCGGGTCGCGCCCGCAGGCGCCCAGGGTCAGCGCCATCAGTGCGCCGGTGGCCAGCGAACGCAGCGTCCGGCTGTCGCGCAGCTTCTTCCCGTTCAGCTCCATGCCCGCTCCGTCGGCTTGCGCCCTATATTGAACTGGCGGGTATGGTATAGTTGCCGAACTCTGCAGTCCACTATCCAAGGCATGATCCGCAACATTCCCCAGTGCAAGCCCGCCGGTCCCGGCCGGCCGAAGGACCTGGCCAAGCGCGCGGCGATCCTCGATGCCGCCAAGCGCCTGTTCGTGCTGCAGGGGTTCGACGGCGTCAGCATGGACCAGATCGCGGCCGAAGCGGGGGTGTCCAAACTCACCGTCTACAGCCACTTCGGCGACAAGGACGGCCTGTTCGCGGAGGCGGTGCGCGCGCACTGCGAACTGGGCATGCCCACCCGCCTGTTCGAGCCGGATCCGGATGTGCCGCTGCGCGAGCGCCTGACCGATATCGGCGAGGCGTTCTTCGCCATGATCATGACCCCCGAGGCGATCGTCGGGCACCGCATCCTGTGCTCGCCGCAGATCACCGGCAGCCACATGCCGGCGATGTTCTGGGAGGCGGGGCCGCAGCGCGTGCAGAACGGCTTCACCGCACTGCTGGAGCGGCGCATCGCCGCCGGCGAGCTGGAGATCGAGGACCCTGCCCGCGCCGCCAGCCAGTTCTTCACCCTGCTCAAGGGCGAACCGCACGCCCAGGCCGTGTTCGGCTACAGCTGCGGCGCGCGGCACGACACGCCGCAGGCGCACGTGGCGGGCGTGGTGGACATGTTCCTGCGCGCCTATGCAAAACGCTGACCGGCCGCCTGAACGCAACGCCGCCCTGCCCTTGGTGGCGGTGACTTCCGGCACTGCGTGCTGGTGTACCGGTACGGCCAGACTGCCCGCCAGACCGGGGCTGGCGGTACTACAATGCACGGTTCCCCGCAACGGATTTATCCCCGCATGAGCATCGACTTCGCCCGCGCCCGTGAAAACATGGTGGAACAGCAGATCCGTCCCTGGGACGTGCTGGACGTGCGCGTGCTCGACACCCTTGCCCGGATGCCCCGCGAGGCGTTCGTCGCCGAATCGCTGCGCGGGCTGGCCTATGCCGATACCGCGCTGCCGCTGGGCCACGGCGAAACCATGCTGAAGCCGGTGCTGGAAGGCCGGATCCTGCAGGCCCTGCTGCCCACCGCGACCGAGAGCGTGCTGGACGTCGGCGCCGGCAGCGGCTACCTGACCGCCTGCCTGGCCCGGCTGGCGCGCGAGGTGGTGGCGATCGAACGCCACCCCGACCTCGCCGAAGCCGCGCAGGCGCGGCTGGCGGCGCACGGCTTCGGCAACGCCACGGTGCGCGCCGCCGACGCCTTCGACTGGAACCCCGGCCGCAGCTTCGACGTGATCTGCGTCGGCGCCGCGGTGGCGACGATCCCGGCGCGGTTCGTCGAATGGCTCAACCCGGGCGGCCGCATGTTCGTGGTGCACGGCCGCTCGCCCGCGATGGAAGCGGCGCTGGTGCATCGCACGGTCAACGGCAGCCGCGTCGAATCGTTGTTCGAAACCGACCTCCCCTACCTTGCAGGCGCCGAACCGGTGCCCGCGTTCACCCTGTAAAGCCGCCAAGGACCCCGCCATGCTGCGTCGCCCGCTCGCCCTCGCCCTTGCCCTCGTCCTGCTGCCCGCCGCGGCGCAGGCCGACGACCTGCTCCAGAGCTACCAGAACGCGCGCAGCAGCGACCCCCAGTACGCCGCCGCGGAATCCACCCGCGCCGTCGCCGCCGAGCGGCCGGTGCAGGCCCGCGCCAACCTGCTGCCGGGCATCGGCGGCTCGGTCAGCAGCAACCGGGTCGACCGCGGCAACGGCGACTCCAGCAATGGCAGCTGGGGCCTCAGCCTCAACCAGTCGCTGTTCAACTTCGGCAACTACAGCGCCCTGCAGGGCGCCAAGGCGCAGGACCGCGCCGGCGGCTACAACCTGGAAGCCGCGGGCCAGAACCTGATCACCCGCACCTCCGCAGCCTACTTCAACGTGCTGGTGCAGCTGGAAACGCTGGCCGCCGCGGAAGCCGCCGAAGCCGCGCTGAAGAAGCAGTTCGACTTCGCCAGCAAGCGCCTGGAAGTGGGCCTGGCGCCGATCACCGACGTGCACGAAGCCCGCGCCCAGTACGACGGCGCGCGCGCCAGCAGCATCCTCGCCCGCAACGCGGTGCGCGACGCCTACCAGGCGCTGGTGGAAATCACCGGCACCCCGGTCGCCAACCTCAAGGGCCTGCCGGACGACTTCAAGCCGGTGCTGCCGGCGGAAAAGGGCGTGGATGCCTTCGTCGGCGACGCGCTGTCCAACAACCCGTCGCTGAAGGCGCAGGAAGCCAACCTGGAAGCGGCCGAGGCCGGCGTCAAGACCGCGCGCGCCGGCCACTACCCCACGCTCGGCCTGCAGGCGAGCTACGGCAAGGCGATCCCCGGCCTGTACGACAACCCGGCCTTCACCGGCGCCAACAACGCCAATACCAGCGTCGGCGTGACCCTGAACATCCCGATTTTCGCAGGCTTCGCCACCCAGTCCGGCGTGCGCACCGCGCTGGCCCAGCGCGACGGCGCCGCCGACGCGGTGGAGCAGAGCCGCCGCGCGATCGAGCGCAGCACCCGTGGCGCCTACCAGGCGGTGGTGGCCGGCATCAGCGAAGTGGAAGCGCGCCGGCTGGCGCTGGTGTCCGCGCAGAGCGCCTACGACGCCTCGCAGGTCGGCCTGGAAGTGGGCACGCGCACCGTGCTGGACGTGCTGAACAACCAGCGCACCCTGTTCTCCGCGCAGCAGGCCTATGCGCAGGCCAAGTACAACTTCCTGCAGAGCCGGCTGCTGCTGGAGCAGTCCGCCGGCACCCTCGATGTCTCCGACGTGGAGGACATCAACCGCCTGCTGACCACCGACAAGGCCCTCGACCAGACGCTGGCGGCGCGCTGAGCGATCCGTGGCGGGCCAAGCCCGCAGCCCTGCGTTGAAATCCGGAGAGCGGGGCATGTCCCCGCTCTTCGCATGTGCGCACTCCTCCCAGGAGGACACGGAACCGGCGCGAACGCGTTCGCGACACCACGCCAAATGCGTTGCGCCCCTGCGGTGCGCCTACAGAGGCGCGTTGCCGGCGGTTGTTTTTGCAGGAGCGCACTGAAAGGGCGCGATGCTTTTAGCGTGATCCCGCACAGAGCGTTCGCGCCCGTTCCGTGCGCCTACGGAATCCGGGCCGGCAGCGTCGGTTCGATCAGCGCCAGCGTGCGCGCCAGCGCGCCGCGTCCATCCTCGAGCAGCCGCGCCGCATTGTCGGCCAGCCGCCGGCGCACATCCTCGTCGTCGAACAGCACGCGCAGCGCCGCGGCCAGCGTCCCGGCATCGGTCACGATGCGCATCGCCCCGGCCTCGCGCAGGCGCCGCGCGATGTCCGCGAAGTTGTGCAGGTGCGGGCCGCTGAGGATGGCGGTGCCGGTGGCCGCAGGCTCCAGCAGGTTGTGCCCGCCGATCGCCTGCAGGCTGCCGCCGACGAAGGCCACCTGCGCACAGGCATAGAAGCGCAGCAGTTCGCCCAGGGTGTCGATCACGAACACCCCGGTATCCGCCCCCGGCCAGCCGTCCTCGCTGCGCGAAGCCGCCGCGAAGCCGGCCTCGCGCGCGCCCTGGACGGCAGCGCGGAAGCGTTCCGGGTGCCGTGGCGCCCACAGCAGCAGCGCGTCCGGATGGGTTTCACGCAGCGCACGATGGGCGTCGAGCACGGCCGCTTCCTCGTCTTCGTGGGTGCTGGCCGCAATCCATACCGGCCGCGCCGCCCCGAGCGCGGTACGGAATCCTTCGACGAAGGCGCCGGTATCCACCGCCGCCATGTCGAACTTCAGGTTGCCGGTGACCTGCATGCGCTCGGGCAGCGCGCCCAGTTCGAGGAAGCGGCGCGCATCGTCCTCCGACTGCGCGGCCACCCGGTGCACGCTGCCCAGTGCGCGGCGGATCAGCGGCCCCAGCACGCGATAGCCGCGCAGCGAACGCGCCGACAGGCGCGCATTGAGGATGTAGGTGGGAATACCGCGGTCGCGGCAGCCGAACAGCAGGTTCGGCCACAGCTCGGTCTCCACGATCAGCGCCATCACCGGCTGGAAGCGGTCGAGGAAGCGCCCCACCGCACCGGGCAGGTCATACGGCAGGTACACGTGGGTGACCGCGTCGCCCCACAGCGCGCGCACGCGCTCCGAGCCGGTCGGGGTGATGGTGGTGACCACCAGCTGCAGGTCGGGGCGCAGCGCGCGCAGCCGGTTCACCAGCGGCGCCGCGGCGTTGACTTCGCCCACCGACACCGCGTGCAGCCACAGCGGCGCCACCGGCACCGCCTGCGGATAACTGGCGTAGCGCTCGTCCCAGCGCTGCAGGTAGGCGCGCTGGCGGAAGCCGCGCCAGACCAGGTGGTACAGCGTGACCGGCACAAGCAGGTACAGCGCGGCCGAATACAGGCCGCGCAGCACGCGTTCGGTGAGATCGGCCTGCATGCGCACAGGATAGCCATGGCGGAGACTCCGCGCGCGCCGTGTTGCCGCGTTCGCGTCCGCGAATGTCCCCCGATGCCGTCCTGCGGCCGGCATCTCCTCCTTGATTTCGCAGACGCGAACGCGGCAACACAGCCCAGTCTCCAAGGCTCAGCGCCGGGCATTGCGGGCCGTAGCGGCAGCGCCCGGTAGAATCCGCGCATGGCCTCCGCTTCCCCAGACCGCCCGTCGTTCGCCCCGCGCCACTGGCCGGTCTGGCTGGGCGTAGGCCTGTGCATGGCGCTGGCGCGCCTGCCCTGGCACGTGCAGCGCAGCTTGGGTGCCGCGGTCGGCTGGCTGGCGCTGCGGCTGCTGCCGGACCGGCGCGAGGCCGCGCGCACCAACCTCGCACTGTGCCTGCCGGAGCTGGACGCCGGCGCGCGCGAGGCGCTGCTGCGCGCCAATTTCCGCGATGTCGGCATCGGCCTGTTCGAGTTCGCCCGCGCGTGGTGGGGCGATGTCGCGCCGATGCGTGCCTCCGCCCGCATCGAGGGCGTGGACGTCCTGCAGCGCCTGCAGGCGGAAGGCCGCGGCGTGCTGCTGGTGTCGGGGCATTTCATGACCCTGGAGATGTGCGGACGCCTGCTGTGCGACCACGTGCCGCTGGCCGGCATGTACCGCAGGCACCGCAGCCCGGTGATGGAATGGGCGGTGCTGCGCGGGCGCCTGCGCTACGCCAGCGCGATGTTCGGCAATGGCGACACCCGCGCGGCGATCCGCCACCTCAAGCGCGGCGGCGTGCTGTGGTACGCACCGGACCAGGACATGCGCGGCAAGGACACGGTGTTCGCGCCGTTCTTCGGCATCCCCGCCGCCACCATCACCGCCACCCACCAGTTCGCGCGCATGACCGGCTGTGCGGTGGTGCCGTTCTTCCACCGCCGCGAAGGCGCGCATTACGTCCTGCAGGTGGGCCAGCCGCTGGCGCCGTTCCCCAGCCACGACGCGGTGGCCGACTCCGCCGCGGTCAACGCGGCGATCGAGGCGATGGTGCGGCAGGCGCCCAGCCAGTACCTGTGGCTGCACCGGCGCTTCAAGCGCCAGCCGGACGGCCGTTCGCGCTACGACTGAGGCGGCGCAGCCGGGGTCTCGCGGCCCCACAGGCTGCCGGCGTACAGGGCCGCCAGCAGCAGCAGCACGCTGCCCCAGAAGGTCGAATACGCGGCCAGGTGGGTATTGAGCGGGAACACGCTCACTGCCAGCGCCAGCATCGCCGGGCGTGCGCGTTCGCGCGCCCCGGCGTCGGCGTAGCGCCAGGCCCGCCAGCCCAGCGCGGAACCGGCCAGCCACAGCAGCAGGCCGATGACGCCGGTTTCGCTGAGTATCTCCAGCACGATCTGGTGGGCATGGAGGGCAACACCCGTTCCCCACGCCGCCTGCGTGCCGGGCTGCGGATCGCAGGCGGGGAATTGGTCGCGGAAAGCGCGCGGGCCCACCCCGTTGAACGGGTGCTCGCGCGCCATGCACAGCGCCGCCGACCAGATCCGGCCGCGTCCGGACAGCGCCGCGTCCATGCCACCCGGCTGCGCGGTCAGCGCCAGCGTGGTGCGCTGCACGCGCTCATGCACCTGCGGCGACAGCGCGTTGGCCGTCGCCAGCATCAGGGCGCCGGCCACGAACACCGCCATCAGCTTGCGCCAGCCCAGCGCGCGGCAGCCGGTCCACAGCAGCACCAGCCCATAGGTCAACCAGGACGCCCGCGACCCGGCCAGGATCACCGCCAGCCCGATGGCAGACGCCGCGGCCAACCAGCCCAGCTGGCCCAGCCGCTGCCGCGCTGCCGCCAGCGCGAACGGCGACAGGCTGGCCAGCACGATGCCCAACTTGAGGTTGCAGGGGCCGAGCACGCCGGCCAAGCGGTCGGCCGCCTCCACTTCGCTGGCCGTGCACATGCCGTGGCCGCTGACCGCATGCTTGGCCTGGTCCAGCATCCAGAACAGCGGGCTGGTGCCGATGGCTGCCTCGATCAGCGCATCCAGCGTCCACGCCAGCGCGATGACCGCCAGCCCGCCGAACGTGCGGCGGCGGCCGGCATCGCTGGCGACCGCCGCCGCTGCCACCCACAGGAACGGCAGGTAGCGCAGGTCGGCCAGCACCTCGCCGAAGGCATGCAGGCGCTCGCGCGCATCGATCGCGGCGATGAGTTCGGGCAGCCAGTAGGCGGCGAACAGCACCGAGGTCAGCGCCCACGCCGGGCCGCTGAGCAGCGCGCCGCCGCCGCGGAAGCGGCTGCCGACCAGCCGCACCAGCCCCGCCAGCGCCCCCAGCACCAGCACGGTCTCGGCAATTCCGCGCGCGGGCCACAGGGCGACGAACGTCAGCACCCAGGCGGGCGCCCAGCGCCATTCGGCCACGCCGCCGGGCGGCATCGTCCGTGCGTTCATGCGTCCACCATCGTCCGGTACAGCGTCAAGGTCGCCTCCTGCATCGCCTGCAGCGTATAGGGCATCGTCGCCGGCGGCGATGGGGGCGCCGCCAGCAGCGCGCGCGCGCGCATCGCCAGCGCGTCGGCTTCGAATGCCGCAGCCGCCCCTGCCGGCTGCAGCTCGGCCAGCAGCTCGCCGACGCCGCCGTGCGCCCAGCCCAGCACCGGCCGGCCCACCGACAGCGCCTCGATCACGGTGCGCCCGAACGACTCCGGCTTGCGCGACAGCTGCAGCACCAGGTCGCAGGCCGCGTAGGCCTGGGCGATCGCCGCGGTCGGCGCGCTCATCGCCAGCGCCGCATCCACCCCGGCGGCGCGCGCCTGCGCCATCAAACCCGCGATGTACGCCTCGCGCCCGGCCTGCAGCGCGCCGGGCATCCACAGCCGCGCATCCACCCCATCGGCGCGCAGCGCCGCCAGCAGCGCGATCGCATCGGCATGGCCCTTCAGCCGCGTACCGCGCCCCGGCAGCAGCAGCAGCGGGCCCGCGCCGCCCAGCTGCGGATGCAGCGCGGCGACCTGCGCACGCGCGGCGCGGTCCGGCGCGGGCGCGCGCGGAAACGCGGCGGGATCGATGCCGCGCGGGATCACCACCAGCCGCGCCGGATCGATCCCGCGATAGTGGCGCAGCAGGTAGTCGCGCACCGTGCGCGATACGCAGACCACGCGCTCGCCGCGGGTCATGATCGCGCTGTAGCGCGAGGGCGAATTGAGGCCATGCGCGGTGGTGACGAAACGGGGGCGCGCCGCGGCCGGCAGCGCGCGCAGCGCCAGCCAGCCCAGCCATGCCGGCAACCGCGAGCGCGCATGCACGATGTCGGCGCCCGCGAGCACGCGGCGCAGCGCCGGCAGGTGACTGAGGCTCAATGGGGATTTGCTGCCGATGGCGAGCGCGATGTGCTCGGCGCCCAGCGCCTGCAGCTGCGGCAGCAGCCGGCCGCCGGCGGATACGACCACGGCGCGATGGCCGGCGCGCACCAGCGCGTCGGCGATCTCCAGGGTGGAACGTTCGACGCCGCCGGCCTCCAGCGCCGGCAACAGCTGCACCACGGTCAGGCGGCGCATCGCGGGCGCCGCGGGCTCAGTCGACGAGGACGTAGACGCTGCCGCAGTACGGGCACTGGCTGCGCCCGCCATCCTCGACGATCGACAGGTACACCCGCGGATGCTCGTTCCACACCGCCATCGACGGCAGCGGGCAGCTCAGCGGCAACTCGGCGCGATGCACCTCGTAGGTCTGCTGGGCGCGGGCGGACGCGGGGGCGGGCGAAGCGGACTGTGCCATGGCGAATGCAACGGGTTGCGGGAACCCCGCCAGTTTAGCGCGCATCCGCCATCCCCGCTGTCGCGGGAATGGCGGGCACGGTCAGGCAGGAAGGTCGAACAGCAGCACGTCGCTGGCGGCGCCGATGCCACGCAGCGCCAGGACAGCGCCTTCACCGGAGAGTCCCAGCGCATCGCCGGCGGCCAGCACGCGTTTGCCCACCGCGACCTCGCCGGTGGCCACGTGCAGCCAGTAGCGGCGGGCCGGGTCCAGCGCCGCGTCCAGCGCATCGCCCGGCAGCAGCCGGGTGGCGCGCAGGCTGGCGTCCTGGCGGATGCCGATGCTGCCGTCGGCGCCATCCGGCGACGCCAGCAGCACCCAGCGCCCGCGGCGTGCGTCCGGGGCGAAATGCTTCTGGTCGTAGGCCGGAGCGTGGTTGAGCCGGGCCGGCTGGATCCAGACCTGCAGGAAATGCACCGGCGCGGCGTCCGAGCCGTTGTATTCGCTGTGCTCGATGCCGTGGCCGGCGCTCATCCACTGCACGTCGCCGGCGCGGATCACGCCTTCGTTGCCGGCGCTGTCCTTGTGCGCCAGCGCCCCGTCCAGCACCACGCTGATGATCTCCATGTTGGCGTGGCGGTGCGGGGCGAACCCGCCGCCGGGGGCGACGGTGTCGTCGTTGATCACGCGCAGGACGCCGAAGCCCATCCACGCCGGGTCGTAGTAATGCCCGAACGAGAACGTGTGGCGGCTGTGCAGCCACCCCATGTCCACTTCGCCGCGGGCGCCGGCAGGGCGTTCGACGATCATGGCATCAGCCCTGCGCGGGCGCGGCATCGGCCGCCGGCGCATCGGCCAGCGTGCCTTCGGTGGTGATGCGCAGCTGCACCTCGTCGCTGACGTTCGGCGCATAGGCGCCCACGCCGAAGTCGCTGCGCTTGATGGTGGCGGTGGCGGAGAAACCGATCGCCTGCTTCTTCAGCATCGGGTATTCACCGGCGCCGTTGAGGGTCACGTCCAGGGTCACCGGCCTGGTGATGTCCTTGATGGTCAGGTCGCCGGTGACGGTCAGCTTGTTGGTGCCCGCGGCGGCCACGCTGGTGCTCTTGAAGGTGGCATTCGGGAACTTGGCGGCGTCGAAGAAATCGCCACTGGCCAGATGCTCGTCCAGCTTGTCGACGAAGCTGTTCATGGCGGTGAGCGGCATGGTGACCTGCACGCTGGACTTGGCCACGTCGGCGGCGTCGAAGACGAGGGTGCCCTCGCTGATGCCGAAATGCGCGCTGGGCTGGGAGAAGCCGAAATGGGTCCACTGCGCCAGCACGTCGGTGTGGGTGGGGTCCAGCTGGTAGGTGCCGGACACCGCGGTGATCGCGGCGACGGCAGGCGCGGCTTCGGCCGGCGCCGCGACCGCGGCATCGGCCGGCGCTGCGGCGCTGGCGGCAGATTCGGCCGGCTGGCTGCAGGCGGCGACGGCGGCAGCGATGGCGAGCGGCAACAGCAGGGTGCGGAGGGTGGTCTTCATGGCGGGGTTCCGGTGGGGAAAGGGCGGCGGCAGATGTCGGTCAGGCGATGCGGCAGGCTTCGTCGAAGCCCAGGCGCGGGGAACGCGGGAAGATGCTGTCGGGATCGCCATGGCCGAGGTTGACCAGGATGCCGGAGCGGATCGGGGTGCCGGCGAAGAAGGCCTCGTCGACCTTGGCGTTGTCGAAGCCGGTCATCGGGCCGCAGTCCAGGCCCAGCGCGCGCGCCGCCAGGATCAGGTAGGCGGTCTGCAACGCGCTGCTGCGCATCGCCACCCAGGCCAGGTTGGCCTCGTCGCGGTGCTCGAACCACGGCTTGGCGTCGGTATGCGGGAACAGCACCGGCAGCTTGTCGAAGAAGCGCATGTCGTAGCCGACGATGGCCACCACCGGCGCGCTCATGGTCTTCTTGAGGTTGCCTTCCGACAGCGCCGGGGCCAGCTTGGCCTTGGCCTCGGCCGACTTCACGAACACGATCCGCGCCGGCGTGGTGTTGGCCTCGGTCGGTCCGAATTTCAGCAACTCGTAGAGCTGGTGCAGGGTGTCGTCCGACACCTCGCCGCTGAAGGCGTTGTAGGTACGGGCGGTGCGGAACAGCTGGTCGAGCGCGGTACCGGGGAGCGGCTGGGACATGGCAATCTCTGTATCGTGAAGGTGATGGCGCACAGTGTATGGTTCCACGGGCGCATGTAATGCAGCATATTCGGAACGAATAGATGCCAACCATGCAACGACTCCCCGCCGCGCCAATCCCATCGGCCACGCTGGCGATCCACGACGGCCGCGCCGGCAACGCGCGCCAGGCGCTGGCGCTGGCGCATGCGCTGGACAGCCGCCCCGGCGAACTCCTGCTGGCCCCACGCGCGCCCTGGCGCTGGCTGGCGCCGCGACGACTGCCCGCTGCAACGGCCGCGTTCGGCTCCGGGCTCCATGGCGCCTGCAGCGCGCCACCGACGCTGGCGATCGGCTGCGGCCGGCAGGCGGCGCTGGCCACCCGCCTGCTGCGCGCACGCGGCGCGAAGGCGGTGCAGATCCTCGATCCGCGCATCGCCAGCCGGCACTGGGACATCGTGGTGGCGCCCGCGCACGATGGCCTCCACGGGGCCAACGTCATCGCCACGCTCGGCAGCCTGCATCCGGTCGATGACGACTACCTGCTGTGCGCGATAGCCGCCTTTCCCGCGCTGGCCGCGCTGCCCACCCCGCACAGCGTGCTGCTGGTGGGCGGCCCGACCCGCCACGCGCCGCTGGACGATGCCGACTTCGCGGCGCTGCTGCAGCGGCTGGCCGCGCAGGCACGGGCCGAAGGCGGCAGCTTCAGCGCTGTCGCCTCGCGGCGCACGCCCGTGGCCTGGCGCCACGCGCTGGCGGGCGTGGATCCGCACCTGCCCGGCCTGCGCTGGCGCGACACCGGCGACGGCGCCAATCCCTACGCCGGGCTGCTGGCCTGCGCCGACCGCATCGTCTGCACGCCGGACTCGGTGAACATGCTCAGCGAAGCCGCGGCCACCCGCGCGCCGCTGTACGTGTGGTCGCCGCAGGCGTTGCAGGGGCGCCCGCGGGCCTTCCTCGATGCACTCATCGGAAGCGCGCGCGCGCGCGCGCTGGACGATGCGCTGGCACCGTTCGCCGCCGAGCCGCTGCGGGAAACCGCGCGCGTCGCGCGGGAGATCCGCCAGCGTCTGGGCATGTAGGCGCACCGCAGGGGCGCGACGCGCCTTGCACGATTCCGATCCCGCGAGAGCGGTCATGCCCTTTCAGTGCGCTCCCACGAATCTGGGGGATGGATTCGGTTTACGCCGCGTCGAACGCCAGCCCCTGCGCCTGCACCGCCGCCACGATCGCAGCGCAGGCGCGCTCGATGCGTTCGTCGCGCGCGGCGCGGCGGGGACGGCGGTCGAGGGTGCAGCGCAGGCCGGTGTCCAGCAGCGCGGCATGCGCCTCGCGCAGCGCGGCGTGGGTAGCCGCGTCCAGAATGCCCCCCTGCAGCGCGGCTTCCAGCAGGGCGCTGGTGGCCCGCGGCGCCAGCAATCCGGGGCTCGCACCCGCATCGCGCAGCACCAGGAACTGCAGCAGGAACTCCAGATCGACCAGCGCGCCGTCGCCCTGCTTGAGATCGAGCATGGCAGCATCACTGCGGTCCAGTTCGGCGCGCATCTTGCGGCGCATCGCGGAAACATCCTCGGCCAGCTTGCCGCCATCGCGCGGCTGCGCCAGCACCTGCGCGCGCAGGGCGTCGAAGGCCCCCGCCAGCGCGGCGTCGCCGGCGATCGCACGGGCGCGCACCAGCGCCTGATGTTCCCATGTCCACGCGCGGTTGCGCTGGTAGTCGGTGAAACTGGCCAAGCTCGATACCAGCAACCCCTTGGCACCGTCGGGACGCAGCCGCACGTCGACGTCGAACAACCGGCCGGCGCCGGTGCGCACGCCCAGCAGCGAGACGATCTTCTGCCCCAGCCGCGCGTACCAGCGCGGCGCATCCAGCGGCCGCGCGCTGTTGGACGTGGCGTCCGCGGGCGCATCGAACAGGAACACCAGGTCGAGGTCGGAGCCGAAACCCAGCTCTTCGCCGCCCAGCGTGCCGTAGCCGAGCACGGCGAAGCGGCCGCCGTCGACGCGGCCGTGCGCGCCGCGCAGTTCGTCGTCGGCCAGCTGCAGCACGCAGGCGACCACCGCATCGGCCAGCCACGCCAGGTGGCGGGCGCAATCCTGCGCATCGATGCGGCCATCCAGCAGCGCCAGCGCGAAGCGGAAGCTCAGCGCCTGCCGCACTTCGTTGAGCGCATCCAGCGACGCCTCCATGTCGTTGTCGCGCAGCGCCGCCGCGCACTGGGCCTGCATGGTCGCGCGATCCGGCAGTTCGCCGCCCACGCGCACGTCCAGCAGTTCGTCCAGCAGCAGCGGATAGGCGGCCAGGCGCTCGCCCAGCAGGGCGCTGCGCGCCAGCGCGCTGGCCAGCCGCGCCAGTGCCGCCGGCTGCTCGTCCAGCAGCGCCAAGTAGCTGGCACGGCGCAGGATGGTGTGCAGCAGCGGCAGCACCCGGCGCAACACCGCATCGGGCGTATCGGAAGCGGCGGCGTGCTGCAGCAGCGCCGGCAGCACCCGATCCAGGCGCGCGCGCGCGGCGTCGGAGAGGTCGCGCACGCCGGGCGTGCGGGCGAAATCGCAGAGGCTGGCGTGCAGCTCGGCGGCATGCTCGAAGCCGACCGCCTCCAGCTGCGCGGCTTCGCCGTGCTCGGGCAGCGCCCGCCAGTAACTGGCGAGTTCGTCGCCACCGGAGATGCGGCGACGGCGCGGCGCCAGCAACGCGCCGAACTCCTCCGCCACCTTCGCCCGCTGCGCCGCCAGCGCGACATCCAGCGCCTGCCAGTCCGCATAACCCAGCCCGGCGGCGAGGCGCGCGCGCGCCAGCCCGTCCTCGGGCAGCGCATAGGTCTGCGCATCGGCCAGCATCTGCAGGCGGTTCTCGAGCCGGCGCAGGAAACGGTATGCCACCGCCAGTGCCGATGCCGCGTCGGTTTCCATGTGCCCCGCCTGCGCCAGCGCCTGCAGCGTCGCCAGCAGGTGTCGGCGGCGCAGCGCCGGCTCGCGGCCACCGCGGATCAGCTGCAGCGCCTGCGCCAGGAACTCGATCTCGCGGATGCCGCCCGGCCCGCGCTTGATGTCGCCGGCCATGTCCTTGCGCGCCACTTCGGCGGCGATCATCGCCTTCATCGCGCGCAGCCCGTCCAGCGCGCCATAGTCGAGGTAGCGGCGGTACACGAACGGCCGCAGCGTCTCGAGGAAGCGTTCGCCGGCGGCGACATCGCCGGCCACGCAGCGCGCCTTCTGCCAGGCATAGCGCTCCCAGTCGCGGCCCTCGCGCTGGAAATACAGCTCCATCGCCGCGAACGACAGCGCCACCCGCCCGGCGTTGCCGAACGGGCGCAGGCGCAGGTCCACCCGATGGCAGAAGCCGTCCGCGGTCACCTCGTCCAGCAGCTTCGCCAGCTGCTGGCCCAGCCGCGCGAAATAGTCCTGCGCGTGCAGGCTGCGCGCACCGTCGGATTCGCCTTCGTGCTCGTAGGCATAGACCAGGTCGATGTCGGAGCTGAAATTCAGTTCCCGTCCGCCCAGCTTGCCGAGGCCGAACACCACCAGCCGCTGGATTGCGCCGGCGGCATCGCGCACCACCCCGAATCGCCGCGCGAAGTCCGCCTCCAGCGCATCCAGCGCCAACCGCAGGCAGGTTTCCGCCAGCGCGCTGCTGCCTGCGAGGATCTCGTCGACGTCAGCGCCCTCGACCACGTCGCGCCAGACCAACCGGGTCGATTCCGCCTGCCGGTAGCGACGCAGCAGGCGCGCCCACTCCGCTTGATTGGCCGCCTCCAGCATCGGCACCGCCACCGGCGCCGACGCATCGGCCTGCAGCTGGCCCAGCAGCTCGGGCTGCCGGACCAGCGCATCGATGGCGAAGTCGCTGGCCAGCGCCAGTCGCGCCAGCGCCGTTTCGTCGGCAATCGCGCAGCCGGCCGCGCGCAGGCGCTGCAGGGCGCGCGCGGACAGGGCCTGCAGCTCGGCGGAATACACGTAGTCCATGCGCCGATTGTGGCATCGCCGACGCGCCGCTATCGTGCCGATCCATGAGTGAACTGCTGGACCTGGCCGCGCTGATCCGCGCGGAAACACCGCTGCTGGTGATCGAAACGCCCGACGAAGCGCGGGTGATGGAGCTGTTCCGGCAGTCGCTGATGCACGTCTGGCGCGCGCTGTACCGCTGGAGCGTGACCGAAGGCCTGCGCCGGGTGGACATGGACGGCGAGGACGAAAGCGGGCTTGCGCCCGACCTCAGCGCCACCCTCAACGCGATGCGCGAGGCCAGCCAGCGCGGCGTCTACCTGCTGATGGACGCCACCCCCTACCTCGGCTACGCCAGCTACCAGCGCGCGCTGCGCGACCTCATCCAGCGCCGCGGCAGCCAGCCGCACGTGATCGTGCTGGTGGGCACGAAGATCGAACTGCCGGAAGCGCTGGCGCCGTTCGCCGCGCGCTTCTCGCTGCGCCTGCCGGACGCCAACGCCCTGCTCAAGCTGGTCAAGGACGAGGCCCGCGACTATGCCGCGCAGAACGGCGGCCGCCGGGTGGAAGCCGACGCCGACGCGGTCCGGCAGATCGTGCGCAACCTGCACGGCCTGACCCTGACCGACGCGCGCCGGATCGCCCGCCACCTGATCTGGCGCGACGGCGCGCTGGGCGCCGACGACCTGCCGGAGCTGGCGCGGCTGAAGTTCGAGCTGCTCAACAAGAGCGGCCACCTGCACTACGAGTACGACACCGCGCGCTTTTCCGACGTGGGCGGCGCAGCGCGCCTGAAGCGCTGGGTGGAACAACGGCGCGCCGCCTTCGTGCAGGACCCGCCCCCGGCCGGGCTGCCGCCGCCGCGCGGCGTGCTGCTGCTGGGCGTGCAGGGCTGCGGCAAGTCGCTGCTGGCCAAGGCGGTGGCCGGCGGCTTCGGCGTACCGCTGGTGCGGCTGGACTTCGGCACCCTGTACGACAAGTTCCACGGCGAAACCGAGAAGAACCTGCGCACCGCGCTCGCGTCCACCGAACAGCTCGCGCCCTGCGTGCTGTGGATCGACGAGATCGAGAAGGCCCTGGCGACCGACGGCGGCGACGGCGACGGCGGGCTGTCGCGGCGGGTGCTGGGCTACCTCCTGACCTGGATGGCCGAGCGCAAGGCGCGCGTGTTCCTGGTCGCCACCGCCAACCAGGTGCAGCAGCTGCCGGCGGAACTGCTGCGCAAGGGCCGCTTCGACGAAATCTTCTTCGTCGACCTGCCGGATGCCGCGACCCGCGCCGAGATCTTCGCCTTGCACCTGGACCGGCGCCAGCTGGCCCGCGAGCACATCGACCTGTCGGCGCTGGCCGCGGCGGCGGATGGTTATTCCGGTGCCGAAATCGAACAGGTCATCGTCAGCGCGTTGTACGCGGCGCATGCCGCCCAGGCCGGGCTGGATACGCACGCGCTGATGCAGGCGATCCGCGATACCCGCCCGCTGTCGGTGCTGATGGCCGAGCAGGTGCAGGCGCTGCGCGAATGGGCGCTGCCGCGCACCGTGCCGGCGGATTGAGCCACCCGTCACCTCCACGCGAGGGCGCAGGCGGCCCCTGGCCGAATCGCAGGCATAAAAAAGCCCGCTTCGACCG
The DNA here is from genome assembly GCF_036409385.1 of Thermomonas sp. LB-4. Lineage (NCBI taxonomy): Bacteria > Pseudomonadati > Pseudomonadota > Gammaproteobacteria > Lysobacterales > Lysobacteraceae > Thermomonas > Thermomonas sp. LB-4. The sequence continues at coordinate 1,899 of NZ_JAXOFT010000003.1, read as the reverse complement.
GAGTCTCTGCGGGCCTGCTCCCTCCCCCACGTCGGGACGCGAGCCGATCGTGAAGGATTCGTGAGGGGTGTTGCACGCTGCACTGCAAAAGAGAACCAACCGGTTCACGAATCCCCCGTCAATCGGGGCGCGGCGACCGGCCCAGATCCTTGAGGATTTCACGTGCGGCGTTGCGCCCCGGCAGGCCGGTCACGCCGCCGCCGGGATGGCTGCCAGAGCCGCACAGGTACAGCCCGCGGAACGCGCCGCGGTAGGCACCCTGCCCCAGCAGCGGGCGCGCGCTGAACATCTGGTCCAGCCCCAGCGCGCCGTGGAAGATGTCGCCGCCGACCAGGCCGATGCGCCGCTCCAGGTCGAGCGGGCTCAACGCCTCATAGCCCAGCACGCTGCGGGCGAAGTTGGGCGCGTACTCGTTCACTGTATCGATCATCAGCTTCGCCACCGTATCGCGGTGCGCGTCCCAGCCGCCGTCAGCCTCCGGGTTCACCTGCTGGCAGAACAGGCTGGCGACATGCTGTCCGGGCGGCGCGAGCGTGTCGTCCAGCGTCGAGGAAATGACGACTTCGACGATGGGCTTGCGCGCCCACCCGGCGTTGTGCGCCTTCGACTTCGCATCGAAATACGCTTGCTCGAAATATTGAAGCGACGGCCCGATCAGGATGCCGCTCTGATGGTGCGGCTGCAGCTGCGTTCCCGGCATCGCGCTGAAATCCGGGAGCTCGGACAGCGCCACGTTCATGCGGAAGGTGCCGGAGCCGCAGCGGTAGCGGCGGATGCGCTGGGCGGTGTCGTCGTCGAGCTGGCCCGGTTCCAGCAGCTTCGTGTAGAGCAGCTTCGGGTTGAGGTTGCTGGCAACGGTCGCCGCGCGCAGCTCGCGCCCGTCGGCCAGCGCCACGCCGACCGCCTTGCCACCTTCCACCAGCAGCCGCGCGACTTCGGCGTCTGTTTCGACGACGACGCCGCGCGCCTCGCATTCCTTGCGCATGGCCTGGGTGATCGCCCCCATCCCGCCGATGGCGTGACCCCAGGTGCCGGACTTGCCGTTGACCTCGCCGAACACGTGGTGCAGCAGCACGTAGGCGCTGCCCGGCGTGTACGGGCTGGCGAAATTGCCGACCACCGAATCCCAGCCCAGCGCCGCTTTGAGCGGCTCGCCCTCGAACCAGTCGTCCAGCAGCTCGCCGGCGGACTTGGTGAACAGGTCCAGCAGGTCGCGCCGGCCGCGCATGTCCAGCGACTTCAGCTGTTTCGCCACCGCTGCGGAGTGGAGCCAGTCCGCCAGCACGAAGCGATCAGACACGTTCGGCGGCGTGCGGCGCATCAGCTCGCGCAGTACCACCACGATGCGGTCGAGCATCGCGTAGTACCCGGGCAGCCGCTGCGCATCGCGCGCCGACCACCGCGCCACTTCCGCCTGGGTGTGCTCGCCGCCCAGCCGGAAACTGCGCCCGTCCGGCAGCGGCAGGAAGTTCGAATACGGGCGCTCGACCACGCGCAACCCGTGTTCGTGCAGGCGCAGCTCGCGGATCACGGCCGGGTTGAGCAGGCTGACCGTATAGCTGGCCACGGAATTGCGGAAACCGGGATGGAACTCCTCGGTGACCGCCGCGCCACCGACGAGGTGGCGGCGCTCCAGCACGCGCACCTTCAGGCCGGCGCCGGCGAGGTAGGCGGCGCAGACCAGGCCGTTGTGGCCGCCGCCGATGATGAGAACGTCCTGCTGCATGTCGCGCACGAGCACCCACCGGATCCGGAACGATCCGCCGATGATCCGCGCCCGGCCGGAAAAACGGAAGGCCCGCTTTCGCGGGCCTTCCGGTGCACTGGTGCAGTTGGGACGGATCAGAAATCCATGCCGCCCATGCCGCCCATGCCGCCGCCGCCCGGCATTGCCGGCTC